>CAZYPJ010000177.1:287-4505 GCA_964649365.1 uncultured Anaerolineales bacterium | reverse complement strand
GCGGGCGCGGGGGGGGCGGGCGCCGGGGGGGGGCCGGGGGGGGGGGGGGGGCGCCGGCCGGGCCGCCGGGCCACGGCTGTGGAGGGCGCGATTTTGGCGGTTCGCGCTGATGGCGCTCCGCGTTACACCCGCGATGATGGCGAGTTGCTGCATGTGTTAGGGATGCAGATCGGCGTTACTTTGTTGCACTCGCGCACACGCCAACGCCTGATGGATACCTTCCGCGACTTGGAGCGCGCCAACCTTTCGGCAGTTGAGACCCTGTTCACCGCCCTCGGCACGTATGATCCCAATACGCACGATCATTCGGAGCGCGTAGCGCGCTATGCCTATCAGTTAGGCCAGACCCTGGGCCTGGCCGAAGGCGACCTGGAACAATTGCGCATCGCTGGCTTGTTGCACGACATCGGCAAATTGGGTGTGGGCGACGCCACGCTGCACAAAAACGGCCAGCTCGACGACCACGAATTCGACCGCGTCAAGGCGCACCCTCGTATGGGGGCCAAGATATTGGCCGGCGTCGAGGCTTTTGCCGAGATCGCACCGCTGGTGCTGTATCATCACGAGTACTATAACGGTCAGGGTTATCCCGATGGACTGGCCGGCGAAGACATTCCCCTTGGCGCGCGCATCATCGCCGTGGTAGACGTGTTCGATTCGATGACCACCGACCGTCCCTATCGCCCGGCGCTGCCAGTAGATGAGGTGTTGAACTATATGCTCACCATTGCTGGCAGCAAACTCGATGCGCGCCTGGTCAAGCAATGGGTAACCCTTACAGAGGCCAGTCGCTCCCATACGCGGGCTGCTGGCGCCTAGTCTGGCAGCCTAACTCGCTCTTTATCCCCTCATCATCTTTTTCACGGGACTCTCACCACAAATTAACGCTCCTTTTACCGACTCTGCCCCCTGGCAGAGTTATTATTTATGTGGGCAGAAAGCATATGACTGTCTCGCAGCCCATACTTGGCGCTCGCGGGCAATCCAGCGGATGCCATATCTCAGACGCATAATGGTCAGATGTCGGTTACTAGTTACTGGTTCGGGCATGATTTTTCTAAACGCCCAGGCGCCCGCAAAGGGCGCAACTACGGTAGTGTAGCGCCTTGTGCGCGTGGTCCGGCGTTTAGCATCCTGTGCTCGTATCATAAAACATAGGGGCGCCACAAGATGGAAACGACGCTCACCACACAACAAAAGCAACTGAATATTCTCATCGTAGATGATGACCAGCGTTTGTGCGATGCTTTGGGCGACATCCTCGAAGCCAAAGGCTATCTGGTGGGCGTGGCTCACGATAGCCGCGAGGCAGTGGAGCGCCTGAAACGGACGCGCCACGATCTGGTGTTCATTGACATCATGATGCCGGGCATGAACGGCGTCGAGACGCTGCGTGAGATCAAAACGGTGAACCCCCAGGTCACGATCATGATTATCTCGGGCCGCAGCCAGCTCGAAGGGTTCGTCTCGGAAGCCCTATGGGCCGGAGCCGATGGCGTGATCTACAAGCCGTTCGAAATGAATGCCGTGCTCGAGACCATCGAACGCAAGCTCAAAGAGCAGGCCAGCCAGCAACAGATTGACCTGCAAAAGATCGAGATCACCGAAGAGGTGCTCAAACTGGTACCCAAAGAGATGGCCCACAAATACATTCTGCTGCCCTTGCGGGTAGAGAGTGGCTATCTCGTTGTAGCGATGGCCGACCCTAACAACCTCTATGCCATTGAGGACTTGCGCGTTCGCACTACCTTGCGTATTAGGCCGATCAAAGTAGCGCGAGCCGAGATCGAACGCGCCTTGGCGGCGCATTATCAGGAATCAGGCGAGATCGAACGGCAGATTGAGCGCATCACGCCTATCGCCAGTGAGCTGGAATCGCAACTGGCGGAAAAACTCTCGGATGAGATGGTCTCGAACACGCCAGTGGTGCGCGCGGTGGAGCTAATGCTGCGTCAGGCCGTGCGCGACAAGGCGTCGGACATCCATCTGGAGCCGCAAGAAGACCATTTGCAAATCCGCTTTCGTATTGACGGCGTGTTGCACGACGGCATGAGACTGCCCCTGCGCGTTCATGCGCCGCTCATCTCGCGCATCAAGGTGCTCTCGAACCTGAACATCGCTGAGCGCCGCCGGCCGCAAGATGGCCAGTTTTCGATCACCGTGGATAACAACCCGATTGACTTTCGCGTAGCCACCATCAACACCATTCACGGCGAGATGGCGGTGCTTCGCGTGCTCGATAAATCGGTCTCGGTGCGTGGCCTAGATGAAGTGGGTTTCTTGCCCGACATGTTAGCTACTTGGGAACAGATGATCCGCTCGCCATGGGGCATTATCCTGATCTCAGGGCCGACCGGATCGGGTAAGACGAGCACTCTTTACGCTTCGATTAACCAACTCGACAAAGCGGAAAGCAAGATCATCACCATCGAAGACCCGGTGGAATATCGTTTTGCCGGCTTGAGCCAAGTGCAGGTGAACCGGCAAGCGGGCGTGACCTTTGCCAGCGGCCTGCGCGCAGCGATGCGACTCGACCCCGATGTCATCCTGGTAGGCGAAATCCGCGACCAAGAGACTGCCGAGACGGCTGTGCAAGCTTCTCTCACCGGCCACCTAGTGCTCTCGTCCATTCACGCCAACGATACGGTGGGCGCGATCTTTCGCCTGATTGATCTAGGCGTCGAGCCGTTCCTGGTCACCTCGTCGTTGTTGGGGGTGCTGTCGCAGCGCCTAGTGCGCCGCGTGTGCACCAAGTGCCGCACGCCGCAAGAAGCTCCCGAACCGGAGCGTCTGGCCTACGAACAAGCATTGGGCGAGTCGCGCACACAGTTCGACTATGGCGTCGGGTGCAGCAACTGCGCTGACACAGGCTATCGGGGACGCCTGGCGGTGTTCGAGCTGCTTCAAGTGAACGATGCGATCCGCCGCGCCGTGTTGCGTGGGGCCAACTCGGACGAACTGCGCCGCGCGGCGCTCGAATCGGGCATGAGCACCATGCTCCATGAGGGCATGAAGCGTGTGCGCGAGGGGTTGACCACCCCTACCGAGATACTGAAAAAGATCTTTGCCCTAACGTAGCTTGCTATAGCGCAGCCGTCGTAGCTGTGGTTCCAACCGCGTTGCATCGCGACCGCTGTGCATCTTGTCGAAGGAAGGACGACATGGCCTATCAGTACATCGCCGTCACCCCACAAGGGGATCAGGTTCGTGGACGCATCGAAGCTTCGACCGAAGACATGGCCGAGCAGATGCTCTGGAAGCTGAACTATACCATCGCCTCGCTCAAAGAAATCCAGGAAGACAAGGGGGTCTTTGGGCTAAAGGCGGGCGTCAAGACGCGCGATCTGATCGTCTTTTCGCAGCAATTGGCCACGCTGATCGAATCGGGTATCCCTATTATCCGAGCCATCCATCTCTTGCAGGAACAGACGGCCAACAAGCGCCTCAAAGAGATCCTCACTGAGGTCGTCTCTGACTTGCAGCAGGGGCGCTTTCTCTCTGAGGCTATCGCCAAACACAAGGGTATTTTCCCCACTCTCTATTCTCGTTTGATCGAGGTGGGCGAAAAAGCTGGTAACCTGGAGATGGTGTTGCGCCAATTGGCGCTTTACATGGAAAAAGAAGATGCCCTGGTGCGCAAGATTCGTGGGGCGTTGGCCTATCCTTCGTTTGTGCTAGTGGTCGCCATCGGTGTGGTGATCTTGATGCTCACCGTGGCGCTGCCTCCGCTGATGGACCTGTTCAAGTCCTTTGACGCCGAGCTGCCGTTGCCTACCCGCGTGCTCATCGCGCTGACCGACTTTTTCTCGACTTACAAATTTTTTGTCTTTGGTGGGCTGTTCGGTGTGATCACAGCTGCAGTACTGTTCTTCCGCACCGAGCCGGGACATCTTCTGTTGGATCGAACGCTGCTTAAAGTGCCGCTTATTGGTAGAGTGATTATCCAGGGGGCGGTGGCGCGCATGTGCCGCTCCACAGCCACGCTGTTGCAGGCTGGTCTGTCGCTGCCCGAAATCCTCGATATGGTTGTGCGCACCCAGGGCAACCGCATTATCGCTGCGGCGCTCGATGGCGTGCGCCAAAAAATGCTTCAAGGGCATGGCTTGGCCGATCCGCTGGCGGCGGAGAAGCTATTCCCCGGTATGTTGACTCTGATGGTGCGCGTGGGCGAGGAGACCGGGTCGCTCGGTTCGAATTTGCCGCCAGTGGGCGGTTTGT
>CAZYPJ010000177.1:0-272 GCA_964649365.1 uncultured Anaerolineales bacterium | reverse complement strand
ATTCGTTGATCGGGCGCGGCAAATGATCCAGATAGACCGCTATATGGAGCGAGCTGATGCAGGCGTGAGCGCATCGGTTATTGGATAGGGGGCGATATGCTCAAGAGCGAAACCGGCCTCTCGCTGATCTCGGAATTGATCGCCCTGGCGATCATCGGCATCGCGCTGATGATCCTGGCGAGCGGTATCTCGACTTCCGGCGCCGGCGTGGTGATCGTAGATCAGCGCGTCCACGCCGAGGCGTTGGCTCGCCGCCAACTGGCGGCCATCAG
>CAZYPJ010000176.1:7148-8521 GCA_964649365.1 uncultured Anaerolineales bacterium | reverse complement strand
ATCTTCTCGCCTCTCGAGATGGCCATCGCCTATTTCCCCCTATTAGAAGATCTGATAATCGGCATATTTGTAGGCCACCCAATAGGCAGTGCCCACCAGAACCGCTGCGACCAACGATCTGAATAGGCCGATGGCCGTCGACAAAGAGTAATTAGCCTGGACAAGGCCGATGCGATAGACCAAAGTATCGAGGATGTCGCCGGTCTTGTACACGGCAGGACTGTAGAGGTTGAAAACCTGGTCAAAGTTCGCGTTCAGAATCGACCCCGTACTGAGGACGAACATGAGCACAATGATCGGCAGAATCCCCGGCACTGTGATATGCCAGATCTGTTGGAACTTGTTCGCTCCATCAACGATGGCCGCCTCATAAAGGCTGGGATCAATGGACACAATGGCCGCCAGATAGACGATCGTATTAAAGCCAAAACTTTTCCACAGGTCCGTGACGATCAGCGTGCCCCGGAAATACCGATTATCGCCCAAGAAAAAGATCGGCTCTCCGCCCAGAGCCTTGATGAGTTCGTTCACCAGTCCATTGGTCGGGGAAAGCATCCTGATGAATACCCCGGCCAAGATGATCCAGGAAAGAAAGTGGGGCAGGTAAACAATGGACTGGATTACTCTTCTTAATCCACTGTTCCTGACTTCGCTGATAAGAATGGCAATGGTAACAGCGAGCAAAGTACCCAAGACGATCTTGGAAAGTGAAAGGATCAATGTATTGGCCAATGCCCGCCCAAAATCGCGATAATTGAATAAGTACTTGAACCAATACCATCCAACCCATTGTTGATCGCCGAACAATCCTTTGGCCGGGACGAATCGTTGAAAGGCCATTTTGAGACCGTACAGGGGGATATAGTTAAAGATCAACAGCATAATCAGCGGTGGGGCAATCATCGCATAGTAGGGCAAGCTACGACGGAAACGACGGCGAAACTCACGGCTTTTCTGCCACCATGAACCCTTGCCCCTTACACTAACCAGCGAACGTTGAGCAGTCGTCATACTGGGTTATCCCCCTTGTCTGATTCTCGCCTCGTCGTCATCGTCGCCTTGCCCTTTCTGATCGTGACCCGGAGCATGCAATGGCAATCAGTCAGATCGGGCATGGGTAGAGAAAGCAAAGAGTCTAGAGCATCTAGCGCGCAAGGAGTCTTGCGCACTAGATGCTACCGAAACACTACTCAGCTGGACTTTTGAGCGCGCTCGGGAATCCAAATCTTCTATTTCATCGAGCTGACGAACTCGTTGACCTCTTTCGTGATCTGGTCGCCGCCCAGGTCGTACCACTGCTTGACAAAGTTATCAAAGGCATCCACGGGCGCCTGGCCGGTGATGATCTGGGTAAAGGTCTCCATTTCGAGATC
>CAZYPJ010000176.1:0-7138 GCA_964649365.1 uncultured Anaerolineales bacterium | reverse complement strand
TCAACCATTGTGGGGGTCACATAGGCGCCCAAGCGATCCCAAACCAGCATATCTCTCGCCTTTAGGTCTTTGGCCATCATGAACGTTTGCCCACAGGGCCGATACCGGAACAGCGAGGCGGCTGTGTCGGCCGACACCTGCTTGGTAGCGTAATCAACCATGTTCGGCCCATTCTTGTAGAACTCGAGCCAGTTATGGTACGTGTTGCGGGCCAGGTAATTGCTCTCCACCCAGGTAGTATCGGCCTGTTCCGAGGCCAAAGCCTTCAACCAGTTATCCCAGCGCTGGACATTAGCATGGATCGTTTCCCCACGGAAGGGCGAGCTGGTCCACGCATTCCAAGCGATCTGCCAATCCGCATAAGAAATCCCCAGGTACGGATAACCATCAGGGCCTTTTTCCTGCGGCCCAATACCCATGAAATGCATATAGTTGGCGAATTTCACGGCGATCTCGGGATGCTCATAGCCCTTCCGCACCACCAAAAAGTTCGCTGTCTTGTCATAGATGACTGGTTTCGTTTCCTTGCCATTCACGGAGGGAATGGGCACAGCTTCCCAAGCGCATTCGCAAGTCGCAGGATCAAGCGGCCAGCCCGCTTTTCCAGTTTTTTCATCCCAACAAAGTTGATTTACGTCTTTGGCGTTGTTCCAGTAAGGGATGCCCGCATTGCCGTGGAAGACGGTCCATTGCACGCCAAAGGAGGCCCCGGCGCGGTGTTCCCCGATAAGCTTGGCCGTTTCATCAACGTTCTTGACGATGAACTCCTGATCGAGTATGCCGTCCTTGTAATACTGCGCCAGCTTGGCCAACACGTCTTTCATGCCAGGCTGCACGCTGCCATAGACCACTTGACCATCCCGTTCGATCCAGGCATTAGGATACTCGCCGAACGCATTGGCCAGGCTGGCCACTTCATAAGGTGAGTAGGGATCGGCCCAGAACTTTTGCTGGAGAGCGAGCGGAACCTCATCCTTCTGGCCGTTACCATTGGGATCATTATCACGAAAAGCATAAAGGATTTTTTCGAAATTCTCCCAAGTATCGGGCTGAGGGAGGCCCATATCCTTGATCCATTGCTTGTTGATAAATAGGGCATGTACGTTCTCCATTGGCGGAAGCACCTCTGGAACAGCGTACAATTCCCCATTGATGGTCGCAACATCGAACGGGAATGAACCGCCCGCGGTCATATACTCTTTGGCTTGATCCGAGGCGTATTCCTCCCACACGCCCGTCAGCGGCTGTAGCAAGCCAGCTTCAGCCATCTGATGCAGTTGGATGATATTGACCATCATGAGGTCTGGCAAGTCGCCGCTCGCCACCCTCAAATTGATCCCTTGATCGTAAGTGTTCCCCGCCGGAGCCAAGAACGTGTATTCTAGCTCGATGTTAAATTTGTCTTTCAACAGTTTGACCCACGGGCTATTCTTGAACTGGTCTTCCGACCACCCACGCAGGAACGTCATCATCGTCACCTTCACGGGCTGTTCGTAGCCTCCAAAGGGACCCGTTTTCACCATGTCGGCCGGCGCTACAGGGGCAGCAGAAATGGTCGGCACGGCCGTTGGCTGAGCTTGGGTCGGCGCTGCTGTTGGCTGGGCCGCAGCTTCTTTGGGCGCAGCCGTCGGCGGAACAGCCGTTGGCGGAACGGCGGTCGGCTGGGCCGCCGCTTCCTTAGGTGCGGCCGTCGGTGGAACAGCCGTCGCAGTAGCCTCAGGCGCTTTGGGGGCGCAGCCGGCCGCCGAAAGCACCATGGCCACACAGACCAGAAGCGAGCAAATCGCGAGCACTCGGTTCTTCATCGTGGTCTCCTCCATGAAATATTCCTCAGTAACAGTCACAACCCAGATCAGAGATAATCCTGCGCCCCCTCCTTTCCCAATAGAAATCGGTCTCGTGCTATTTCATCCCCCGGCGCAAGCGCCATCCGTGAGCATGCGCCGGGGGAAGGTGTGCGCCGGTCGCGCCGCCATGGCTTGGCCTTGCCGAGGCATACGCCGCCAAGCCCGAATAGACTCTAGAAGCAACACGGGTATAATAGGGGAGCCTTCAGCCTGAGTGTAACATCGTGGTAGGCTGAACTCAATGGGCCTCTTGCCATCTTTTGACAATTCGCTGACATGAGTCGGAGAGAGCATCTCTGATGATTCCGGATGAGGCGTTCATTGACCAACTTAGGGCGTTACTCCCTCACCTCGAGGATAACTCTTACTATCAAGCCAACCCGCTGATCGAGCGCTTGGTGCCGCCCCAAGTCCTGGGCGCGCAGCAGCGCATTCATGCTCTTCGCGCTATTATCCGCGAGTGCATTGCCGAGATGAGGCCGACGCAAGATACGCCCCTGCGTTCGGCCAAAGCGCGAAGCTATAGCACGTTGAGCCTACGTTATGTAGATGGGCTAACCCCCCAAGAGATGGCGCGCGAACTCGCTATCTCCGAGAGGCAATGCTATCGGGACTTGCGCCAAGCCGAACTAGACCTGGCCGCGCTGCTATGGGCGCGTGTCCGCAGGCCGGCGCCGTTGGCGCCGACGCCCCCTGAGAACCTTTCGCCAGCCGAGATCGTGCGCCGTGAGGCGGAAAGGCTTCACCTCGATGTGGCTGAGACTAGCATCCAAGACCTGGTACAAAGCGCTATCTCTTCCGTAGGCCGTCTTTCTCAGCAGTACGGCCTGCGTGTCGAAACCAACATGCCCGAGGAGCCTATCCTGCTATTCACCGATCGCTTGCTGGCCAAACAGGTATTGCTCAACACACTCAGCTGCGCTCTACAGAACGCCAAGCCTCGTTCGGTGTTACACGTCCTCGCCGGAGAGCAAGACGAAAGGGCCAAAGTCGAGGTTCGGTACGCGCCCGATGAACCATTGCGCCAACTGCCGCAACCCATGACTGCTGCCGCTGAGCTGGCCGCTCGCTTGAACGGCCGTTGGTTTGTGCAGACCAGCACTGATCGCGAGGTTAGAATCACGTTGTTGCTGGGGCCGTTGAACCAAACCACGGTGCTAGTGATTGATGACAACGAGGGGCTGGTCGAGCTTTTCCAACGCTATGCCGAGATCGCCCAGGCAAACGGCGACGTAGGCGCGCTACGCATCGTCGGCGCGGCAGATGGCTACGAAGGCTTGCGCTTGGCTGAGGAATTGGCGCCCAACATCATCATGCTCGACGTCATGATGCCCCAACAGGATGGCTGGGATGTGCTGGCGCAGCTACAGAGCCGGGCATGTACGCAGCAAATCCCCGTGATCGTCTGCTCGGTGCTAAACGACCCCGAGTTGGCGCTTTCACTCGGCGCAGCCGGCTTCCTGGCCAAACCGGTCAGCCAGCGCCAATTTCTGAATGCCCTAGCGTCATTTCGCCGTGATAGGACATCTCTGTCGCGTCCAAGATTGCTCGCAGATAACGTATGATCTCGCCGGATCGGTAAGCCTGCCCCCGGAGCAAAGCAATGACGCCAGGGTATTCATCCAGCATATCCGAGGGATAGTCGTTGCCCGTAATCATCAGGATGGGTATGCTCTGGGTGCGCTCGTCAGCATGTAGCACTTGGACAAACTCGGCGCCGTTCATCTGCGGCATAATCAGGTCAAGCAGAATGACATCGGGTGGCCGTTGATGGATGAGTGTGAGCGCCTCATCGCATTGGTAGGCCCAACGTACTCGATAGGTATCGCCCGCGCTCTGCAAAAGGCGCACCATCAACTGGACAAAAGCGTCGTCATCGTCAACGATCAGCACATCCTTGGCGTGAGGGATCGCATTCACTGCCTGAAAAAGCTGCTCTCGATCCACCGGTTTGCACAAATAGCCGTTAACATGCGCTTGTTGGGCCATCCAGGCTTGGTTGGGCACGGAGCAGAACAATTGGGGTACACTGGAAGAGATGTTTTGATATGCAGAGCGGGAAGTAATCCCCTCGCGCAGCGTATCGAGCGATACATTGTGCAATACGGCGAGGGGATGATGCGCCGCCACGAGCGTATTGGCGTGTTCGCAGTCGTCAGTTTGGAACACGCGATAATCAGTGAGTTGTCGCATGAGCAGATTGCTCAATCCGGGGTCGCTATCCACCACAACGAGACAGGGGTCATCGCGGTTAGGCTGAGATGGCCGCGGGCGAGATCGAATGGGTCGCGCGGGTCTCACATGGCTATCTGATAGCGGCAAAGCAAAGTAGAACGTGCTCCCTCGGCCCACTTCGCTTTCCGCCCAGATGCGCCCGCCGTGCAGCTCGACAAAGCGCTTGCTGATCGCCAACCCCAGCCCGGCGCCCCCTTTGCGGCGGCGAAGGGATGTATCTACCTGGTGAAACTCGTCAAAGATTCGGGTTAGCTCATCAGCCGGAATGCCCACGCCGGTATCAGCAACGCTGACAATCACCTCATCGCCTTGCACCCAAGCATCCACGGTGATCGAACCCTTTTCGGTAGAGTAACCCGCATTAGTGAGCAGGTTGATCAGCACTTGGCGGATGCGCATTCGGTCAAAGCGCAGGGTCGGCAACGGCTCGACCAACCTAGCCTGCACTGACACGGGCTTGCCTCGCAGCAGATCCGAAACGGTGGCCACCGCTTCTTGGATGGGAACAGCGAGGTCGTCAGGTTCAGTGCGGGTAGTCATCTCAGAAGCGTCCAGTCGAGAGAGATCGAGCACGTCATTGACCAGGTTGAGCAACTGACGGCTGGCTTCATAGATCCGACGAATATCACGCCGCAGCGCAGACGGCCAGACCATGTCGCCATAAACCTCACGCGAGAGATGCATCACCTCGGTGAAACCCAGGATGAGATTCAGGGGTGTGCGCAGCTCGTGGCTGATGTTAGCCGCAAATCGTTCTTTTAGCTCCCGAGCGCGATCAGCGCGCAAGATCGCCTCCGATAGTTCGTACCCATTGCGCTGCAGCCGCCAAGTTGCTTCATTCAGAGCTGCCAATGTGCGATTTAGCTCTCCTTGCCGCACTTGTAACCGATCCAGCAGCCGACTCGACCGCTCTTCGGTCGTCCATGCCCACCCCAGAACGGTGTACACGTTGCGCGACCCGAGCCACTGAAAACCAGCGGTAATCCAGAGCAGGCCCCAGGCGTAGTATATGGGCTGGCCCAAAGGAAGCATAACGCCGAGAGCGACGGTGCTAAGCAGCGCCGCTATAAAACCCAATCGCGGATTGATAAACGAGTTGGCGACTACGATCAGCGTAAAAATATAGGGCACGGCATCGTTGTGGATCATCCGCAAGGCAATTACAAGGCTCAATATAGGGCCTAAGAGAAGAATGAATTTACAAATGAATAAACATCTTTTGCGAAAGTGATAGGCTAGTAGGCCGGATAGAAAAAAACTAAACAACGTGTAAGAGAACCCCGAAGGCCACTGCGGCTCACCGAACAATGCGACAGCGCCCAGCCCACCGGCCACCGTCAACGATAGCGCAAGCGTAGAAGCCGCATCTTCCTCAAGAATACGCTTGTCGAGCGATGCGTTATCTATCGTATGACCCTCTGGACTTGACATCGCACGGTCTCCCTCTTACTCAATCGGAATGCCTCAGTGTGACCCGATCATTTCCAGCGCTATGGCTGCTCAGCCATAATATAGGGTCAAGTCCGATACTGTCAAGAGATGACCAGGTAGCAGAAACACGCCGGAGCGCCCGTCCGATATGTTTGACGGCCTCTGCTCTTCCTGTTATAGTAAACAAGGTTAGGGCTTTACCAGCGCGCAAGGCGGCCCCGATAGCGGCTGGTGCCGAGACGTCCCGTCACTGCCACGCCCACCGAGTACGTATGGCCGACGTCCACGCGAACCCAAGCGGCGCCCACGCCCACGCCTCCTGGCTGGGTTCATCTGCCGCTGATCTATCGCGGTCACAGCGACTGACGATGAGGCGACTATTGCTCCTTCGATGACCCATCTTTCGTTGTAGCGTCGCACAACGGGAAAGTTACCGGCCCAGTGCTCACGGCGCTGTTGCCAATAGATACAACTTGCAAGTTTCCTGGTAGGTGGCTGCAATATGGAGACCCAAGCGATCGAAAAGCTCAAGCTGGAGCTGGTTGAGCAAACCTTAACGGGATGTCTGGTGGTCGCCTGTGTCCTGGGAATTCTACTGATGATGCTCAACGAAGGGCAGCCTCCGTCGCTGAGCACTGTCGGGCTGATCGTGCTCAGCCTCGTGGTCGTCGTTATTCTCGTGCGACGCGCCAACCATACTTTCGGGGCATGGATCCTCGTCCTGGGGATACTCGCGGTAGCGACTCTCTCGACCTCATGGTTCCCAGCAACCGATTGGCGCTATGCGCTCGCCATACCCATTGTCATCGCCCTGCTCACAATCAATACCTTGGCTGCCCTGATCACGGCTGTTCTTGTATCGGCTGTTCTCGTCTGGTTGGCCAGGCAAACCGGCGGCGCCCTCCTTCCCATTGAGGATCTCGCCGGCCTCTGGGCCATGGTGGCGCTTCTTGCCTTGTCACGGTCGCCACAGCGTACTTTGGTGGATTGGGCGTGGAACGGCTACGCCCAATCGCAGGCGGCCTTGGAGGAGGCGCGCGATCGCCAGCTTCAGCTCAAACAAACATTGGAAGACCTGGCGTTGGCCAACGAAGAGACCCTGCGACTGAACGAGATGCTGTCTCTGGCGCGCAAAGCTGTTGAAGAAGCGCGCAGAGCCAAGGAGGAATTCGTGGCCAATGTGAGCCACGAGCTGCGTACGCCACTCAACATGATCATCGGCTTCAGTGATATGATCCTCGAGACGCCCGAGCTTTACGCCCATCAGTTGCCCAGCGCTCTGTTGGCCGATGTCTCGACCATTCGCCGCAACAGCCAGCACCTGGCCGATCTGGTGAATGATGTGCTCGATCTATCGGAGACCGATACGGGGCGTATGCAACTCGTCAAAGAGGAGTGCACGTTCGACGACATCGTGCGCGATGCGATAGAGGCGGTGGGGTCGTTGTTTTCGAAGCGGAAGCTGACGCTCAGCGTTAATGTGCCAGAGCACTTGCCCCCCATTTACTGCGACGGGACGCGCATTCGCCAGGTCTTGTTGAATCTCCTCAGCAACGCCGGCAGGTACACCGAGAAGGGCGCGGCAATGGTCTCTGCATAAGTCCAGGGAGGCAGGCTTCGCGTCG
>CAZYPJ010000175.1:366-8566 GCA_964649365.1 uncultured Anaerolineales bacterium | reverse complement strand
GCTCATGGCCTATCTTCATGCCAACGGCGAGGCCGGACGCATCTATCTGAAAGCCGACGCCAAACCTTAAGACATTGGCGACACGTTGCGTAACCCCGATTACGCTCGTTCACTGCGTCATCTGGCCGTCCACGGCCCCGATGATTTCTATCACGGCGAGATGGCGCGTCGCATGGCCGCCGACCTATCCGCCAATGGCAGCTTTGTGACGGCGAGCGACTTGGCTGACTATAAATCGCGCGATGTGTCGCCCGTGATGGGCGTGTATCGCGGCCACAAGGTCGTTACATCGCCGGCGCCCCATGGCGGGCCGACGCTGCTTGCGGCGCTCAATATCCTCGAAGGGTACGATCTGGCAAGCCTGGGCCACAACTCGCCCGACTATATCTATCTCGTCTCGATGGCGATGAAAGCCGCTTTTGCGGATCGCAACCCTTATCTGGGCGATCCCAATTTTGTGAATGTGCCTCTCGATTGGATGACCAGTAAGGAGCGCGCCGCCCAGTGGCGCAACGTCATTGATGCGGGCCGTCCGATCACCGTCTCGTTCACCCCGCCCGAGCCGCCCGATACAACCCACGTCACTGTCGTGGATCGTTACGGCAATTGCGTGGCGCTGACCCACTCGCTGGGGTCGTCTTCGGGCGCCATTACCCCTGGGCTGGGGTTCATGTACAACAACTCAATGGTCAATTTCCACCCCTGGGCCGGGCATCCCAATTCGATTGCGCCCGGCAAGTCGCGCACAACGGGCATGACGCCCACGGTGATTTACCAAGGCGACAAGCCGCGCCTTGTGCTGGGCGCGCCGGGGGCCACACGTATCATCACCTCGAACCTGCAAGTGATCCTAAATGTGCTCGATTTCGGCATGAGCGTGAGCGACGCAGTGCTCGCGCCGCGTTTCGATTGCGAAGGCGATTTGATCAAATGTCATGCGCGCATTCCCGAGTACGTTTGCGCCGGGGTGCGCGCCAAGCATCCCGTTGTGCGTATTCCCCAGAGTCACGGTGGTTTCGCGTTGGTACATGCTATCGCCATTGACCCCACTACCGGCGCGCTGACCGGCGCGGCTGATACGGGCGCAGAGGGGATGGCGTTGCAAGTCTAGTTCGCGGAGGTGCTTATGGCAACGGATCTGGTCGTTCGGATGCGAAACGTCATCGGCAAGCCGGCCCCCGTGTCTATCATGTACACAGTGAACCGGCGCAACTTTCCTTTCTTTAGCGAATGGCGCCAGGTCGCTCCCGGCGACTGGGCCATCCGCTATCCAAAAGAGGAGCCTTTTGGTTTGGCGGCGCTGTGGGAAATTCCGGGCTTTGGCAAGGTGATCGTCACCGCCGACAACGAGGGCAAATGGTACCGCGCCGACCAAGGTGGGTTGGTAGATTGGCGCGCCGAGGCCGCCAAGAGCAAGGTCAAGCGCGTGCAAGACCGGATGCAATCCCTGGCGCAGTCGGGCTATCAATTCGCGCCAACGCTCGCGGCGCAGATAGCGCAGGCCGCCGCAGAACTCCAGGCGGCGCTCAAGATGGAAGGCGAGGCGGCGGCGCGCCGTTTGGACGGCGTGCTCAAGGCGGCCTTCTGGGCGGGCGAGGAAGTGGAATTGACCAAGGCTCGGGCTGATCTCGCCCGGCTGAGCCTAGAGGAGCGCCGCGCCAAGCTCTTTGGCTCGACATTCTTCCGCCCCGACGCCCCCGAGACGTTCCAAGAGCGTTTTGCTGCATTATACAACTTTGCCACGATACCCTTCTACCGGCGGCGTTTGGAGCCGGTGCAGGGCCAGCCCGATTGGGCTACTCGCGACCTTTTGCTCGATTGGCTCGATGAGCGCGGCATAGCGCGCAAAGGGCACCCGTTGTGTTGGTATATCGAGCACGGCCTGACCGATTGGATGAAAAAACTCAGCTACAAGACGCTTAAAGAAGTCGTCTATCAGCAAATTTATGATACGGTTTCGCGTTACAAGAACCGCATCAAGATTTGGGACGTGATCAACGAGGCGCACGACCCCATCGTCAAAGGGAACGACTTGAACTTGAACGCCGAGCAAGTGTACGAGGTGACGGCCCTGGCTTGCAAGGCCACCCGCGACGCCGACCCCGAAGCAATCCGTATCGTCAACATCAACCGTCCCTGGGGCGAGTATCGCTCCGAGTGGGAGATGATGGACCCGATGCACGCTATCGAGTATCTGGAAGAGCTAGCGGCGCGCGGCGTCGAGTACGAGATCAACGGCGTGCAGATGTATCACGGCGGACCGGAGCACTATTGCCGCGACATGGCCGAGCAGTCGGCGCTGATAGATTCTTACGTGGCGCTGGGTAAGCCTGTACACATCAGCGAGATTCAGACCCCCTCTTCGATGGAAGCCGATCCTACCCGCTGGCTGGGTGGGCAAGTCGCGCCGAGCGGCTGGTGGCATCGTCCCTGGGATCCTGAAGTGCAAGCCGATTGGGTAGAGCAGTTTTATACCATTGCTTCGAGCAAAGTGAATGCGGTAACGTGGTGGAACTTGAGCGACCGCGAGACATTCTGGCCGCACGGCGGCCTGCTCGATATAAACGACCAGCCCAAGCCAGGGTATCACCGGCTCAAGGCGTTCATTGAGAATCTACGCGCCGATAAATAGCGCCGACAAGGGAGATTGTATGGAAGCGACAAGCGAACGCACTGCAACACTGGCTGCCATTGTCGAGCGGCCCGATACGCCGCGTGTGGCTGATCTGCGTCAGCGCGTCCGCGATGCTATGGAGGCCCCGCCCGATACTTGGGCGGGGCCGGAGCGCATTGCGGATGGCTTTATGGCCGAGCCGTTGCCCGTGCGCAAAGCCCGCGCGATGGCGCTCAAGTTGAGCCTGATGCCCACTGCCCTATGGGATGGGCAACTTTTTGCCGGTTCTTTTGCGCTCGAACAACCCAGGCTACACTATGAGCAGTGGTTCCCCGATTACACCACCGAAGCCGAGCGTACCGCCGCCGCCGAAAAAGGGTTGACGATTCGCTCGGTGTTCGGCCATATCGTGCCTGACTATCCGCATCTGCTGGCGGTAGGGTTGCGCGGCATCATGGCAGAAGCCGAGGCGCAGCGCCCCAACGCGACCACCGCCGAAGAATGCGCTTTTCTGGATTCGGTAGCCATCGCGTTGCAGGCGGTGATGGATTATGCCGCGCGACTGGCCGACCATTGCGCTGCCGAGGCCGCCGCTTGCTCCGACGAGGTGCGCGCCGCCGAATTGCGCTGGATGGCCGCCAATCTGCGCCAAGCCCCGGCTGGCCCCGCGCTCACCTTCTGGCAAGCGTTGCAAAGCGTATGGCTATTGCACATGATCTTTCACACCACAATGGACGGCAACGCCATGGGGCGGCTCGATCAGTACGCTTGGCCCTACCTCCAGGCCGATCTCGACGCCGGGCGCATTGACCTGGAGCGCGCCGCCGAATTGTGCGATTGCTTTTGCTTGAAATTCAACGAACGCGCCAAGACCACCGACGACCAACGCCCCGATGCCCGCGAGGATGAGGAACTCGATCCTGCGCAGCGCACGCGCCATTATACCTCCTCGCAGATGGGCACGCGCCGCGACCGCATAGACGCCACCAACCACTGGTTGCAGAACATCGTCGTCGGCGGCCTGACGCCGGAAGGCGAGGACGGCACAAACCCGCTGACCTACCTGCTGCTGGAAAGCTACCGCCGCAACAAGATGACGAACCCGCTCACTACGCTGCGGCTGCATCGCGATTCGCCCGAAGAGTTGGTGCGCTATACTTGTGAGGTGCTCAGAGAGGGCGGCGGCATGCCCGCGCTGTTCAACGATGAGCAACTCATTCCAGCGCTGGAGCGCATTGGCATTCCCACGCCCGATGCGCGCGACTATACCAACGACGGCTGCTGGGAAGTCATCATCCCGGGTCGCACCGATTTCCGTTTCCAGCGTCTTAGTATGATGCTTTGCCTCGAATGGGCGCTCAACCGGGGCGTGACGCGCGTGGATGGGCAGCGCATCGGCCTCGATACAGGCGATCCTCGGGCCTTTTCGCGCTGGGAGGATGTCTGGAGCGCGTTCCTGGCGCAAATGGACGCGATGGTGGGTCGCTTGGCTCAGCGAGTAGCCGAGACGGCCAATGAGCGTTACTCGATTGCCCCTGTGCCTTTGCTCAGTGCGCTGATCGAAGGAAGCATCGCTTCGCGCCGCGACATGACCAACGGCGGCGCCAAGTATCGCACTTTTGGGATGTTGGCCGAAAGCGCCGCCTACACCATTGATTCGCTGGTTGCGATCAAAAAAGTGATTTTTGAGGATAAAGCCGCCACGATGGCTGATCTGTGCGACGCCCTCGATGCCAACTATGAGGGCTATGGCCCACTGCAAGCTAAATTGCTGGCTGCGCCCAAGTATGGCAACGACGATCCCTACGCCGACGCGGTAGGACAGATGATGATAGACGCCTTTGTCGAGGCGGTGAGCCGCCACGCGGCCAAGTACGAAGCGATCATCAAGTATCCGGCGGGCGTGGGCACATTCTCGTGGTATATCGGCATTGGCGAAGGATTGGGGGCGTCGCCCGATGGCCGCTTGGCGCATCAGCCGGTCTCATCCAACTTTTCGCCCGCCCTGGGCCGCGACCGCAACGGCTTGCCGGGCGCGATCCTCTCTTACGCCGCGATGCATCATGCCAACCTGCCCGCCGGCGGCCCGCTCGATCTGCGCCTGAACCGTCATTTGGTGCAGGGCGAAGAGGGCATTGGGCGGATGGCGGCGCTGTTGCGCAGCTTTGTCGAGACGGGCGGCAACATGATGACCCTGACGGTGGTGGACACCGAGGAATTGCGCGCTGCGCAGCGCGAGCCAGACAAGTACCGCTCGCTGCGGGTGCGCATGGGCGGCTGGTGCGCCTATTTCACCATGCTCAGCCGCGAACAACAAGATCACCACATCCACCGCCAGGAGGGCCGCTCGTGACCTCTGCCTACGACATCGTTGGTTTGCTCACCGATTTCGATAGTTTCGCCATTCACGACGGCCCTGGCATCCGTGCGACCTACTATCTCAAAGGATGTCCGCTATCGTGCGCTTGGTGCCACAGCCCAGAGACGCAGGGGCGCGAGCGCGAACTGGTTTTCGTGCGCGAGCGGTGCGCGCTGTGCGGCGCTTGCGTCGCCGCCTGCGAGCGGGGCGTCCACCGTTTTGCCGATGGTCAACACATCGTCTCACGCGAATTGTGCCGCGCCTGCGGCGCTTGTGTGACGGTTTGCGCGACGGGGGCCTTGTCGCTCAAGGGATACGAGATGACGGCAGCCGAGGCTATCTCGCGTGCGGCGCGGCTCAAGCCCTTTTTTCGCTATTCTGGCGGCGGCGTTACGCTTACCGGCGGCGAGGTGACGCTGCAACCCGATTGGGCCGAGGCTGTACTGGCGGGCTGCCAGGCCGAGGGTATCCATACGGCTATCGAGACCAGCGGCGCGTGCGCCTGGAGTACGCTGGCGCGCCTGTTAACCCATACCGATCTGGTGCTCTATGATCTCAAGTTGATGGACGACGCAGCGCACCGACGCTGGGTCGGCGCGTCGAATCGGCAAATCCTGGAGAATGCGGCGCGCCTGGCTGGGCGCGAGGTGCAGGTGCGCGTCCCTCTCATTCCCGGCGTCACTGACACTGACGAGAACTTGAACGCGATCCTGCGTTTCATGGCCGATGTGGGCTTGCGCTCGGCGGCGCTATTGCCGTACAACGAGGCGGCGGGCGCCAAATACGAGTGGCTGGGGCAGACGTATCGTATCCAGGGTGTGCGTCAATCGCCCGCATGGGTGGCCGAGGCGGCGGCGATGGCGCGACGTATGGGCATTACGGCGATGATCGGGTAGAATCTGCTCGTTTTCGCACCACAGGAGGCGATATGGAAGCATTGCTTCATAAGCTAACGGCCCAGGTCAATCCCGAACGACTGCGCGATTTGACGCTCGATCTGGTGCGCATCCCCAGCCCCACCGGCGAGGCAGTGGATGTGACCGAGTTCTACGCCGCGACGGTGCGTAAGCTCGGCTTGCCGGTGGATGTGCTCTATGATTATCCGCGCAGCCCTTCGAGTGTGGCGCGCCTGACCAAGCGAGCCGGCGCGCGCACGCTGACGCTCGACGGCCATCTGGATACCATCCACGCCGGCCATGTGCCTCCCTATGTCGAGGGCAAGCGCATCTATGGGCGCGGCTCGGGCGACATGAAATCGGGCATAGCGGCGATGGTGGAGGCGGCGCGTATCCTGGTCGAGAACGATGTCCCACTGGCCGGCAACCTGACCCTGGTGACGCATTCGCTGCACGAGGCGCCGGTGGGCCATATGGAAGGACTAAAAGCGCTGATCGCGCGCGGCGACGTGTTCGGCGACGCCGCTATTGTAGCCGAGGGCGGGTTCGATTCGCTCTATATCTGCGGCAAAGGGCAATCGCTGTTCGAGATTGACATCACCCGCGAGGGCGAAGTGTTGCACGAGAACGTAGCCCGCCCGGCCGGCGTGCCCAACCCGCTGGATTATGCTGCGCGTTTGGCCGTGGCGATGCTCGACCGAGACCGCGAGTTGGCGGGCGCGTCGCACCCCATGCTGGGGCCAGAGACGTTCTTCCTGGGCCAAATCCATGGCGGCGACTTTTACAACCGCACGCCCAACCGCGCTTTTCTCAACGGCATCCATCGCTTCTGGCCCGATAAGGAGTGGGCGGATATTGACCGCACTTTTGCCGAAATCGTCGCCTCTATGCCACGTCACCCGGCTCTGAAAGTGGATCTGCGCGCTTTTGGCAATGGTCTCGGGTTCGAGCTATCGCCCGATGCTCCCATCGTCCGATCGTTATGTGCGGGCTATCAGCAAATCGTGGGGCGCGAGCTGCCTTTGCAAGGCAGCCTCAGCGTGTGCGACGCCAACGTCATCGCGCGCGAAGCGCATATCCCGGCGGTCTCGCACGGCACCGGCTCTACTACGGCGCACGCCGATCTGGAGTGGGTGGATTTGGATAACGTGGCGCGCGCCGCCAAGGTGTATCTGGCCACTATTCTCGATTATCTCGGCGTTGACGCTTAGCGTTCGGCTGAGAGTTGCTATAGAAAACGGGGCGGGTGTGTTTTTCACCCGCCCCGTCGTTGTTGATCGGCTACTGTCGCGCTCTTGGCCTTACTGCCACTTGGCCACGGCGGGCAAGAGCAGGATGGGCGCGGGCGCTGCTGCGGCGACGATCACGTCATCTAGAGCGTCGAACGATACGGCGCTATTGGTAACGTTGCGCTGATCGCCGCCGTTCTCGTTCATCCGATAGACCTCAGCGTTCTGGTCGCGGTCACTCTCGAAAAAGATCCAATCGCAGTAGGGCAACCAATCCGGGTCAGCGTCGCTGGCGAGGTTATTCGTCAGCCGTACCACTTGGCCGCTCTCCACATTGAGCTTATAGATCTCGTTCTGACCATCGCGATTCGACTGGAAGGCGATCCATTCGCCGTCAGGCGACCAAGTAGGATTGGTGTCGGCGGCGGTGTTGTTCGTGATGCGTCGCACGTTGTTGCCGTTCTCGTCCATGATATAGATCTCCCAGTTGCCGTCGCGGTTGGTCTGGAAGGCGATCCATTTGGCGTTGGGCGACCAGGCCGGAGCGTCGTCTTCGGCGTGATGGCTGGTCAGCGGGCTCTCCTGGATGCCGTCCGGGTCGGTCTTGTAGATTTCCCAGTTGCCATCGCGATCCGACTGGAACGCGATCCAGTAGCACGCCCAGGAGGGCGCCAGGTCGTTAACCGGGGTCACGCCATCGGCGGCCAAGGCCATTCGGGTCACATTGAACTGTCCACTGCCATCGGGACCCATGGTAAAGATATCCCAATCGCCCGTGCGGTTCGAGGCAAAGGCGATCTCTTGGGCGCTAAAGCGCCAGGTGGGCTGGATGTCATCCGCCAAGTCGCTGGTAAGCTGGCGTACATCAGAGCCGTCGAACTCGGCCGAAAAGATATTGGCGTTGCCACCAGTACGATCCGACTGGAACAGCACCCGGTCGGGGCAGGTGAGGCAATCATCGGGGTCGGGGATGCCCAACGACTCGGTGTTGCCAAAGTTCAACCCTTCGTACCAGCTCGGGCGCTGGCTGAGCAGATCAAAGCTGCCATCGGTGTACAAGTGGATCTGGAAAGCCCCGTTATTGTTCGCCGGATACGTCTGC
>CAZYPJ010000175.1:0-356 GCA_964649365.1 uncultured Anaerolineales bacterium | reverse complement strand
GTTGCTCCTCGACTACCCAGTAGTTGCCTTCGGGCAGACCCGCCGGCAGTAACCAGTGCCCAAAGAGGGGGCTGGACTTGCCCGAGATGGTGCGGGTATCGTAAACGATCTGGAATGCCGCGTTCTTGAGCAGGATGCGCCAATTGCCCATCAGAGGCTCATTGGCCTCGCGGCGACCATTGCCGTTTAGGTCATGGAACTTGAATCCCATTGTGCGCAGACCCAAGGGAACGGTCGGCGTAGCGGTGGGAGTGAACGTCGGCGTGTTGCCAGGCGTGTTGGTCGGCGTGGTGGTCGGCGCGAGGGACTGGGGGTCTGTGGGAGGGGCGGGAGGGGGGTATGGGCGCTAGTCTGAC
>CAZYPJ010000174.1:0-8571 GCA_964649365.1 uncultured Anaerolineales bacterium | reverse complement strand
TAAAGCTGCCCTTCGGCGGCCAAGAGCGAGCGTAATCACACGTTTTCAACCCGCGTAGGCGGGGTTTGTAACCGTAGCCTGCCCGCTTTAGCGGCTGGCGCTCCCTCAGACCCCTCAAGTTAATGCACACGGGGTTGGGGTGAGGTCACATGATTCAGGGGAGGGACGCCCGATGACCCGAGCCTTGTTGCTCGCCGGAGACCACTATCACAACCCGCAATTCGCTTTCGACGGCGTGGGCGGCGCCTTGCGCGCCCAAGAGATCGAGGTCGCCTGCACCACCGATTACGCCGCGCTGGGCGCCGAGTCGCTGGCGGGCGTACAGAT
This sequence comes from uncultured Anaerolineales bacterium, assembly GCA_964649365.1. Taxonomy (GTDB): domain Bacteria; phylum Chloroflexota; class Anaerolineae; order UBA1429; family UBA1429; genus CAZYPJ01. The sequence continues at coordinate 8,244 of CAZYPJ010000174.1, read as the reverse complement.
GCTCGTCATCCTGCGCGACGGCATCCAATTCCCCGACGGCCCCGACGCGCCGCCCGTCGTCTGGATGCAGCCCGCGCAAGAGGATGCCATCGAGCAGTTTGTGCTCGGCGGCGGGGCGTTCCTGGCGCTGCACAACGCCGGCTGGGCCTATCCCACCAAAGGCGGCTATCGGCGCACGCTGGGCGGCTACTATATCGGCCACCCACCCTACGCGCGCTTTGCAGTGGAAGTGGTGAACCATGAGCACCCCGTCACGGCGGGGGTCGAATCCTACGAGATCGAAGACGAGCAGCACTGGTTGCACTGGGATTACGACCGCGTGACGCCGTTGCTCATCAGCCGGGGTCAAGACGGGCGGCAATCGGTCTCGGGCTGGGCTTATGAATACGGCCAGGGGCGGGTGGTCTATCTGCCCCACGGCCACACGCCCGATTCGATCTTGCACCCCGCTTTTCAGCGGCTGCTCGGCAATGCGGCGCGCTGGTTGCTGCGCCGCGCACAAGAGCGCATGGCTTGACAGTCGCGGCGGATTGTGGGTATTCTTCAGGCGTACTCTATCAAGGAGGATATGACGTGAAGATTGATCTCTCAGGGAAGACCGCTTTGGTGACGGGCGCGGCGGGGGGCATCGGGCGGGCGTGCGCGTTGACGCTGGCCCAAGCAGGCGCGCGCGTGGCCGTGGCCGATATCAACCTGGCCGGGGCCGAGGAAACAGTGCAGATGATGGGCGACGGCGTGGCCATCCGCTGTGACCTATCCGATGGGGCCGATGTGGCCGCCATGTGCAAGCAGACTGTGGCCGAACTCGGCGGCGTGGACATCCTGGTCAACAACGCCGGCATCATCTCGTACAAGCGCGGCATTGTGGCCATCACCCCCGAAGAATGGGGCAAGGTATTGCAGGTGAACTTGACCGGCACGTACCTCGTCTGCCGCGAGCTGATCGAGCACATGAAAGCGCGCCGCAACGGGCGCATCATCAACTTTTCCTCGATGGCCGCGCGCGTGGGCGGCATCGAGGTGGGCATCCACTATTCCGCCTCCAAAGCGGGGCTGTTCGGCCTCACCAAGACCTTGGCCAAAGAGTGCGGCCCCTACGGCGTCACCGTCAACGCTGTGGCGCCTGGTTTTATCATGTCCGAGCCGGTGAAAAAGCAGCTCGCCGGCCGCGAAGAGGATTTCGAGGCCACCATCCCGCTGCGCCGCCTGGGCCAGCCGCAAGACGTGGCCAATGCGGTGCTTTTCCTGGCCTCCGACCTGGCCAGCTATATCACCGGCATCGTGCTCGACATCAACGGCGGCCTGTACATGGGCTGAGAAGAGTTCACGGAGGCGCGGAGAACACGGAGTAGAAAATATTCCCTTCTCGGTGCTCTCCGTGTCTCGGTGGTGAAATGGCCTAACCGCGTCCCATTCTCGCAATCCGGAGTATGCGCATGACCACACCTGCACCGTCCGAACCCAGAACCACGCAACGCATCCCGGCGGAAAAGCTGAAAGCTTTGGTCGTAGGGGTGCTCGTCGCCAAGGGCGCGCCCCCCGCCGACGCCGAGATCGTGGCCGATTGCCTGTTGACCGCCAATCTTTCGGGGGTAGATTCGCACGGCGTGGTGCGCCTGGCGCACTATGTGCGGCGGCTCGAAAGCGGCACCATCACCCCCCGCCCGCAGATCACGTTCGAGCGGCGCGCGCCCTCGCTGGGCATCGTGGATGGCGGCCACGGCCTGGGGCACGTCGTCGCCTACCGCGCCTGCACCGAGGCCATGGCGTTGGCCGCCGAAACCGGCAGCGGCGCGGTGGCCATCCGCAATTCCAGCCATTTCGGCATGACGGGCTTTTACATCAAGCGGCTGGTGGAAGCGGGCTATATGGCCATGATGATGACCGACACCGACGCCTTTCTCATCCCGTTCGGCTCGCGCAAACCGTTCTTTGGCACCAATCCCATCGCGTTCGGCTTTCCCTCCGACGGCATCCCGGTGATCCTCGACATGGCCACCACCTCCATTCCTTACGGCAAGATCGCCCTGGCCAAGACCGAGGGCAAGCCCATCCCGCCCGATTGGGGCCTGGACGAGGACGGCAACCCCACCACCGACCCGACGCGCATCGCTGGCCTGCATCCCATCGCGGGGCCAAAGGGGAGCGGGTTGGCGATGGTGATCGGCATCTTTTGCAGCGTGCTTTCGGGCATGCCCTGGGGGCCGCACATCAACGCCATGTACACCCAGATGGACGAGCCGCGCCGCCTGGGGCACTTTGTGGCCGTGTGGGATGTGAACCGCTTCATGCCGCTGGAGCTGTTCAAAGCCAGCTTGAAGCAGATGTGCGACGAGTTGAACGCCTTGCCCGCCCGCGAGGGGTTCAGCAAGGTGTTCTACCCGGGCCAGGTGGAGGGCGAAAGCCGCGCTCGCCGCGCGGTGGAGGGCGTGCCCATTGACCCGGGTCTCTATGACGAACTGGCGTCCCTGGCCCAGCGTTTCGGCCTACCCTTTCCGGGCTAGACCGTAGCCGCGCTTTCAAAGCGCGCCGGACGCGGCTAGCGCCGAGCGCGGTTAGAAACCGCGCCTACGATTGCGTGGAGGAGAGCGTATGTTTACTCGATTGGATCACGCGGCGATGAGTGTGAAAGATATGGAAAAGGTCATCGCGTTCTACACCGAGATCGTGGGCATGGAAAAGACGTTCGACCGCGTCTTTGAGACGCCCATGGCGCGTCTGATCGGCGTGCCCGGAACTCAAGTGCGCATCGTTCACTTGAAGTTGGGCACGGGCGTGCTCGAATTGTTCGACTATGCCTATCCCCCTGGCCGCGAGCCGCGCCCCGACCGCCAGCAGAGCGATTTCGGGCTGATCCACATCGGCTTTATCGTCGAGGATTTCTGGGGCACGTATAATCGCCTGGTGGAAAAAGGCGTCCAGTTCCTGGGCGAACCGGTGAACATCCGCGAAGGCGTCCACGTGGCCTATTTCCACGGCGCCGAATACGAAGTCTGCGAAATCCGCGAAATCCTATAGAACAGCGTGTAGGGTATAGGGTGTGTAGCAAGGCGCACTAAGACCCTATATCCTACACCCTACACCCTACGCCCTATACCCTAATTCGAGGTGTGAGATGAGCAATTGGATCGCGCAAGAAGCGCCGGCGGTGTGCCGACGGCTGGAAGTGACCGCCGACGATCTCGCGTCCGTTCGCCGCGAGGACGCGGTGTTGATGTTGGCGCTCGCCTACATGGTGCGCGAGTTCGAGACGATGGTGCTCGACCTGAAAGAGCAAGACCTGGTGCACGGCCCCGCGCACACCTCCATCGGCCAAGAGGCGGTGGCGGCCGCCGCCGCCGTGGCGCTGCGCAAAACCGACCTCATCGCCAGCACCCACCGCGCGCACGGGCATTTTCTTTCCAAAGCGGTGGTCTATTACGCTCCCGACGATTATCAGCCCCTGCGCGACGGCGTGCCCGCGCCCGTGCAGCGCGCCGTTAACAAAACGTTGGCCGAGATTATGGGCCTGAAGGACGGCTGGTGCGGCGGGCGCGGCGGCTCGATGCACCTCTACGACGGCGTCTCGGGCAACCTGGGGTCCAACGCCATCGTAGGCGGCGGCATCCCCATCGCTACAGGCGCAGCCTGGGCCGAAAAGCTGCGGAAAAAGGACACGGTGGTGGTCTCGTTTTTCGGCGATGGCGCCATCAACCAGGGATGCTTTCACGAGGTGGCCAACATGGCCGCCCTATGGGGCGCGCGGATCCTGTACCTGGTGGAAAACAATCTCTACGCCGTGGGCACCTGCACCAGCGAATCATCGCACGTGTGCGATTTGGCCAAGCGCTCGCTGGGGTACGGTTTCGACAGCTTGATCGTAGATGGGATGGACCCACTGGCGATGTACGTGGCCCTGCGCGACGTAACCGCCCAAATGCGCGCCAACGCCACGCCCTACCTGATCGAGGCCAAAACCTACCGGCACTATCACCACGCCGGGCGCACGCCGGGCAGCGCCTTTGGCTATCGCAGCAAGGAAGAAGAGGCCGACTGGCTGGCCAAGGATCCCATCGTCACCTTCCCGGCCAAGCTCATCGCCGCCGGCCTGCTGACCCAAGCCGAGGACGAGGCGCTGAAAAAGATGGCCAAAGATTCCATCGCCCAGGCCGCCGGTTTGTGCACCGAGACGGTGGGAGGCAAGCGCGCCATCCCCACCGCGCTGTGGCCCAGCGCCTCGTCGGCGGTGGAGAACATCCGCTGCGAGGACGACGCCTTCGCCGGCGTCAAGTTCATCGAGCGCGAGGATGTGGCTGAGGTCAAGCCCATGACCTACGTCGAGGCCATCGCCGCCGCGACCCTGCGCAACATGCAACGCGACGAGCGCGTGTTTGTGTTGGGCGAGGAGGTGGCCAACCTGCGCGGCGGCGCTTACCAGGCCACACGCGGCATCAAAGAGGTCTTCCCCGACCGCTTGTTCAACACCCCCATCTCCGAGACGGGCTTTGTGGGCATGGCGGGCGGCGCGGCGAGCGTCGGCTTGCGGCCCATCGTCGAGGTCATGTTCCCCGATTTCGCGCTGATGGCCTCGGACCAACTGTTTAACCAGATCGGTAAGCTGCGCCACATGTACGGCGGGCAAGTCAAATTCCCGCTGGTGGTGCGGACGCGCGTGGCCATCGGGTTCGGCTATGGCGGGCAGCACTCGATGGATCCGGCCGGCTTTTTCGCTCAGTTTTCGGGTTGGCGGATCGTAGCGCCCTCCAATGCGTTTGATGTGATCGGCCTGCTCAACACTGCCGTGTGCTATAACGACCCGGTGCTGTTCCTAGAACACGGCATGTTGTACGCCGACAAGGGCGAAGCGCCCGTCAACGATCTGGATTACTATGTGCCCTACGGCAAGGCCAAGGTCGCGCGCCCAGGGACGGACGTGACCGTGCTGACCTATCTGACGGGCGTGGCCAAGTGCGTGCAGGCCGCCGAGGAGCTGGCCAAAGAAGGGATCAGCGCCGAGGTGATTGATCTGCGCACGCTGGATTATACCGGCATGGATTATTCTACGATAGGCGAATCGGTGAAAAAGACGGGAGCGGTGCTGAGCGTGGAGCAGGCCCCGCGCAGCATGACGCTCTCGGGCCGCCTGAGCGACGAGATCCAAGAGCGCTTTTTCGATTACCTCGATTGCCCCGTAGGCAAGCTGACGGGCGTGGACGTGCCGCCGCCCGTCTCCCGGGCGCTAGAGGCGGCGGTGATCCCTTCCGTCGCGCAGATGATCGAGCGGATGCGCGTGGGGGCGCGCCACGAGTTCTGAGCACAACCGCAGAGGCAACGAATACGCGTAGAGACGTTGGATTGGGCACGTTCGTTGAGTTGCAAATTCGGGGTCTTTGCCCAATCCAACGTCTCCTCTCGTCAGCGATGCGCCTATGTGAACAAGCCGTTGGATTGGGCGTGGGCGGCGTCTTGCCGACGCGATACCATTGCCCGATCCAACGGCTCTATGTTCTGCTAGATGGCGCCGTACATTCGAGAAACAATAAGGATTGATTATAGATATCGGATACGGTATAATAGGAAATGTAATGCTTGAGTTCCATGATAAGCTATCGTTTACTGGCACTTAGCAGGATGGCGCAAGGAGCAGCCCCCAATGAACAAGCGCGACGTTACCGAACTGGGTATCAAATTGTTGGCGGTGTGGGTGGCGATCTCGCTGGTGACACGGTTGCCCAGGATGCTCGCGACCGCCATGCAAGTGATACTTCGTCCCAGCATGGTGGAGCAAAGCTTTGCCCAATATGTCTTGCTGCGCGTTGCGTTTCTCCTGGCGACGGGCTTTGAAATACTGGTACTCATCGCGGCGTTCATCTTTTTATGGCGCAAAGCCAGATCATTGGGCGGCCGTTTCTGGAGCGCAGCAAGCGATGAAACGGAAGAGCAGATACCTGCTACCTCTGAGCAGGTGCAGCGAGTAGCATTTGCGACATTGGGACTGTATCTCATCGTCACGGCCCTCCCCAATCTCTTGCAGACATCCGTCGAGCTTTATCAGGGCCTGATGGACCTGCTCGGGCCGGAACATGCGGAGCGATTCGCCTATCTGCTCGGCCTAATCGCGCAGATGCTGATCGGCATGTGGTTGGTAGCAGGCCCGGAGCGCTTCCAACGGACGGTGGATTGGCTGCGCGGCGCGGGGGATGATGAGGACGAAGAGTGGGATGAGGACGACGAGGAATACGACGACGGGGACGGCGCCGAACCGGAAGGCAATGAAGGCAAGGATGGGAACGATGCCGGCGCCGACGCATCTGCCGCCGAGAATGATACAAAGGCGCAAGACGGCTCGACAGAAGCCTGATGTCTGCCTGAGGCTCGCGGGGGTTATAGAGTTTCAGTAAACACCTCGGCGCGCCCAGAGCGCCAGCCGCTAAAGCGGGCAGGCTATGATTACAAAGCCCGCCGTTGCGGGCTGAGGCTGTCATGGGGATGGGTACATTTCTCTAGGTTTATTCCCAGCCGACGTAGGGCGGCTTTGTAATCGTAGCCTGCCGCTTTAGCGGCTGGCGTTCTAGGCGTGCCGCGCTATGTGGCTTGGCCCCCGCTCACCCTACCCTACTCCTCCGCCCGCTTGAGCGCCCGCAGCGCCCGCAGCGTCACCCACTTGTTTGGCTGCTTTTTCGGCCCCCAATCGGCCCACGTCTTGCCGGCATAGTCGTATTCCAGCGCCCAGCGGCCGGCGGCATCCTGTTTGTCGCGGATCAGCGCCAGGGCGTTGGCCAGGCGCGGGTCGCGGCCATAGCCCAAGCCCGCCAGCGCCTCGACGAGCTGCAAGATGTCGGTGACATAGAACACGGGGAAGCCGAATTTCCACCAGTTGCCGCTGGGTTTCTCGGCCCAACCGTTGGGGTAGGACGCCTGGGCGGGGTCAACGCCCAAGAAGAAATCCACGCCCTGCGCGATAGCGCGCTCGATCAGCGGGGTGCGGCGCGCGGCGGGCCAACGGCTGAACGCCAGCATCACCTTGACGCCGCCCCAGGCGCAGGGCAGCTTGTTATTCGACCCGCAGGCAAAATTGGGGCCGCACTTGCCGGCGTAATAGCGCAGCGGGGCGTCGCGTTCGCCCAGGGGGGCCAGGCCCTCGCCGGTGACGCTTCGCGCCATCCACTCGTAGGCCGCCTCCAGACGCGGGTCGTCGCAGCCCAACTCCACCAGCGCCCAAGCCATATTGCCTTGCAGACAGTCGGCTGCGCCCGATGGCGCGCCCGACGCGCTGATCTGCCCGCCCGAGGCGAGGGCGTGATCGAGATAATAGCCGCAGGCGCGCGCGATGCGCTCATCTAGCGACGCCGAGGCGCCCGCCTGGGCTAGCGCGATGAGCGACCAGACGGTGGAGCGATACTTGGGATTATACCCTGGCCCGGGTTCGCACCAATAGCCTTCGGGGGCCATCGCCGCCAGAATTGCGGCGATGGGGTCGGCGGCGTGGACCTGGGCGCGGGCGGAGACGAGTTCGGCGTCGTCGGGCGGGCGATCCAGTAGGTCGCGCAGGGCGAGGTAATGCACGGAGGGGGAATCCGGCTCCGTGAGCCAGGGAAGTGGGTCGCCGCGGAGTTGATCGCGCCAGGGCATGGTAAACCCCCTTTCGTGAGGCGATTCATGAATCGCCGCTCAGGAACGTTTAGGGCGGCCACGCAGGGCCGCCCCTACGGAGTGCATCGCGATGTAGGGGTGCCCTTACGTGGCCACCCTTACATCGCCGCGCGCAGGTACGCTGCGATTAACGGGTGCGGCGACTCGGCGCTGGACGTGAGCTGCGGCACGAACAGCGTGGCCATGTAAAAGCGATGGTCGGGCAGTTCCACGATGCGCGCCTCGCCGTTTTCATCCACGCCGCTGACGCGCAAGCCGCCGGCGTGCAGCCGCTGCTGGTAAGCCGGGTTCAGGCCATAGTTGCAGCGAAACGCTTCTATCGTTTCATCGCGCCCATAGGCAGCGCGGGCGCGCGACCCGGGCGTGACATAGACCGTGTGCTGCTGCCCCGCCAACGAGCAGACCAGCTTGCTGATGACCAACTCCCCCGCGCCGGGCGCGGTCTCTTCGTGCTTCGCGTCGGCGACGCCCAGGACGTTACGCGCATATTCGATCATTGCATGTTGAAAGCCCCCGCACGTGCCCAGGAAGGGCCGATCGTGCTCGCGGGCGTAGCGGATAGCGCGCAACGCGCCCTCCATGCTGGCATAGGGGCTGCCGGGCGCGCAGAAC
>CAZYPJ010000173.1:5368-8573 GCA_964649365.1 uncultured Anaerolineales bacterium | reverse complement strand
CGCGCGCGGCCTGGCCTGGTCGCGCCGCTATTCCGCCTCCGAAGCGGCGGAAAAGACGCTGGCGGTGTATGAGCGGGTGTTGAGCGCATCGTAGCCGCGGTTTCCAACCGCGCGGCGGTTGCTAAGAATCGGAAAGGAGACTGGCGATGAGCGATGCTACCGTTCGGGTGGCGCAGCGCGGCGTCATCACCCTGCCTGTAGAGCAATAACGCCTGTCACAAAATCGCCGCGAGCGGGGTTAAACCTATAGGGTTATACCATGCCGTTGCGCCCCGATCACAGCGCGGTTAGAAGCCGCGACTACCCCAGGAGAACCATCATGTCCCATCCACGCCCGTTCTTCATCGCGCTGACGCTGCTGGCGGCGCTGGCGCTGGTCGCGGCCCCCATCGCGGGGGCGCAGACGCCAGCCGACGCCGACGCCTACACGCCCGTCGTCGTATTGGGCGACCCCCAGGACGCCTACTGGCCGCTGGCGGGCGAGATCGCCCAGGCCGAGGGCGCGCCGCTGGCGGCGAGCATCGCGGAGGCGCTGCAACACGCGCCAATCCACCTGCTGTGGGTGATCTCGCCGGGCAGCCTATCGGATGAGGCGCTAGTGAGCGTGGTGGGCGTGGCGCTGCGCGCCTACGGAGCTGTCTCGCTGGGCGTCATCTCAGGCGCGACGCTCGACTCAGCGCGGGCGCTGTGGCAGCGGCGCGCCGACTACCAGGGCAATCATCTCGCCGTCGTGCCGCGCGAAGAGCGCATCGAGCTGTACCGCGCGGGCGAGCTGGCCGAGACCTGGCCCCTCGCCGGCGAGGCGCTGGCTGCTGCGTTGCCGCTGGCCGATTATGTCTCCTACCAGGGGCACGGCACGCGCAGCATGTGGCATTTGGCCGAGGATGACGAATTCACCGCCGACCGCGTCCCCGACTTGCCGCCGCTGGTGGTCAACGCCGGCTCGTGCCAGACTTTTCGCCTGTGGAGCGAGGGGTCCATCGCGCTGAGCTTTGCCGATCACGGCGCGGCGGCCTACGCCGGTTTCCCCCACAGCCCGATGGGCTTTTTGATGGGCGAGCCAAAGGGCTACCCCTGGCAGCGCACCTGGCCCGAGTTCCCCATCGGCCATGTGGTTCAGGTGCAGAATCGCGGCCTAATGCAGGGCCTGGCCGCCTGGCCCTATTACCTGCTGCTGGGCGACCCGCGCCAGGCGCTGCAAACCGAGGCGCCCTACCGCGTGGCGGGCGATACGGTCGAAAACGGCGTGCGCGTCGTTACCCTGGCCGATGCGCCCGCCGGCGTGCTGCCGGTGCGCATTCCCGACGGCGCGACCTACGGCTATGTGCGCGTCGCCGGGGTGGGCGTGGCCTGGCGCGGCGACCCCTTTTACGACGCCGACGTGCAAATGGCCGACATCGGCGCCGACAAGTTTCTGTTGCTGGCGCAGGATGGCGGCGACGTGGTCATCCGCCTATCGGCCAGGCCGTCGCTCGGCGTGCGGCTGACCGAGCCGCTGGTGGATGCGCTGGATCACACCGCGCTCGTATTCCACGCCGTGGGCAACCGCGAGATCAATTTCATCCTGCTGGGCATTGCGATCTTGCTGATGGGCTGGCGGTTGTGGCGTCGGCGGGAACATTGGCGCGCCGACCTGGTCGCCGCGCTGCTGGCGGCGCTGGCGCTGACGATCTTTCGGGGCGTGTACGCCGTCGCGCGCCAGCCGCGCCTGGCGTGGCTGTACGAGGGCTACTTGCGCACGATGGGCGTAGAGTTCCAGGTCAACGCGCTCTACTTGGTCATCGGCCTGGTCGTCTCTACCAGCGGCTGCTGGCTGTACCTGGGCGCGCGCCGGATTTGGGGCAAGCTGATCGGCGGGGCGCTGGCGTTGATGCCCACCGTTTTCATGGCGCCGTTCCTGCTGGCGAACATGTTGCTCCTCAACACGCTGGCGAGCCAAAAGTATGGGCTGCCGCTCTACGGCTACTCGCTGGGCCTGATGACAGCGATCACCCTCGCGCTGGAGGCGCTGGTGTTGGGCGGGGTGTTGTGGTTGGCGCGGCGGCGGAGGCGGGCGGCCACGTAGGGGCGGCCCTGACCCTGGCCCCTCCTTGCCCGCGCCCGCCGGCTGTGTTATCCTACCGCCCAACCCAGCCGGCTGGCAGCCGGCGCCCCTGGAGGACGCCCCATGACCCCATCCTACCCCATCCCAGATCGTATCGCGCGGGTCGCCGTCGCCCTGCGGGGCGAGGAGGGCCGCCAATGGTTCGCGCGCCTGCCCGAGACGGTAGCGGCCTGCGCCGAACGTTGGCAATTGGCGCTCGACCCACCCTACGAGTGTCTCTCGATCAACTATGCCGCGCCGGGCCGCGACGCCCAGGGGCGGCCCATCGTGCTCAAGGTGTGCATCCCCGGCGACGAGTTCTCCACCGAGGCCGCGGCGCTGCGGCTCTACGACGGACGCGGCTCCATCCGCCTGTGGGGGGCCGATCTCGACCGGGGCGCGCTGTTGATCGAGCGCGCCGCGCCGGGCGCGTCGCTCGACACTGTGGCGGATGACGTCGAGGCCACCCACATCGCCTGCGAAGTGATGCGCCAGTTGTGGCGGCCCGTCCCCGCTGCTTCGGCCAAGATCCTGCCCACCTACGACCTGTGGGTGCAGCACATGGGCGAACGCTACCAGGCCCGGCTCGGCCCCGAGCACGCCCTGCTGCGGCGCTGGGTGGAGCGGGCGCTGGCCATGCACCGCGAACTCGCCGCCGACCAGCCCGCATGGGTGTTGCTCCACGGCGACCTGCACCACGGCAACATCCTGGCGGCGGAGCGCCAACCGTGGCTGGCCATTGACCCCAAGGGCCTGGCCGGGCCGGCCATCGCCGAGACGGGGCCGCTGCTCATCAACCGCCTCGCCGCGCCGCACACGCCCGAAACCGCCCGCCGCGCGCTGGGCCGCCGCGCCGACCAATTGGCCGACGAATTGGGCTATGACCGGCAAACGCTGCGCGCCTGGGGCGTGGTGCGCGCGGTGATGTCGGCCTGGTGGACGGTAGAGGATAACAGCTCGGATTGGCAGAGCACGATGATCTGCGCTGAGGGGCTGGGTTCGGGCGCGATGCGATAAAAAACGACCGCGCCCCTTGTGGGCGCGGCTATAGCGGCGTTGTTCCCGTAGATGGGCGGCCCTTTTGGCCGCCCATCGCCTGCGTGCGCCTAATCCACCTGCGCG
>CAZYPJ010000173.1:2532-5358 GCA_964649365.1 uncultured Anaerolineales bacterium | reverse complement strand
GTTCCAGGCGCGGGCCATGCGCGCGGTGTTGAAATGGCAGCCCACCCGCCCGCGTTTGTCCAGGATGATGATCCCGGCGTGGCCCGCTGTGCGGCGGTGTAGGTGCTCGATCACCACCCGCGCCACCAGATCGGGCGAGCCGCCCCCCGCCAGCGCATCCACGGCGCGCTTGGCCAGGACGGCGCGGATGATCGCCTCGCCCTCGCCCGTCGAGACGGCGGCGCCCAAGGCGTCGTCGGCGTACAGGCCGCAGCCAACGCAGGGCGCATCGCCCACACGCCCGGGGCGCTTGAACGCGCGCCCGCCGGTGGAGACCCCCGCCGCGAGGCGCCCTTGGGCGTCCAGCGCGGCGGCGCCCACCGTGTCGTGGCCAGCGGCGCCCGCCGGGGGCGCGCCCCGCTCGGCCAGGTAACGCGCCAACCGCTCGCGCTCGCGGGGGACGATCAGGCCTGCGGGGTCGCAGCGGGCCAGGCCGCGCTCCACGGCGTAGCGCGAGGCGCCCTCGCCGATCAGCAGCACATGCTCGCTTTCCAACACGCGGCGCGCCAGGGTGATGGGGTTGGCGATGTCGCGCACGCCTGCCACAGCCCCCACGTTCAGGTCGCGCCCATCCATCATCGCCGCGTCCATCTCGACTTCGCCGTCGGTGTTGAGCACCGAGCCGCGCCCGGCGTCGAACGCCTCATCGTCTTCCATCAGGCGGATGGCCGCCTCCACCGCGTCCTCCGCCGATCCGCCCGCGCGCAAAATCCGCCAGCCAGCTTCGGCGGCGCGAGCGCACCCCGCGCGGTACGCCCCCACCAGCTCATCGGGGATATTCCCCGCCCCGCCATGCACAATAATCCTCATCCCCATATCCTCATATAGAATACCTCACCACAGAGACACGGAAGACACAGAGATTTTAAACGAAACATACGGAATAAACCAAAGAGGCTGTGCTAATATACCCTTCCGTGTTTTCCGTTCTAAAATCTCTGTGTCCCCCGTGTCTCCGTGGTGAATCCTTCTGTAGTGAAGCTTATTTCGTGACGACGCCGGCGTAGAGCGCTAGGATGCGGCTCCACGAGTCGCGCTCGTCGCCAAAGCGCTCGTCTTTGGCCACGCTTTTGCGCACGAACTCGCCCAGCTCCTCGCTGAGGCCGGCCATGCGCCGGGCCTGGTCGTCGCGCAGCCAGGCGCGCACCGGGCGTTTGGCCCCATTGTAGGCGCGCACCCAGTGCGCCATGCACAACCCCACCGAAGCGGCATACTTGTCGCGCATGGCCACGTGCGCCAGCCGCTCGTTCAGGATTTCGATATAGATACGCTCCGATTGAGCGATAGAGGCGCACACCGGGCAATCGGCGTCCATCTGGATGGTCGCTGGCTGGCGGTCGTCCAGCGCGGCAAGCGTCTGGGCCATATCCTTGGCGAGGTCGTGGTAGATGATGGCCAGCTTGCAGTGCGAGCCGTACCCGCCGATCTCGACCAGGCGGATGGTGTGGCGATGGCAGAACCCGCGCGTCTTTTTCAGGCGTTCGCGCACGCCCAAGTCGTTCACCAGTTCGTGCAGCAGCACATCAATGTAGCGGTGTTCGGCCTCGTCGGCCAAATGGCAGAGCGCGCAGCGCGGCTGCTCCAGGGCCTCTTCCAGGTGCGCGGTGAGGATGCTCTTTTCGCCGAGGTGGAATAGTTTCATGGTGCGGCGCCCCTTTGCGGTGATGCCTGAGTATAAGCAGAATCGGGGCGAACCGCAAAGCGCAGGGCGGAGCCAACCTTTGCCTCCCCGCGCCGAGGGTGTTATACTCTTGCCATGAACGACGGACATTGGGATCGCATTTACCTCTCGCCCCACCTGGACGACGCGGCGCTCTCGTGTGGGGGGCTGATCTATCAACAGACGCACGCCGGCGAGCGCGTGTTGGTCGTTACCTTGTTCGCCGGGTCGCCGCCCGATGACGAGATCACCCCGTTTGCCCGCGAACTCAAAGCGCGTTGGGGCGGCGCGACCGACCCGGTGGCCGTCCGCCGCCGGGAGGACCTGGCCGCCTGGCGCGCGTTGGGCGCCGAAGGGCTGCACCTGCCCTACTACGATTGCGTCTATCGCAGCGACCCCCGCACCGGCGAGGCGTACTATCCCGACGTGGCCAGCATCTTTGCCGACCTGCACCCGGCGGAGCGCGACTGGCGCCGCGATCTGCTGGCCGCGCTGCGCGAGCGCGTGGCCGACCTGTGCGCCGCGCGGATCGTCGCGCCGCTGACGGTGGGCCACCATGTGGATCATATCCTGGCGCAGCAGATGGCGCTGGAGCTGATGCGCCAGGGGTGCGACGTCCGCTTCTATGAGGATTATCCCTACGCCGGCGACGCCGAGGCCATCGGGCGGGCGCTGGCCCCCTGGCCGAGGGGCTGCTGGAGCGTCGAGGCGTTCTACCTGAACGAGGCGGCGCTGGCCGCCAAGGGCGACGCTGTGGCCTGCCACGCCTCGCAGATCAGCACCTTTTGGCCCGATGTGGACGCCATGCGCCGCGCCTTGCGGGCGCAGGCGCTGGCCGTGGGCGAGGGGCGCTACGCCGAACGGCTGTGGCGGCTCGACCCGCGCTGCTTGCCGCGCGATTTTACAACTCATGGCTAGGGGCGAGCCGGAGCGCCGCCCGATCAAGAGGGCGCGATGTAGCGCGCCCCTACGACGCGTCGCGGGTGTGGGCAAGCCGGAGCGCCGCCTTCTAGGCGGCCCATCGCCGACAGGATGTCGGCGCTCCGGGCCGCGCCAGCGCGGTCGCCCATGTGCGGCGCGGCGCCGCCCGATCAAGAGGGCGCGATGTAGCGCGCCCCTACGACGCG
>CAZYPJ010000173.1:0-2432 GCA_964649365.1 uncultured Anaerolineales bacterium | reverse complement strand
CCCGATCAAGAGGGCGCGATGTAGCGCGCCCCTACGACGCGTCGCGAGCGTGGGCAAGCCGGAGCGCCGCCTTCTAGGCGGCCCATCGCCGACAGGATGTCGGCGCTCCGGGCCGCGCCAGCGCGGTCGCCCATGTGCGGCGCGGCGCCGCCCGATCAAGAGGGCGCGATGTAGCGCGCCCCTACGACGCGCGTCGCGGGTGTGGGCAAGCCGGAGCGCCGCCTTCTAGGCGGCCCCTACGAGCGACGAACGCGCTTTTGACCTGCGTCCCGAATCACTCAGATAGCGAGGTGATCGCTGATGGATACCCCCAACTGGCTCGCCGTGTGCGCCCGCATCGTGCTGATCGTGGCGCTGCCGCTGTTGCTCATCGCCACGCCGCTGTACGTCTTTGTCTCGCCCACCTACATCCGCCACGAGTACGCCTTGCGCGACTTTCCCCCCTCGGATCGGTTCAACGACGCCGAGCGCCTGCGCCTCTCGGACGTCATCGTCAACTATTTGCGCAACCGCGCCACAAAAGACGATATGGCGACCATGCGCACCGATAGCGGCGAGATCGCCATGCGCCCCGAAGAGGTGCAGCACATTGTGGATGTCAAAGTGGTGACGGATGGCTTTTTTCTCATCCACAAGGCGGCGGCGCTCTTTGCGGCGTTGGCCATCTATTTCCTGTGGCATTCGCCGCGCCGTCGCAAGGTGGGCGGGTATCTGCGCCAGGGGGTGTGGATCACGGCGGCGTTCATTGGCCTGATCGTCTTGTTCTCGCTGGTGGATTTCGACACCTTTTTTACCCGCTTCCACCAGGTCTTTTTTCAGCCCGACACTTGGATTTTCTTCGTCGAAGACACCCTCATCCAACTCTACCCTCTGCCCTTGTGGGTGGACGCAGTGTGGAAGCTAGGGGTGACGATCCTGATCGAGGCGGGCCTGCTCTACGCCATTGCCGCCTGGTTCGACCGCAAGGCGCGCCTATCCAAGCGGGACGAAATGCCATGATTGACATTGACGCGGCGCGAGCCTATTATGCCGATAACGACGCCGCCCACGGGTTCGACCACGTGTTGCGCGTGTGGCGGCTGGCGGAGCGGATCGGCCGCAGCGAGGGCGCGCAGATGGATATCGTCCAGGCCGCCGCGCTGCTGCACGACCTAGGCCGGACCGACGAGCAGCGCACCGGCGCTTGCCACGCCCAGGCCAGCGCCGCCCGCGCCAGGGTCATCCTGGCGGGCCATCCTGCCGAGCGGGTGGAGGCGGCGTGCGAGGCCATCGCCCAGCACCGCTTTCGCGGCGAGCGCGGCCCTAGCACGTTGGAGGCGCAGGTGCTCTACGACGCCGACAAGCTCGACGCCATCGGCGCCATTGGCGTGGCGCGGGCCTATGCCATCGCGGGGCTGTACCATCAACGCCTGTGGGCCGAGGTGCCGGAGGATTACGCCCAGCGCGCGCCCACGGCGGGCCGGGCCGACCTGGACGCCGACGAACACACGCCGGTGCATGAATTCCGCTTCAAGCTGGTCAAGCTGGCGGATCGGCTCTATACCGCTGCGGGGCGGCAAATCGCAAAAGAACGCCACCAGTTCATGGCGGCGTTCTTTGAGCGGCTGGAGCGAGAGGTGCGCGGCGAGGTCTAGGCGTCCGCTGCGGCGGCAGCCGTAGCCGTCTTTTCGGCCCGAGACTCGCGCTCGCGTTGGGCCAACACTTCAAAATTGGTCTCTTCGAGGATCGCGGTGGTGGCGTCGTTGATCTGCTGCCAGACGCCGCGCATTACGCAACGATCGTGAAAGCAGCAATCGTCGGCGATATTATCGAGGATGCACGCCACCGGCGCCAGCGGCCCTTCGAGGGCGATGATCGTCTCGGCCAGGCTGATGCGTTCGGGCGAGCGCGCCAACATGTGGCCGCCCTGCGGCCCGCGTCGGCTGCGGATCAGCCCCGCTTTGCGCAGGGTGATGAGCAATTGGTACAGGTAGTTTTCGGGGATGTCGCGCGCGGCGGCGATATCGGAACTCTGGATATAGCCCTCGCCGTAGCGGCGCGCCAGCTCCAACATCGCGCGGATGCCGTACTCTCCCTTGGTGGAGATCTTCATGGGTGGACCTCGGCTCGCTGAAATACATGTTTTCAATCAAGTTAGTTGGCATTATAACATAATGCCAGCGAGCGGTCAAACGGTTCGGAGCGATACACGAATCGCCCGCCGGTAGGGGCGGCCCTGTGTGGCCGCCCTGGGACGCGGCGTGCAACGCGAGATAGGGGCGGCGATGCCAACGGAGGGCGATCACGCAGGATCGCCCCTACCCAACCGCGTCTCGCCCATCATCGTAGGGGCGGCCCTGTGTGGCCGCCCTGGGACGCGGCGTGCAACGCGAGACACGGGCGGCGATGCCAACGGAGGGCGATCACGCAGGATCGCCCCTACCCAACCGCGT
>CAZYPJ010000172.1:0-8577 GCA_964649365.1 uncultured Anaerolineales bacterium | reverse complement strand
TCGTCCCTGCACCACATCACCGCGCCGCCAGCGCCCGTCGGCTGGCACCTGCCCACCTTCCAGGGCGCCGACGATTGGGAGTCGCCTCTCCCCGTCTGGTGGCCCTCCTGGTCTAGCGGCATCTGGGCGCAGCGCCCCGAAGGCGCCTCTCCCACCGGCGTGGATGACGGCGCCGGCCAGCAGTTGGGCGAGCCGGGCCTCACCCTGCTCTATCACCACTCCTTCACCCTCACCCCGCCCGTCTCCGGCTGGGTCGTCACCCGCGCCCAACTGGAGACCTGGAGCGACAACAAGGCCGAATGGTGGTGGCAGGGGCAGTCGGTGGCTTACGACCGACAGGGCTACGGCGGCGTCACGGCGCTCTTCCCCGGCCTGGTGCAGCCGCAAGGGGGCGAGTACACCCTGGCCGTGCAGAACAGCAATGACCTGCAAGCGGGCGACAACCCCCAGGGCCTCGCCTATCGCCTGTGCGTGACGTGGAACTATCAGCCGGATGAACCACAGATGTTCATTCTGTTGCCTATCATCCTGAAACCGTAACGGAGGCTCCCATGACTCTTTCCGCTAGTGTGCATATTGACGCGCATCGCGGCTCGCAGCTCTACGACCGCATGATCTTTGGCCAATTCCTGGAGCATTTTCACCGTCAGGTGTATGGCGGGGTGTTCGACCCCGGCTCGCCCCTGGCCGACGAGCGCGGCTTGAGGCAGGATGTGATCGCGGCGCTGCGCGAGTTGCGCGTTCCCATCGTGCGCTGGCCCGGCGGCTGTTTCGTCAGCGCCTATCATTGGAAGGATGGCGGCGGCTCCGAGCGTCTGCCCAGCTACGACAAAGCCTGGCAGGTGGAAGACCCCAACACGTTCGGCACGGACGAATTCGTGGCCTGGTGCCGCGCCATCGGCGCCGAACCCTACATCTGCACCAACGGCGGGTCGGGCGCGGCGGAAGAGATGAGCGATTGGGTGGAATATTGCAACCTGCCCAGCGCCGGCCGTTGGGCGCGGCTGCGCCGGGCCAGCGGCTGCGCCGAGCCGCACGCCGTGCGCTATTGGTCCATCGGCAACGAGAACTATGGCGCGTGGGAGATCGGCGCCAAGACGGCGGAAGAGTGGGCGCGGCTGGTGGCCGAATCGGCCAAGATGATGCGCAAGGTGGACCCCACCATCAAGCTGCTGGCGGCGGCCCTGCCCGACCTGGATTGGACGCTAACCCTCTTGCGCCACGCGGGGCAGTATCTGGATTACGTCTCGATCCACGGCTATTGGGATCCCTTGTGGGAGCACGATACCCCCAGCGACTATGCGACGTGCATGTCGCGCGCCCTGCAACCCGAAGCCTCCATCGCTGCTGTCGAGCACGTCATCGCCGTGGCGGGCTATGAGGGGCGCATCGGCATCGCCTTTGACGAGTGGAACCTGCGCGGCTGGCACCATCCCCGGCGTGGGTTCGACGCCGACGTCGCCGCGCGCGACCGCAACGACATCGCCGCTACCTATACGATGGCCGACGCCGTCTTTTCCGCCGGGTTCTTGAATAGCTGCCTGCGCCACGCGCGCTCGGTCAAGATGGCCAACATGGCGCCGGTGGTCAACGCGCGCGGGCCGTTGTTCGTGCATCCCGGCGGCGTGGTGCGGCGCACCACGTTCCATGTGCTGGCGATGTACGCCAATCAACTCGAAGAGCGCGTGGCCGACGCCTGGGTGCAGAGCGACCCACTGACGCACAATGACACATCCGTTCCCGCGCTCGACGCCGTGGCCACCTGCGACGAGGCGGCGCGACGTTGGCGCATCGCGCTGATCAACCGCCACCCCGATCAAGCTTTGCGCTGTGCTTTGGCGCTCGACTGCCGCCCCCTGGAGGGCGCGCACCCCGCCATCGCGTTGGCCGGCGATTCGCCCGACGCCTACAACGACATCGCCCAGCCCGACCGCGTACGCCCGGTCGAGATGACTGTCAGCATCGAAAACGGCGCTGTAACCCTGCCACCCCATTCAGTGACCATTTTGCGGATCGGATGACTGCGCGGCGCATCAATCAGCGCTTGACGCACGCCGCCAGGCCGGTAAAATCAAGATTATCTTACTGGTCGACTCAACCGAAAACAGCGCCCCGGAGGTAAGGCATGAGGCGACGCTCCCCCGCGCGCGCACACGTCTGGTTATGGGTATTGGCTGCGCTTTTGTTAGTCGCGCCTCTGGCAACAGCGATGGCCCAAACGCCCTCGCCCTATGTGGTGATCGTCAACTCCTATCACCAGGGCTATTCCTGGTCGGATGACGAAGTCGCCGGCGTGCTGGCCGCTATGCGCGAGCAGTACCCCACGTTCGATCCGCCTATCGAATACCTCGACGCCAAACGCTTCCCCGACGAAGAGCATCTGGCTGCTTGCGCCGATCATCTGCGCGCCAAGTACCAGGGCAAAAAAGCGGCGTTGGTCATTGCGCTCGATAACGCCGCGCTCGATATGTTGTTGCGCTATCGAGACAAGCTTTTTCCTGGCGCGCCCATCGTTTTCGGCGGCTATAATGACTATCATGCCGAGATCTCGGCCAACCACAAAGGCGTCACCGGCGTGGCGCAGCGCATGGACATTGCCAATACCCTAAAAGTGGCCCTGGCGCTGCCCCCGCACGCCCGCGAGGTACTGATCGTACACGATTACACCACCACTGGCCAGGCGTTGCGCCGCGAGGCCGAAGATGCGTTGAACCAGTTGGCAAATGGCATCACCGTGCGCTATCTGCCGCCTGCCACCTTTGATGAGACGTTGGCCGCGATGCAAGCGCTAACCGCCCAGGACTTGGCGATCATTCTCTCGTTTATCACCGACCGAGAAGGGCGTAGCCTATCTGTGCAAGAAAGCACGCGCTTGCTCACCCAAGCCAGCCCCGCGCCGGTGTACGCGGTGCACGAAATCCTCTTGGGGTCGGGCGTCGTAGGGGGCTATCTGTTGGATGGCGTGGCGCATGGCCGGCGGGTCGGGCAGATGGCCCTGCGCGTACTGGCGGGCGAAGAGGCATCATCCATCCCCGTGGATACAAGCGGCGCCTCGGCGCCAATGTTCGATTACGAGCAGTTAAAACGATTCGGCATCTCTCCTCGCCAATTGCCCCCAGGTAGTACTATTATGAATCAACCTGAATCGTTTTACGCCAAGAACACCACGCTGGTGTGGGGCGCTATGGCCGTCTTTGGCGTATTATTGATGGCGGTAGCGAGTTTGGGTGCGATCCTTGCCGCGCAACGACGCGGCGAAAAAGCGCTGCGTCGCAGCGAGGCCACTACGCGGGCGCTCCTCGACGCCTCGCCGGATACAGCATTGCTGCTCGATCTGGAGGGTCGAGCCTTGGCGCTCAACGAAACGGCTCTTGCTCGCTTGAACGCATCTCCCACGGATGTTATCGGGCAAGACGTCTTTAAAATACTGCCCGAAACAGTAGGCCCGCGCCGACGCGCCGTGTTTGATGAGGTCATTCGCACGGGCCAGCCAACCATTCTCGAAGATGAACGACAAGGCCGGCTCCTTTCCTCGCGCTATTACCCGGTGCTAGACGCCGACAGCCGCGTCATAGCGGTAGCGATCTATGCCACCGACATCACCGAGCGCCGGATCGCCGAGCGACAGCATCAGATGGATGATATGCGCCTGGAAGCGTTGCTCCGGCTCAACCAGATGACCGACGCTTCGCTGAGCGAGATCGCGTCTTTTACAATGGACGAGGCGGTGCGCCTGACGGAAAGTCGTGTGGGCTATTTGGCGTTCGTGAATGATGAGCAGACAATGCTCACCATGTACGCTTGGTCGCAGCAGGCGATGGCGGAGTGCGCCATCCAAGACAAGCCGCTCGACTATGAGTTGGGGAGCACCGGCTTGTGGGGCGAGGCGGTGCGACAACGCAAGCCGATCATCACCAACGATTACGCTGCCCCTAACCCCTGGAAGAAGGGCTACCCCGAAGGGCATGTGCCGATTGTACGGCACATGAACGTGCCGATCATAGAAGGAGACAAGGTAGTAGCCGTCGCTGGCGTGGGCAACAAAGAGACCGATTATGACGAGGCCGACGTGCGCCAGCTCACTTTGCTCACGACGGGCATGTGGCGCATCATCGCGCGCAAGCGCGCCGAAGAGTCGTTGCGCGCCAGCCAGGAGCGTTATCGTTTGCTATTTGAGAGCGGCGACGATGCGATCTTTGTGCATCCGATGGAGGTCCCTGGAGGGGCGGACTTTTTCGTCGAGGTAAACGATGTGGCTTGCCGGCGCCTGGGGTATACCCGCGAAGAGCTGCTGCGTCTCGGCCCGGCCGGCATTGATGGATCAGAAGAATTCGCGCGCGTTTTCCCCCCTATGAACGAGCTAAGGGCCAAAGGACGCCTGGTTTTCGAGACGACCCATGTAACCAAAGACGGCGTGCGCATCCCAGTAGAGATCAGCGCCCACATTTTTCAACTGGAGGGCGAGTGGATGATCCTCTCCATCGCGCGCGACCTCACTGAGCGCAAGCGGGCCGAGGCCGAACGCGAGCGCTTGACGACGCAATTGCTCCAAGCGCAGAAGATGGAGGCGGTGGGGCGCTTGGCCGGCGGCGTAGCCCACGATCTGAACAACTTGTTGACGCCCATCCTTGGCTATACCGATCTGGTGTTGACGGATCTATCTCCCGATGACCAACATCGCGACGATCTGCTCCAAGTGCAGCGGGCCGCCCAGAGCGCGCGCGCTCTGACGCGCCAATTACTGGCGTTCAGCCGCAAGCAGGTGCTCGAATTGCAGCCGATGGACTTGGGCGCGGTGGTAATCGGCTTTGAAAAGATCTTGCGACGTACTATCCGGGAGGATATTCAGATTGCGTTACACCTTGCGCCCGACCTGGGGCCAGTGCGCGCCGATGCGTCGCAGATTGAGCAAATCTTGATGAACCTGGCGCTCAACGCTCAAGACGCTATGCCTCAAGGCGGCGCCATTATCATCGAGACGGCCAACGTCAATCTCGACGAGAGTTATGCCAAAACACATCCCATCGCGCGCCCCGGCCCGCACGTGATGCTGGCCGTGAGCGACACCGGTATGGGGATGAACGCCGAAGCGATGGCGCACCTGTTCGAGCCATTTTATACCACCAAAGAGCCGGGCAAGGGCACGGGTTTGGGCTTGGCCACGGTCTATGGTATCGTGCGACAGCACGGCGGCTCCATCACAGCTTATAGTGAGCTGGGGCACGGCGCGACATTCCGGATTTACCTGCCGCGTGTGGATGCGCCCGTCGTCGCGCCCGCTTACGCCGCCGCCAAGACGCAGAATCAGCGCGGCCACGAGACGATATTGGTAGTAGAAGATAACGAGATGGTGCGGCGCATGGCCTGCCACATTCTGCAACGCCAAGGCTACCAGGTATTGAGCGCGGCCACGCCCGGTGAATGCTTGCAGCTCGCCTCCGAGCATCAGGGGCCGTTGCACATGGTGCTGACCGATGTTATCATGCCCGGAATCAATGGTCGTCAGCTATACGAGCGGTTGATTGCGATTCGCCCTGGAGTGAAGGCGTTGTTCATGTCGGGCTATACGCAGAATGTCATTGCTCACCAAGGGGTATTGGAAGAGGGGGTAAACTTTTTGCAAAAGCCGTTCTCGCCGCAAAGCCTGACCAGCAAAGTGCGAGAAGTGCTCGATCTGAGTTAGTGCCCCAGGAGGGAGTCGAACCCCCGGCACAAGGTTTAGGAAACCTCTGCTCTGTCCTTCTGAGCTACTGGGGCAAGCGGGTCAAGTATAGCACAGAAGAGACGGGTTCGACTCCAAACGGGCACGCGCTATAGAGTGAAAGGCTCTGACCGAATACTTTGCACACCTGGCCGATTGCGGCCAAACGAAAAAGCCCGGCCAAAGTGTTGACACTCTGACCGGGCAATGCTATCATTGCGGGTGTCCAGGTGTGTCTGCACTTGGGCCATGCCGGTGGACGTTCTAGCGTCGCACCGGCTTAACTATGCCCCAGTATAACACACCCTTGCGACAAGGGCAAGAGTCTATGCGTCAATTTTCGGCGCACCTCTGGCCGGGGCGGGGCGAGTGTAGCACGGCGCGTCTGGCCGTCAAGGGCCGCGTCGGAGTACCGCCGCGCCGCAAGCGGTTTCAGCCCTTGACGGCCAGCCTTGCGCCGCGCAGTTCTGGCAATCGCCCCCGGCCAGAGAGAAGTTGCGCCTGGCCTATTCGCTTGCCGCCGCTGTGGGCCTGATCGGCCCTTGAGCCGGCCGTTTTTTGTTCCGCCCTTGTTCCATCTGGCCTGACGCAATAACACCCGCTTCCCTACTTACAGATTCAGCGATTGTCAGGGCATCATCGAGCGGCTTGTTACCTACTACTGGCACCACTTCTACCACCATACCACGCGGCGCGTGAATCTTGCCGGTGGTCGCAGTAGTAGGAGTGGTAACGGTGGTAGAAGTGGTAGTGGTGGTATCTCTCTCATCATCATCTTGGGGCCGGTGGTAGGTTTGCCCGCTCTTAGCAAGAAACCCCTCACGCAAGAGCGCTGATAGCGTCTTGTGAACGTTGCTCTTGTCCTGCCCTAGCGCGTCGGCAACCTCTTGGCAGGTAGCCGCTCCCATGTCGGCAACTGCATCCAAGACGGCGCGCCTTGCATCCGATAGCCTGAGCGTCCGATAGTCCATACCCGTATCTTGCCAAGTGTGGGTATTCTTGTCGAAAAACAAGGCCAAGCGCTTCTCTTCCACGTCGCGACCCGTGAGGGCCAGAATGGCGCCGGGCCGGCCCTCGATGCGATAGAGGCCCATAATCGCATCGGCCACAGCGCCCTTGCCGGTGGATCCAAGCACGTCGGTCACTGGATCAAGGGTTTCTTCATTCTGCTTCAGCTTATTATGATGATCCACCAGAATCACTGTGACCCCTGTTCGCATGGCCACAGCCTGTAGGGGCGAGAGCGCATCTGTGGACGCACTCACATCGTTTTGATCGCCCTTGTAAAGACGGCTCAGAGTATCAACGATCACTAACTTGTAGTTGCCGGCCTCGATTATTTCTGCAAGCCGGTCTGCGCTGCGCCTGCACAAGGGCCAGAGATCTCTGACATCACCGAGATAGGCGAAATCGCAGCGCCCTCGCCATACACCCCACCCTTGTAACTTGGCGCGCTGGGCGATGCGCCGCGGGTTATCTTCGAGCGCCAGATAGAGCACCGCCGCCCGATCCACCTGCACGCCCAAAAACATGCCGCCCGTGGCCACGGCCTGAGCGAGCTGTAGGCAGAGCCAGGACTTGCCTAGCTTGGCTTTGCCCGCCAAAAGGATCAACCCCTGGGGAATCAGGCCGTTGACCAGCCACGGCGTTTCGGGCCAGTCTCGGGTGAGCAATTCATCAATGGACGTAACTTTGAGGGTGAACGGCTTGCCCGTGTTGCCCATTGGCGGAACCACGTTAGCCGGCTGCGCCGGCGTGGCCGTCACGCCCGGCCCCGTGGCCGCCGCGTGGCCATTGCCGTTGGAATCCACCGGCTTGGGAATGGCCTTGTCTGTCAGGGGGCCGGGGTGAAGCAGGCGATCTACGATGCTCATTTGCTCACCGCCTTCAGCGCCTCTTGCACGCGCCGCAATCGTTCCCCGACCCATGCGCGCGCCCATGACGGGCGCGACAGGTCGCCAAAGGCAAGCACAAGCTGAAGGCGCGTTCGCTCGATTCCGAGCATAGTAGGCGATAGGTCGCCAAGATCGTCATGGGCCAGCCGGCGCGCATCTCGCTCGCTGCCGCAAGGCGCCGGCAACTCGTAGCTCAAAACGAGGGGAATGACGGGCCGGGTCTGAGATACTTCATGATGGTCGCTCATCAGCCCGCCCCTTCAAAAAGCGACATTTGCACCGGTTCCCCCTCGGGGGCCTTGCGCTCCCACAGAGCCAAGTTTAACCCCACTTGCAGCCCGTACTTGCGATGGCGGTAGATCCACCCTTTGCGCTCGATAACGTCCAACCTAGCGCAATACACGTCACCGCTGGCCCGATCCTTGCACACAACCACGCGCGCCCCGGCTTGGCGAGCCAGGGCCAGCACATCACAACGGAAAAGAATGGAGCCATTCAGGGTCTCGCATCCGAGGTCAAGCGTCCGCTGAAGTTCCTGGCTCACGATCCTGGCCACGTGTTGCGACCCAATGAGGATCAACCCGCCGTCGCCAAGCCGAGGCGGAATGGAACCTAGAGGCGCTTTACAGACAGGGGCATTTGTACTACCATGTGGGCAGGATAGCGGCACCCCGCCGCCGATTCCGTTGCCGCCGCCGGGGGCAAACCGGCGGCTTTCGTTTTTTCTCATGCGGCGCCGCCTTGTGCCGGCTGCGACGGCGCCGCGCTGGGGGCAGGCGTGGGCCACAAGCCCCGGCGCATGGCCTCTTGGCGAATGAGACGGCGCACAAGAGCCGCCGCCGATAACCCGCCGTCCGCATCGGCCAGACGGCGCACAGCCTCCTTATCGAGCGGGGTCAAAACCAAGCCAATGCGTTCAGTCTTGAACATGGTCACACCTCCAAGCAACGAAAAACGCTAGACTGCTTATAGTCTAGCGTA
>CAZYPJ010000171.1:0-8584 GCA_964649365.1 uncultured Anaerolineales bacterium | reverse complement strand
GGAATATTCTGATGAAAAGAGGAGCAATTATTAGAGTTATTGCTCTAGCCGTTGTGGGCATTGTCGCAATTCCCTTTCTTTGGGAGAGCATCTTTGGACCGCCCAGCCCTGGTGTTACCCCTGACGGGAGGCTTACGCCTTATACACCCACCGGGAGGCTTACGCCTTATACACCCACACCGACCGTCACACTGACGTGGACGCCTACACTTTCGGCAACGCCTACGCCCACAGCGACCGCAACACAGACGTGGACGCCTACGCCTTCAGCCACGTTGACACCTTCACCTACGGCGACACTTACCCCAGCGCCTGACTATAAAGCGACAGCTAAAGCCGAAGCGACGTCGACCGCTACCGCTCGGGCAAATGCAACCGCTACCCAAACGGCTCTTCTCTCACAAACGGCTGCGGCAGCCCAGACTGCGACTGCTCTTTGTGCCCGAGCCACACAGTCTGCGTGGGAGCAGGAACTGGCAGATGCGCGCGCCCGTTATTCAGCCCCTGTCCTGGAAGATGGAACGACCAGTCCGCATAAGCACGATGGCGACCCACTGCATTGGCAAGCGCCATTGAAACCTGACAACGACGCGGGTTACTACTTTATGGTGACTATTAGCGGGACATACTCTTATGTGTTCGCGAACTCGGATCTAGAACGCACGGGCGTTTCGAAATGGCCTTATGGAGTGGTCTGTCACTGGCCGCAGACTGAAAAGTGCGTCAATCATGGAGATAGCAATGTCTTGTGGTTCAAATGGAAGGTCTCGATAGTTAGAATACGTGATCAAGCAGTGGTAACCTCGCTCGGACAGAAGGCGGTGATTTCGCAGCCGTTGACCAATGCAGTCTCGGAGAGCAACTATGGACTCGTGCACAGCAGCGCCGTTCAAGAAGTCTTTTGCTGGAAGAAACCACCCGAATGACCTATGCAGCACGAGGCTATCCTTGCAGGACAGCCTCGCGCTCGTTCTCCACTACCGCGTGAGCCACTCGATTCCATCTACATAGGCGTAGGTGTTGTTCATATTGCCATTCGATTGGCGTAGCTCGAACCAGAGCCACGCTTCGACCCCGCCGTTTCGTTGCGCTTGAGCCGCAATCTCTGCTGGCAAGGCAACCGTGCTCGTCTGACATCCTGCATCAGCCCTGTTGTCTTTGCAATCGATCTTTTCATGTGTAGAGGTGACTTCGAAAATAGGGGCGCTCGAAGGCCTGCCCGCTTCGCGGGTTTCAATGTACACCTTTAACCCTTCTTCACCGCGTTCCTCATATGATGTGAGATGATGCCTGAAGCGCAATCCCTGCATATCTGGGCATACCCATATGCGGTGTTTGGCGTAGGCGCTGGCATCGCCATCTGGGTTACCGGTGAAGTCGCAGTCCGCGTGCCCTAATTGCAGGCATTGGCTGCCCTCTATGCAGGATTCTAGGCTTGCAGTTATACTTACAATGCTAGGCCACCAACGACTGCCCACATGCGTGCCTGTGAGCACCCATTCCTCTCCCGCTTCGAACCCTAGGTAGGTTGTTGGCATCTCAATCGTTGCATCGCATGTAATCATGGATGGCGCTGCGTAGGGGCTTTGAATATCGGCGCGGAGGCTGAGGGGGTCGCAGCGGTCACGCACTTGCAGTCGCCAGATCCTCTTTACTACTCCAAATCCTGCCACAGGGAAAGTGTCAATGATCTGGCCTGCTTGATCGCATGTGACGCCTTGTGGGAGATTAATCGTCACGTTCACTGACGGCGCTGGCAAAGCCGAGGTGTTGGTAAGCCAGAGCGTCGCGGTGACGCTTTGCGGGTAGCCGGGGCCATTCTCTAAGGTCAATGTTCCGGTCAATTTGGCCACGCTGCTGACAAGGTAGGCGATATATGCAGGTCTCATAATCCTAAGCGCGCGCGACGTTGCCAGAAAGTTATTGCAATCTGACATGTCGCTTATCTGAGAGTTGAAAGGGCCAACTTGCGCCGTAACAGTGAATGTGCCGGCAGTGAGGTTTCCCCCTGGCAACGTGACCGTGACAGTAGCATTCCCTTTGTTTAGTGTGGCTGACGCGGGGTCAAGGGTGGGCCATGGTTTTAGGCGCTGGTCGCCGTAGCCCGCGAATTGCACCGGAATGCCATCGACTGCGTCGCCGTAGCGATCCTGTACTACTAGCGTAAATGGCCGTGATGTCATGATCTGATTGGGATAGTTGTCCTTCCAGGCAATAGTGGCGCATGCCAATTGTGTCACGGTGAACGGATCAGTTGAGTCTGCTAGCCCATTTGCGGTGGCTATGATCTGTACTCCAGGCACTAACATTGGATGCGGGGCAGAACTGCTCCATAGTAGTGAAATGGGGATGCACGCTTGGCCGTTCGCACTGAGAGCGACGCTTGGGGGCGCAACGGTTAGGCTGGCGTCGCTGCTTGAGATCTCCACTATATCTGGATAGTGATCGCATGGGTCAGTCACCGTGATGCAGACCGTGAACGGGACTCCAATTACGGGGTCAGTCACTTGACGGGTGATCGTAATCTGCGCTGGCGGCGGGGGATCAATGGTAATGTTGTTTACGAAATGGGTTAGTACCTTACCCGCAACATGCACGGTGGCCGTGACCTTGGGCAGAAAGAGAGGCTGGGAGAATCCCCCTGGGTGGACCACGTAAAAGTACCCATTCTGATTGAATGGAGCGGTAATACTCGGTGATAACTCAAGGGTAATCGTTCCAGGTTGGGTAAAAACGTTGTAACAGTAATCCTGGATTACTACCTGACTGGTGAACCCCTGACAGGCCGTTATCGTGGCGCCGAGGTCTCGAACATAAAATCCATAGGCTTCTTGGCCTATGGGTAAAGCGATCTGCGTAGGGGTCAGGCATTGACTTGATTCGGCAGTAATAGTGACCGTATCTCCAGCATGAGCTTGCCCGTTGGGCAGGAAATTGACTTCTGCAATACCCCCGGTTGTCGTAGTGACGACAAGAGTAGAACCGCTCTTGTCACAGTTGAATCCCGCTGTACAACTCAACACCCCGACACTACACGTAACCGTGATGGGGATATTTTCTAGCCCTAGCCCAAATTTGCTCAGGGCCGTCATGGTTAGCGTGACCGGGTCCGGCTTGCACGCAATTACAGTAGTAGGATCTGCACTCACTGCGATTTGAGTGCAAACCGGAGGAGTGTACCATACTTCGAGAGTCGGTGAGATGCAGACGTCACCCATTCTATAATCGCGTGACGCGAAAGATACTTGGCACGCTCCCCCATCGGAATTATTGAGGACTATCCCATAGTTCGAATTCGGGTTGTCTAGCCATGTTGCGATAGTATGAGCCAATCTGCCCGTAGTGTCAGTCAGCACAAGTTGCGTATCTCCCACTCTTACAATGCCTTTAGCGAGTCTATCATTTCCACATGCCTCGCAATCGTCCACCCTGAGAGGGTTTTGGTCTTTGTGGCATTCTGTGTCG
Source organism: uncultured Anaerolineales bacterium (assembly GCA_964649365.1). GTDB lineage: Bacteria > Chloroflexota > Anaerolineae > UBA1429 > UBA1429 > CAZYPJ01. The sequence goes on along the minus strand of CAZYPJ010000171.1, from coordinate 5,119 downwards.
TCACACCAGCTATCTGTTTGAGTTCTCATATAGCCATTTGCCGCCAGCTCATCCCAGTCCTTGTAGATCTCATAGCCATCTACCATCAGCTCGGTTTGTTCTGGACGCTCTGGGATGAAAGACAAGACCTTTAGTTTGATGGCGGCTGACACAATGTCGGAACCTTGAAGGATGTATTGCCCGACCTCAAACTTGAGCAGTGTGCTACGCCAGTATTGAGTACGCACAGTGAGCGTCATGGCTTGCCCAAGCGTCTCCGTGTGGCACTTCCATATATCACAGTCTTGGGCAACAGGAATGGCAATATAGGATAAAGCAGGGCTGATCTGGGAAGTCATTACAGGTGAGTCGGCAAAGCTTGGCTCCCTAGGCTGGTAGTCCACGACGGATATGGGTATAGCAGAAACGTTCTGCGCGCTTTGCCCGCGCACACTGCCCGCCGACCACACCCCCAGATACACCGCCGCCATCACCACCACGACCCCAAGCCAACGGATTGATCGGTTTGCCATGCTGTATTGCCGCTCCTTGTCGCTACGGGCCTGTCGTACAAGGCATTGTTTGTGCAACCATAATCGATTTTAACAGAATCTCAGACATTTTTCAATGTCTTGTCAACCCTTTTTCACGATTTCCTTCACTTCAACGACATGCTGATGTGTTCGTGGCAACATCCCACTGGCCATTCAGCCTAGCGACGCATATAATGAGCTTGCATACGAAAAGCACCAGAATCCTTTGCGGAGGCTCCCTGTGCTCAACCCCAAACTCCCTACCTTTTGGTTCGGCGGCGACTATAATCCTGACCAGTTCCCTGAATCGGTCTGGGAGGACGATGTGCGGCTGATGAAGGCGGCGCACGTCAATGTAGCCACCGTGCCCGTCTTTTCGTGGGCCAAGCTGCAACCGGCGGAGGATCGCTATGACTTTGAGTGGCTCGACCGGCTGCTCGATTTGCTGGCCAAGAACGGCATCTATGTCTGCTTGGCTACCTCGACGGCGGCGCACCCGGCGTGGATGTCGCAGCGTTACCCCGATGTGATGCGCGTGGATCAGAACGGCGTGCGGCTCAAGCACAGCGGGCGGGTCAATTGGTGCCCGTCCAACCCCCACTATCGGCGCTACTCGGTGGAACTAGCGCGGCGGCTGGCCGAACGTTACAAGGATCACCCGGCGTTGGCGGCCTGGCACATCGGCAACGAGTACGGCCACAAATGCTATTGCGACCTGTGCGCCGAGGGTTTTCGCGAATGGTTGAAGGCGCGCTATGGCTCCATCGAGGCGGTGAACTGCGCTTGGAACACGGCCTTTTGGAGTCACGAGGTCTATGCTTGGGACGAGATCGAGACGCCCACCACCAACGGCGAGCAGGGCAACCAGCCCATGCTGCTCGATTACGACCGCTTCCAGAACGACGCTATCCTGGAGTGTTACCTGGGCGAGTACCGCGCCATCAAGGCCATCACGCCCGACGTGCCCATCACCACCAACCTGATGGGCCACTTCAAGCCGCTCGACTATCACACCTGGGGGCCGCACCTCGATGTGGTCTCGTGGGATAGTTATCCCTTGCCCGATGAGCCGCCCAGCAGCGTGGCGTTCAAGCACGAGTTGATGCGCGGCCTGAAGGATGGGCGTTCGTGGATGCTGATGGAATCCACCCCCAGCCAGACCAACTGGATGCCCTACGGTGGTGGCCCACGCCGGCCACGAGCGCACCCGCGTGTTCCAGGAATGCGCCGCGCTGGGCGCCGAGCTGGCCTCCCTGGGCGATGCGCTGCTCGATGCGCGCCAGCAGGCCAAGGTCGCGATCCTGTTCGATTGGCAGAACTGGTGGGGCCTCGGCTATTCCAAGGGGCCATCTGTAGCACTGGACTATGTGGCGCAGGTCAAGAAGCATTACGCCGCGCTGTGGGAGCAGAATATCGCTGTGGATGTGGTGCGCCCACAGGCCGATCTGAGCCGGTACGACCTGGTGATCGCGCCGGTGCTCTACATGGTGCGGCCCGGCGTGGCCGATAACCTCAAGGCGTTCGTGCGCCGGGGCGGGACGCTGGTGACGACCTTTTTCAGCGGTATCGTGGACGAGAACGATCTCGTGGCGATGGGCGGCTATCCGGGCGAACTGCGCGACCTGGTGGGCGTGTGGGCCGAGGAGATTGACGCGCTGCTGCCCGGCGAGTCGAATCGCATCGTGGTGAGCCAGCCGGTGGGCAGGGTGAAGGGCGAATACCGCTGCGAGCTGCTGTGCGATCTGATCCACCTGGAAGGGGCGCGGGCGTTGGCCGTCTATGGCGACGATTTCTACGCCGGCCGGCCCGCGCTGACGGTGAACGCCTACGGCCAGGGCGAGGCGTATTATCTGGCGACCGACGCCGGGCCGGCGTTCCTGGCCGATTTCTATGGGCAGATTTGCGCCGAGCGCGGGATCGGCGCGCCACTGGAAGCATCAGCTGGGGTGGAGGTGACGCAGCGCCACAAAGACGGCGTCTCGTTCACCTTTGCGCTGAACCACAACGCCCAGCCCGCGCAGATCACGTTACCCGCGCCCATGCGCGACCTGCTCTCTGGTCGCGAGCTATCCGGCGCCGTGACGCTGTCTCCCTATGACGTGCTGATCCTGCGCTAGGGGAAACCGCAGAGGCGCAGAGACACAGAGGGACAGAGAAACAAGCGTTAAGATAACGAGGTCTGAGATTCAGGAGATCTGTGGCCTCGTTATCCTTAACCTCTGTCCCTCTGTGTCTCTGTGTCTCTGCGGTTATCTATACAAAGAACGGCGTTAGCCACTCATCGGGGATCTCTTGACCAAAGCCGGGCGCGTCGCTGGGGGTGGTCCAGCCGTTGACGGGCGCGGGCGTCCCTGGGATGCGCGGCATCTCCTCAATGGGCACGCCCGGAGGCGAGGCCAAGAAATACTCGGCCCAGGGCGTGTTGGGCATGGCGCACGTCAGGTGTTGCCCATAGACGCTGTTAGCCCCGCCGTGCAGGATCACCTGCATTCCGGCGGCGTCGGCCATCTCGGCGATGCGGCGGCAAGCCGTCAATCCGCCTACCCAATGAATGTCGGGCTGGAGGATGTCGCAGGCGCGACGGCTGATGAACTGCTGGAACGGCCAAGGGGTGTACATGTGCTCGCCGGTGGCCAGGGTCTGCCAGGGCAGGCGCTGGCGTACCTCCACGTGGCCATCGAGGTCTTCGGGGATCAGGTATTCCTCGATCCACTTGAGCCGGTAGGGACGCATGCGCTCGGCCAGGCGCACAGTGTATTCCACGTCGAACGCCATGTAGCAATCGAGCATGATCTCGACGCTATCGCCCACCAGCTCGCGTGTGTGGGCAATCAGCTTTTCGTTCTCATCCAGGCCCCACAAGCCATCCGCCGGGCCATAGGGGCAAGCCAGCTTGACGGCCTTGAACCCCAGCTCCAGTTGCCAATCGGTATCGTTGCCGGTGGCGTAGGTGAAAAGGCGGTCGCGTACGGGGCCGCCCAGCAGCTTGTACACCGGCTGGCCGGTGAGTTTGCCCGCCAGATCCCACAACGCCAAATCCACGCCGCTCATCGCCACCGAAGCCAACCCCACTGTGCCATAAGGCTTGCTGAGGCGGAACATCATATCCCAGGCGCGCTCGATGGCCAGAGCATCTATGCCCAATAGGTGCGGGGCAAAATGATCTTCGATGATGGCCGCCACAGGTCGCCCAAACGAGCACGACCCCAGGCCATAGACGCCGTTCTCCGCCGTCACTTTGACCCACACGCCGGGCCATTTGTCGGGCAGCCACAGGCTGCGGTGGCGCTTGAACTCGGGGAACTTGCTCATCGGGTTGGCGACCTCGGCGTCCTGCGACCAGGCCGGCCGCCGAGGCTTGGTTTTCGGCTCCTGGGAGGGCATATTCAGTTTCATAACTTCGATGGACTTGATCTTCATCGCGCGCTCCTCATCATGTGATCGTCGAGTCACGGCAAGGCGGGTGTATGGTAATGCGATCAGTGCGGCGCGTCAATCGGCGGTTGACGCCAGGGGCGTTGCCAGATAGACTCTGGCGCGTGGAGGTGAACATGATGCAACGCAGCGTCGAGGCCGAGGTGACATCGTTCTGCCAGGCGTTGGTGCGCCGCCCCAGCCTCTCGGGGCAAGAGCAGGGCGTGGCCGAACTGGTGGAGCGCGAGATGACCATGCTGGGTTATGACGCCGTCGAGCGCGACGACTTGGGCAGCGTGGTGGGCGTCGTGCGCGGCCAGCGGCCCGGCGCGACGGTGTTGTTCGACGCGCATATGGATGTCGTGCCTGTCTCCTCGTCCTCCGAATGGCGTTACCCGCCCTACTCCGGGCAGTACGCCGAGGGGCGCATCTGGGGGCGCGGCTCCACCGACGTGAAAGGGTCGTTGGCAGCGGCGCTGATCGCCGTCGGGATGCTCGACCGCGAGACGCTGGCCGGACAGGTCATCGTGTCGGCCAGCGTGGGCGAAGAGATGGTCGAGGGCGTGGCCCTGGGTCATATCCTGAAGCGCTATTCTGTTGACAGAGTCGTGATCTGCGAGCCGACCGGGCTGCGCCTGGGCGTGGGGCACAAAGGGCGCGCCGGCGTCGTGCTGGAAGCCGAGGGCGCGCCGGCGCACACCTCGCGCCCTGAACTGGGCCGCAACGCGGTCTATGCAATGGCCGAGGCGATCCGGCGGCTGCGGGGTTGGCCGCGTTTGCAGGATAAAGACTTGGGGCCGGGCGTGAACGAAGTGGTCGAGATCATTTCGACGCCCTATCCTGGCGCATCCATCGTGCCCTATGGCTGTACGGCGCGCTATGACCGCCGCTTGGTGCGCGGCGAAACGGCGGGGAGCGTGCTCGACGATATGCGCGCGGCGCTGCGCGGGTTGGATGGTATAGTAGTGCGCTATCATCGCGCCGAGCTAACCTGCTATACCGGGCGTTCGTTCACGGTGGATGATTTTCACCCCGCTTGGGCCGCGCCGCGCGACGCCCAGATTGTTCGCCAGGCCGAGCGCGCCTTGAAACAGGCGCGCCAGCTCGCCGAGTTTTACCTAGCGCCCTATTGTTCCAATGGGGCGACTAGCGCAGGTGAGTTGGGATTGCCCACCATTCTGTATGGCGCGGGC
>CAZYPJ010000170.1:0-8614 GCA_964649365.1 uncultured Anaerolineales bacterium | reverse complement strand
GGCCGCCGCCCAACCTCATAATGATTTCAGGCGACCACGAGGGCCGCTACTACGAGAGGGCAGAAGAGCGATGAGTACGATGCGAGAGGTCTTGGCCAATAGGGATGCGTCGCTGGGTTACAGCTTGGGCGACTATGAGGGCGCCGTGCAAGCGCAGGTAGCCCGGCTAGAAGCGTTGGGCGCGGCCCGACGCATATGGGATCGCGACGGCTCGCTGTGGAGCGCCAACGCCAAGGCCATCGCCGAGATCGAGGACCGCCTGGGCTGGCTCGACCTGCCCGAGACGATGCCCGCCGAGTTCGCTCGCTTGCGCGCCTTTGCCGCCGAAACGCGAGGCGCGTTCGACCGCGTGGTATTGCTGGGCATGGGCGGCAGTTCGTTGGCGCCCGAAGTGATGCGCTTGATCCTGGGGATTGCGCCCAATTGCCCCGAGCTGGTGGTGCTCGACGCCACCGACCCGGCGCAAATCCGCCGCGCCGCCAAGGGCGTGGCGCTATCGCGGATGCTGTTTCTGGTGTCGAGCAAATCGGGCACTACCATCGAGCCGCTTAGTCTGTACCTCTATTTCAAGGACGCCCTCAAGCGCGAGGTGGGCGCATCGTGGGCCAGGCAGATGGTCGCCATCACCGACCCTAACACTCGCCTATCCAAGATGGCTCGCGACGAGGGCTGGCGCGAGACGTTCTTGAACCCGCCCGACATCGGCGGGCGTTATTCGGCGCTCTCGCTCTTTGGGTTGGTTCCGGCGGCGCTCTTGGGGCACGACTTGGACCGTCTGCTGCAACGGGCGCGCGAGGTAGCCGCGAGTTGCCGCGCCACCCAGCCCGCCGAGCGCAACGCCGGCCTGGTGTTGGGTGCCCTCATGGGCGCGCTGGCCGTCCACCCCACCGCGCCGCGCGACAAGCTGACCCTGCTCACCTCGCGGGAGCTAGCCCCCTTTGGGCCGTGGGCCGAACAACTCATCGCCGAGAGCACCGGCAAAGAGGGCATGGGCATCTTGCCAGTGGAGGGCGAGGACGCCGACCACATCCCCCCCAGCGCCGACCGCTGGTATGCCTATCTGCGGCTAGAGGGCGCGAACAACGCCGACCTCGACGCGCGCGCCATCGCGTTGGCCGAGGCGGGCCAGCCGGTCGTGGCGATCAAGCTCAGAGACGTGTACGATCTGGGCGCCGAGTTCTACCGCTGGGAGTTCGCTACCGCCGTCGCCGGGCAAGTGCTGGGGATCAACACCTTCGACCAGCCCAATGTGGAATCGGCCAAAGAACAGGCGCGCCGCGCGTTGGCGCGCTATGAACAGGCCAAAGCGTTGCCCGAAGAGGCGCCGCTTTGCCAAGAGCAGCCGCTGGCCCTCTACGGCCACTGCCCCCACCCCAAGAGCTGCGTCGCTGATTGCTTGGGGCGCTTCTTCGGCCAGGCCCAGCCAGGGCGCTACCTGGCCATCATGGCCTATATTGATCGCGCCGAGGCCCACGAGGCGCTCTTGCAGGCGCTGCGGATGCACCTCGAACGCGCGCTGGGGATCGCCGTCACCGTGGGCTTTGGGCCGCGTTTTTTGCATAGCACCGGCCAGCTTCACAAAGGCGACGGCAACAAAGGGCTGTTCTTACAACTCACCCAAGATGAGACCGACGATCTGCCTATCCCGGAACGCACCTATACGTTCGGCGTGCTCAAAAAGGCCCAGGCGCTGGGCGACCTGGAAGCCCTGCGCGGGGCCGGGCGCGCGGCGTTGCGCATCAACCTGGGGGCCGATGTGCGCGACGGGCTAGAGACGTTGCTGGACCGCGTCCGCGCGGCGCTCGCGGGCTGAAGCCTCGCGCAACGACTACAAAGCCGACCGTCGTCGGCTGGGATTCAAAATCAAAAAACGCATCCAACACATGTAAGCCGGTCAGCCCGCGAAGGCGAGCGCGCTACCACAGGTGGCGATGTAACCGTAGCCTGCCCGCTTTAGCGGCTGGCGCTCACTGCGCTACGGCGCTTGGAGGTTTTGTATGGCATTTATTGATCTGCGAAGCGACACCGTGACCTTGCCCAGCCCCGCCATGCGCGAGGCGATGTATCGCGCCGAACTGGGCGACGATGTCTATGGCGAGGACCCCACCGTCAACCGCCTGGAAGCGATGGCCGCCGAGCGGCTGGGCAAAGAGGCCGGGCTGTTCGTGGCCAGCGGCACGATGGGCAACCTAGTCTCGCTGCTGACGCACTGCCGACGCGGCGACGAGGTGATCTTGGGCGACAAGGCCCACATCTTTCTCTACGAGGCGGGCGGCGTCTCGGCGCTGGGCGGGGCGATGGTGCACACCGTCCCCAACTTGCCCAATGGCATGTTGAACCCCGCCGAGGTCGAGGCGGCGGTGCGCGACGTGAACAATATCCACTACCCACACACGCGCGTCATCTGCCTGGAAAACACCCACAACCGCTGCGGCGGCGCGGCGCTCAGCCCGGCGCAGATGGCGACCATCAAGGCCGTGGCCGACAAGTACAAGCTGGCCGTGCACCTCGACGGCGCGCGCATTTTTAACGCCGCTATCGCGCTAGGCGTGGATGTCAAGGACATTGCGGCCCAGGCCGATTCGGTGCAATTCTGCTTCTCGAAGGGGCTGGCGGCGCCCGTCGGCTCGGCCATCGTAGGCAGCAAGGCGTTTATCCAAGAGGCGCGCCGCAATCGCAAGATCGTGGGCGGCGGGATGCGCCAAGCCGGGGTGTTGGCGGCGGCGGCCATCGTGGCGCTGGAGCACATGGTGGATCGCCTGGCCGACGACCACGCCAACGCCAAGCGCCTGGCCGAGGGCCTGGCCGAAATCCCGGGCTTTGACGTCAACCTAGCCTCGGTGCAGTCGAACATCGTCATCTTTGGGTGGCGCCACCCCACCGCGACCTGCGAACAGGTGGTGCGCGGCCTGGCCGCCGAGGGCGTCAAGTGGAACGCTATCGGCCCGCAGCAGTTCCGCGCCGTCACTCATTATGGCATCGAGCGCCAAGATATTGAAGCCGCTCTCGCAGCGGCCCGCAAGGTGGTAAAGGCATTGTCATGAGCAAACGGCCCTCTCTGGCGCGTCCCCTGGCCGAGCCTTACGTGTTGTACTTGATCTTGGTGGGCGTCGGTCTCGGCACGATCATGCTGGCCCAGCCGGCGCGTTTGGCGCTGATCTGGACGACGCTGGCCATCTTGTGTCTGCTCTACCAGGGCGCGCGCCAGATCGAAATGGGCTATTCGCTACCCAACATGGGGCGCGGCGCGTTGTTGGGGCTGGTGATCTCGGCGCCGCTGTTGGCCTTTCTGGCCGAGCCGTTGCGCGGTTTCAACGAACGGCTTTACGGCACGCGCGACGTCGTGTTGCTCTTTTATCAGACTTGTTTCATCGCCGCGCCGCTGGAAGGATATTTCCTGCGGGGCATCGTGCAGGGCAGCAAAGGCGCTTCGGTGGGGATTGCATTGGCGGCGGCTACGGCGCTGCTCTACTTTTTGCCGCACGCGCCGATCCTGATCTCGTTCATCGTGTTCGTGGCGATGGGCGCGCTGAGCATCGTCTATACCTACGTGCGCGACCGCTACGGCCTGGCGGCGTCCATCGTCTGCCATGTGGTGGTGAGCCTGATGCTCCAGGTGGCGCCCTCGCTGATCGCGTTGGCGCGCCGGCTGCTGAGTTAGGACGCGCCCGATGGTTTGGCCGCTGCGCCAGGCGCGTTCATATTAACGTTGTGAGCTATATCTCTGAGGGTTTGCTATGTGCTGCGAAAAAGAGTTTGCCCAGGGGTTGCGCGATAGAGGCTTGCGGCTGACGCCTCAACGCGAGCTGGTGCTAGCGGTGATGCACCAGATTGACGGCCACGCCACGGCGGATGAGGTCTATGCCCTGGCCCATGCGCAAAACCCAGCGATAGATCGCTCGACGGTGTATCGCACGCTCGACCTGCTCCAAGACCTGCGCATGGTCGCGGCCTTTGATCTGGGCGATGGTCAACATCGGTTCGAACTGCAAACGCCGCACGGCCGGCGGCACTATTTGCGCTGCCGCGTCTGCGGCAAGCTGGCGGCCGTTGAGCCGGGCGAGATCGAGCCGCTGCTCCAACGGCTGGCGGTGGCGCACGGGTTTGCCATCGAGCCGGAAGAGTTGCTGCTCACTGGCCTGTGCGCCGATTGCCAGCGCGCCGCCGCATAATGCGCTGCGAAATGCTTGGCCCACGTTCATACTACGTTGCACGAGTGGGGGCGCATTTTGACACCGCAAGCCGTTCATGGTATTATACCCCCCGTAACGGAGGCGTGGTGTAGTGGCCTAACATGACGGCCTGTCAAGCCGTAGACCGCGGGTTCGAATCCCGTCGCTTCCGCCTGAGCAATCAGGCGGAAGAACCTCAGCTCAATTGAGGCGTCTCCGCAGACGGCAAGACCAATCGGTCTTGCCGTTTTCATTTATCCAAGGAGTATTCCATGCCCGATTATTTCATCTTTCGACATTCCCATGTGGATTATATCCCGCCCGCCGCGATCACCGCGCACAACGCGCTGACGCCCTTGGGCCACCAACTGGCCGAGCGGTTGGCCGCGCGCTGCGCCGAGTGGGATTTGCAGTACCTCTTTGCCAGCCCCCTGCGCCGCGCCCGCGAGACCGCCGACGCCATCTCGGCGCGCTTTCCCGACCTGCCGCGCCGCGCCATGCCCGAGTTCGCCGAAGTGACCATTGACGACATGGCGGGCTACCCGGGCGGCCCTGTTTCCGAAGACCTGAGCCAGTGGAGCAACGAACATTTCGCCTATGCCAACGAGCGCATGTGGGCGCGCGTGCTGGCGGGCTGGGATGAGGTGCAACGCATCGTGGCCGAGCAAAAACTGGAGCGGGTCGCCATCGTTAGCCACGGCGGGCCGATCAACGCGCTGATCCGTCATTTCATGGGCGATGGCGTGGCCCGCCTGCGCGATTGCTGGTTCGAGCTGGATTGGACCGCTACCTGCTGCCTGCGCGACGGCCCCAGGGGCCACTGGGTGCGCTGGGTCAATGACGCCCGCCACATTGACGATCTGCGCCCCCTGCTCGCGGGCAAATAGCCCACCAGACATGATTGATCCGAGCACAAGGCGCCAAACGCCGCATCGCGCACACAAGGCGCGAGGCTACCATAGTCGCACCCCTGGTGGGCGTCGAGGCGGCTAGAAAATCATGCCCAGATCAGTAGGTTTCCTCCGATTGGCGCCCGTGGTATAATCGCCTTGTGTGGCGCAAGCGTGTTGATCCGGCCCTGGCATGATCGAAGGAGGAAAACATGGCCGCTCTGAAACCGCTCGAGGCGATTCCACAGAACCTCGCCCTACAACTGTGCAACGAGATCAGCGCCGCCAACCGGGGCAAGTGGTACACTTTTCGCGGGCTGTGGTGTTGGGGCTGCGTCAAGTTCAGCAAGACGCCGGAGCAGCGTTGCTACGCCAATGCCGACAACACCGGCTGCGCCCAGGTGAACAAGCTCTATGCCGCACGCTACGCGCCCTGGCGAAAGGGGCACTGAGCGCATCCGTATCACGCCCGTCGTTTGACGGGCGTTAGTTTTTGAGTATGCTACTATACAATTGTCGTTGATAAGTTTACCCCCAGATGAGAGGAATCACCCGCTATGCCAACACCCGACTCTATGCCGTCGTTCCAGCAACGCATCGAGGCCATCCGCCTCACCAAACAAGAGCACACCGATATCAAGATCAAGCGACGCGGCTATCACGATATTGACGACCACGGCTACATCCCGTGGGATGAGCCGATCCCGTTCGTCGCCCAATCGAACCATCCCTCCGGCCGGTGCTACGGCCCCAAGGGCATCGGCGAGAACTTTCGCCGGTGGCTGGAAGTGCATCCGGTCTATATCCATCCCCAGAGCGCGCTGGCGGGGGCTTGGGTGCAGGTGGGCATCCCCGGCGTCGGGGGCTGGCGACCAGAGGATCGGCCCAGCCACTTGCGTCCCTTGCATGAAAAATACAATCTGATCTACACCGGCATCGGCGGCATGAACCATTTCGGCCCCGATATGACCATCGGCTTGAGGCTGGGCTGGGGCGGCCTGCTGGACAAAATTCGCTATTACCGCGCGCTGAACCGCCCGGAGGATACCTCATTCTATGACGGCGAAGAGGCGTTGATGTTGGGTGTACAGACTTGGATTCGGCGGCACGTCGAATACGCCCGCCAAGTCGCCGCCGAGACCGCCGACCCCTTTGTGCGGCGGAACATGACCGACATCGCCGACATGAACGAGTACCTGGTGGAGGGCGCGCCGCGCACGCTGCGCGAGGCGTGCCAGTTCCTCGCCTGGTTCCAGTCCATTGACCGCATGTGGGCGGCGGGCGGCGCGATGGGCCAGCTCGACGAGTGGCTGCGCCCATACTATGAGGCCGATAAAGCGGCTGGCCTGATCCAAGATGACGAAGAGGTGGTATGGTATCTGGCCAGCCTCCTGTTCAACGACACACACTACTCCCAGATCGGCGGCCCCGCGCCCGACGGCCACGACCTCACCAGCCGCATGTCGTTCCTGATCCTGGAAGCGGCGCACCGATTGCGCATCCCCTCCAACCTGGCGGTTCGCCTGCACGACCGGCTTAGCCCCGAATTGCTGCGCGCCGCGGTGCTCTACCTGCTGCAAGATGGCACCGGCCCGAGCTTTTCCTGCTCCAAAGGGCTGGACGAGGGCTACGCCCGCAACGGCGCGCCCATCCAGTTGGCGCGGATGCGCGCCAAAGTCGGCTGCAACTGGACGGCGCTGCCCGGCATCGAATACTGCCTGCAAGATGTGACCCGCCTGTGCCTGGTTGCGCCCTTCCTGCACGCCTTCAACGACATGATGGCCGAGGAAGCGACCCAGCCGCCCAGCGTCGAGAACTTGTGGGCGCGTTATACGCATCATCTGGGCGTCTCGGTGGCGACGATCAAAGAGGGGTTCGATTGGCACATGGCGCACAATGCGCAGAACTCGCCCGAGATCGTGCTCAACCTCTTTGCCCACGGCCCCATCGAGCGAGGCTTGGATGTCGCGGCGGGCGGCGTGGATATCTACCGGCTGACGTGCGACGGCGTGGGCCTGGCCACGGTGGCCGATTCCTTCGCCGCAGTCGAGCAGCGCGTCGAGATCGAGGGCCGGCTCACCTGGCGCGAGTTGGCCGATCATCTGAAGAACAACTGGGCCGGCGTCGAGGGCGAGCGGGCGCGGTTGATGTGCAAGAATATCGCGCGTTACGGTTCGGGCGGCTCGCGGGCCGACGAGTGGGCCAAGCGCGTCTCAGATCTTTACACCGGCCTGATGCGCGGGACGCCTACCGCCAGCGGCTACACGGTGATTCCCGGCTTGTTCTCGCACGGCATCGTCATCCAACTGGGCGAGCGCCTGGGGGCCACGCCCAACGGTCGCCGCGCCCACGAGGCCATTTCGCACAGCGCCGACCCCGACCCGGGCTTTATGCGCGGCGGCGTGAGCGCCCCCACGGCCAAATCGGCGGCGGTAGCGGCGGTGCAGCCCGGCTGGGGCAACTCGGCCCCCTTGCAGATCGACTTTTATGAGCGCCGGGCGCGCGAGATGGGCGGCGTCGAGGCCGTCGAGGCCTACTTGAAGGCGCACAACGCCCAAGGCGGCACGCTGGTCAATATCAACGTCCTTTCCAAAGACAAGCTGCTGGAAGCGCACCAGGACCCGGAGAAATACCCCGACCTGGTGGTGCGGGTGACGGGCTACAGCGCCTATTTCCGCGCACTTTCGCCCGAGTATCGCCAGCAGATTGTGGATCGCTTCCTGGCGGAGGGCTAACCATGTCGGCCAACAGCGCGCTTTATGCGGCCATTTTCTCCAGGCGCTCAGTGCGCCAGTACGACGCCAAACCGCTGGATGCGGCCATGTTGGCCCAAGTGGCCGAAATTGCAAGCCAGGCCAAGCCGTTGGTTCCCGCCAACGTCTATCAGGCAGCGCGCCGCGACGAGGCGCTCTCCAACGCCCTGTTCGCCCTATTGGGGGCTTATGGCAAGCTCATCAACCCGCCCCACGCGCTGATCCCCTATATCGTCGGGGGCGAGCACGTCCAGATGGACCTGGGCTATCGCGCCGAGCAGATTGCCGTCCGCCTGACGCAGCTCGGCGTCGGTACGTGCTTTATCGGCGCGCTCAAAGCCGAGGCGGCGCTAGGCCCCACTTTGGGCTTGCCCGCCGGGGCGCAAGTGGGGGCGATACTCGTCTATGGCCGCCCAGCGGCGGGTATGCTGGGCAGAGCAGTGAACGCGCTCATTCGCGCCGGCGCAGGGGCCGAAAAACGCCTGGAGGTGGAGCAGATCGCCTACGAGGACGATTTCGACCACCCCGCGCACCCCGCCGAGCTGATCCTGGCGCTGCTCGATGCGGCGCGCCGCGCGCCCTCAGCTCGCAACGTCCAGCCCTGGCGCTTTCTGTGGCGCGAGGAGACGCTGTATCTTTACACAGTGGCCAACAGCCCCAAATATCTCGCGCACGGCCCCACCTACGAGCTGTACGATTGCGGCATTTGCATGGCCAACGTCGCGCTGGCGATGGAGGCGCTCGGCATCGAGGGCGGCTGGCAGATCATCGAGCGCCCCGCCGACGCCCCGCCCCGACT
>CAZYPJ010000169.1:0-8656 GCA_964649365.1 uncultured Anaerolineales bacterium | reverse complement strand
TTCTGTGGCGTGTGCCCGATTTGCTACCGACCATCCACTTGGGCAAAATAACCGCCGAAGCGTGGATAGACGGCCGCAAAGTGGCCGAAGCATCATTGCCCAAATATCAGTACAGCACATATCGCGCGATCTGGCCCACGCAGCGGCTCAGTGACAACCTCGTTCGTAAAGAGGTCGTTCGCGCTCATGAAATGACCGATCTGACGATCGACCTTAATGGCTCACTCAAACCGAGGAAATTGGGCAAACCAGGGACCGAGGCAACCGACAAAATCACGCAGCTATTTCAAGAGAAGATCAAGCCCACTGGTCGCATCTCGACCGTGGGCGAACGGGTTGATCTGACTATGCTAATCAATAGCTATGTAACCGCTTGGCGCGAGCCAAGAAACAGATACCCCGATCTCAGCATCGCGAACTATTTCCTGAACGGTCTGACCATCACATGCGCGCTAATTTTGGCCCATTGGTTCATCAGTGGTTCCGCTGGCTATGCGCTTTCACGCTTGCTCAGGCCTCAGATTGCCCGGGTCATGACTATCTTCTTTTTGGCCACAATGATGGTACCAAGCGTAACAACTTTAGTGCCGCTTTACGAACTGGTAGGCAAGATGGGGCTTCATGACACTTTCTGGGGAGTGATCCTGCCCGGCATACCTGGCGCCTTTGCCATTTATTTGTACAAAGGCTTCTTTGACGCTCTGCCGCAAGATATCCTCGATGCCTCGCGCATTGATGGCGCTTCCGAGTATCGCACCTTTGCCCAGATCGCCATGCCCATGTCGCGCAATGTGTTCACCGTCATCGGACTACTGACCTTTTTGTGGGCCTGGAACGACTTTTTCTGGCCATTGCTTATTCTGCGTTCGGCCAACAAGCATACCTGCACCCTAGCTATTTATTTTGGCACCGCTGGTATGAGACAGGCCCCCAACCTGGCCTCGGCCATGGCATTGGCGGTCATTGCTGCCATACCTACGGTCATTGTCTTTGCTCTCTTTTCCAAGTCTATCCAGCAAGGATTGGTGTGGAGCGGCCTCAAAGGATAGCTAGAGTTAGCTTTTGCCCGTGGCCCCGTACAAATGATGCGCCTCGCGATTTTCGCCGCGAGGCGCATTACTGTTCGTTACTGATCAGGGCATGATTTTTCAAACGCCCGGCGCCCACAAGGGGCGCTACAGTAAGCAGCGCCTGAAGTGCGCATGATCGATCCAACGTTTGGCATCTTGCGCTCGCATAATAAATACGCCAACTAGGCTTTAGCCAGCGCCTGATCCAGGTCGGCCAGGATGTCCTCCAATGTCTCAATGCCGATAGAAAGACGCACGAAATCGGGTGTGACGCCGGCGCGAAGCTGCTCCTCATCGCTCAGTTGCTGATGTGTAGTGGAAGCCGGATGGATCGCCAGGCTGCGCGCATCGCCGATATTGGCCAGGTGGCTAAAGAGCTTGAGGCTGTCAATGAATTTGCGCCCCGCCGCCTTGCCCCCTTTGACGCCAAATCCTACCATGCCCCCCGCGCCATTCGGCAGATAGCGTTGCGCCGCCCCATATGAGGGATGCGACGGCAATCCTGGATACAGCACCCAGGCTACTTTGGGATGTTGCGACAAGTGTTTGGCGACGGCCAGGGCATTCTCCGAATGGCGAGCCATTCTCAAGCTCAGAGTCTCAACTCCTTGCAAGATCAGAAAGGCATTGAACGGGCTGAGACAAGCGCCTGTATCGCGCAGGGTCTTGACACGCGCGCGTAGGGCAAAGGTTAGGTTGCCAAAGGTTGGATAGAAAGCCAGACTGTGATAGCTGGGATCGGGGTTCACGAACTCGGCAAAGCGCCCACTATCCCAAGGGAAGTTGCCGCTATCCACCAGAATGCCGCCAATCGAGCTGCCGTGCCCGCCCAGGTACTTGGTCAAGCTATGTGTCACGATATCGGCGCCGTGTTCGATGGGACGACACAGAGCGGGTGATGGCGTCGTGTTGTCCACCATCAGGGGGACGCCACGCTCGTGGGCTACCTGTGCGATGCCCGCCAGTTCGGGAATCGTTAACTTGGGGTTGCCAATAGTTTCCAGATACACTAACTTGGTGCGCTCAGTAATGGCTGCGGCAAAATCGGAGGGCGCATCGCTATCCACCCAAACAGTGCGAATACCCTGGCGCGCCAAAGTATTGGCGAACAGCGTCACCGTTCCTCCATACAGCCGCGTGGTAGAAACGATCTCGTCGCCGACGGCGCACAAGGTGTTTATAGCTGCGGTGATCGCGCCCATTCCGCTGGCATAGGCCACCCCAGCCACGCCGCCTTCCAGAGCAGCGACGCGCTGTTCGAGCACGTCGGTCGTGGGGTTCATGATGCGCGTATAAATATTGCCAAATTCCTCCAAGCTAAAGAGTCGCGCCGCGTGGTCGCTGTCTTTGAAGACGTAGCTCGATGTCTGATAGATCGGCACGGCCCGCGCTCCCGTTTGAGGGTCGGGCGTGTAGCCGGCGTGCAACGCCAGTGTATCGAAACCTTTGAATTGGTCTGCCATATGTTCAGTCCTCCCTCACGCTGCGGAATCGAACAAAGAAGTGCTGAGATAGCGTTCCCCCGTATCGGGCAGCACTACGACGATAAGCTTGCCCGCGTTCTCTGGCCGCGCCGCCACTCTGAGCGCTGCGCACACCGCAGCGCCCGCCGAAATGCCCGCCAGGATGCCCTCTTCGCGCGCCAGGCGACGCGTCGTTTCAAAGGCATCGGCGTCTGCTATTGGCATGATCTCATCCAGGAGATCACGTCGCAAAACGGCAGGCACAAAGCCAGCGCCGATGCCCTGGATTCCGTGCGCTCCCGGCTGTCCCCCCGAAATGACCGGAGAATTGACTGGCTCCACGGCAATCGCCTGGACGCTCGGCTTACGCGCTTTAAGGACTTCTGTTACCCCTGTGATCGTTCCTCCCGTACCTACGCCGGCGACCAAGATATCCACCTCGCCGTCGGTGTCGTCCCAAATCTCGATGGCTGTAGTCTCGCGGTGCGCCTGGGGATTGGCAGGGTTCTCGAATTGCTGTGGAATAAAGCTATTGGGAATCTTTTGCGCCAGATCCTCCGCCTTGCGAATGGCCCCGGCCATCCGCTCGCTGCCCGGCGTTAGCACGATCTGGGCGCCGTAGGCGCTGAGAAGTTTGCGGCGTTCGATACTCATGGTGTCGGGCATCGTCAGAATCAGTTTGTACCCCCGCGCGGCGGCGACGAGCGCCAAGCCAACGCCAGTGTTGCCGCTGGTCGGTTCGATAATCGTCGTCCCCGGCGTGATCTTGCCCTCACGCTCAGCGGCGTTAATCATGCTCAAGCTGATGCGATCCTTGACGCTGCCTCCTGGGTTGCGCGATTCGAGCTTGACGACCACTTCGGCGGCAAGACCGGCGGCGAGACGATTGAGTTTGATAAGGGGTGTATGGCCAATAATCTCGGTAATATTGCCGTAGATTCTACTCATGGTTTCTCCTGAACTTTACCGACTATGAAGGATCCTTTGCGTGAACCGTGCATCAAGTAATCATAGTAATTAACTAGGTTTAGTAGATATTCTACCCAAATACTTGGCCTTGTCAAATCGCGAAAAGTTCGCGCCCTGGCACGCCATCATCTTGACGCCGGATATCATAGTCGGTATCCTATGCCCGATCCCAAGTGAAAACAATCCCGCCGCTATGAAGGAGTAAGCGATGACATCCCGGCCCACGCAACACCTACGTCCAACCCTCGCCGTAGTGGGCAGCATTAACATGGATCTGACTGTAACTACGCCGCGTGTCCCTCTCACCGGCGAGAATCTGCTGGCGCACGGCTGGCAGATGGCGCTCGGCGGCAAGGGGGCCAATGCGGCAGTGGCATTGGCGCGGCTGGGAGCCGAGGCGCACATGATCGGCTGTGTGGGTGACGATGACGCGGGCCGCGCGGCGCTAGCAACGCTTGGCGCTGAGCATGTGAGCGCGGGCGGAGTCGTAGTGACGCGCCAGACGCCTACAGGATTAGCGGTGATCCTGGTGGATGATCGCGGCGAGAACACCATCCTGGTGGCGATTGGGGCCAACCTGGAGCTGGGGGCAGAGAGCGTCGAGGCGGCCCTGGCGCCTCTATGGGGTACGTTGGATGCCCTGGTGGTCAATTTCGAATTGGCTGAACCCGCGGTGGCCTCTGCCATTCACGCCGCGCACACCCACAGTGTGCCTGTCATTGTGGACGCCGGCCCATCGCGCACCTATCGCCCGGCCACTTGGGGGCTGGCCGATATCCTTTCGCCCAACGCCAGCGAGGCGGCGACTTTGGTTGGCTACCCCGTAATTGACGAAGCCAGCGCACGCCGCGCAACACGCGACCTGCTGCGACAGGGGCCAAAAGCGATCGTGCTGAAATGGGGTGCGCGGGGCGCGCTATTGTGCACCGAAAGCGAGGAGCAGATCATATCGGGCTACACTGTGCCCGTTGTGGATACCACCGGCGCAGGCGATGCTTTTACCGCTGGTCTCGCCTTTGCCCTGGTCGAAGGGCGAGCATTGGATCAGGCGGTACGTTTTGCGAACGCCGTCGGGGCCATCGCCGTTACACGATTGGGCGCGATGGCCTCGATGCCCATGCGGACAGAAGTTGACGCTCTATTGAACATATAACTCGAATCGGACCCTCGCGTGCTCAACGTCCACCCACCTGCCGCCCCAAGTAGGCTGCTATATGGTCGCGCACTATGAGCTTATCTTCAGCGAGATTTTCGGTATCCAGCTTCCACAGTCTCGGCTCTAGCTCGACGCGCGGTATAGCCCCCGGCGGATCGGGCAGGTCGCTGCGCGCCGGATAGAACCCCGCCTCGGCCCACGGCGTATAGCCGCTTTCGCTCATCAGCCAGCGCACTATCAGCCTGGACATCGCCGGATGCTGGGCCTGGCTCGCGACAGCGAGATAGGTCGGCCACTGCAACCCTGCCATAGGCGACACGGCTGACATCGGCGCGAACGTCAGTTCGCCCCAAGTCACTTTGGGGTACTGTTCGTATCCACAGATACCCACCCACAACGTCTCAGTCTTGGGGTCGCCCACCAATTGAGCCACCTCAGCATCACTCATCGTGAGGCGTGGTTCGTTGGCGAGCAGGCTCTTGATCCATTGATAGCCGGCGTTCGGACAGTCATCGTTTAGGGTAATCTCTTGCCCAAATTCAGCGCGATAGCTGGCAGCGAATTCATCGCCATGTTGCGCAATGACAACCATGAGATCAAGAGCGCGTTCATCCACCAGCGGATCGGGCAGAGTCACCTTTCCGCGCCATTCCGTGCGCGTCAAATCCCACCAGTTATCAATTGGCGGCGCAGCTGCCCGCGTCGTGTTATAGATCAGCAGCACCGCGCTCCAATGATGCGTCAGCAGCGGTGCGCGCATCGCCTCGGGCAAAACACCGACTATATCGGCGGGCGTATAGTTCACCAGCGGCCCAGCCTCCACCAGCGCCAGGGCGCGCAAAGAGTCGCCTGCCAGGTACACGTCGGCGCCCGCTGCGCCTTTTCCCTGACCGGCCAGAAGGCGATCCTGAATATCGACGTTGCTCAGAGTCAGGGTATTGACCGATAGACCAGCTTGTTGCGTCATGAACGTCTGCATCGCCGTAGCCGCGCGAGAGGTATCGGCATAGAGGACGCCATAGCCCTCCGTCTGGGCTTGAGCCATGACCTGCGCCCACGTCGCCGCGTCGGGTGTAGGGGATGGTGTATGCTGAGTTTGGGGGTGTTCGTCAGTGATGGTAGAGCTGGGAGAAGGACTAGCTAACACGGTCGGCGTGGCTGTGGACGGCGCGCTTTCGAGCGTGGCGCTAGGCGCAGGTTGAGAGCGCGCAACGAGCGCGCCGGGGATAGCGTCATCAGGCAAAGGCTGGCAGGCAATTAACGCAAGCGCAATGGGCCAGACCGTCAGAAGAGCACGTAGAATTGTTCGGGGCTGCATGTGCTTCACTCGTCAGAGATTGGCGCTATTGTACATGCGTCGGCGATGGAAGCCAATCTCTGCTCCTGTGCGATCCACTATTCCTCTTTGACTCCCATCTTGGCGCGTTTTACTTCGCGGCCACGATCGTGGGTGTCGAGGATGCGCTTGCGGATGCGCAAGCTCAGGGGCGTCACTTCGAGCAGTTCATCTTCCGCCAGATACTCGATGGATTCGTCCAGGCTCATACTGCGAGGGGTCGTGAGGCGCACTTCGATATCCTTGTTGGATGAGCGCATATTCGTGAGGTGCTTGGTCTTGCAGACGTTCACGGCCAGGTCGTCGGGGCGCTGGCGCTCGCCGACCACCATGCCCTCATAGACTTCGACGCCGGGGCCGAAAAAGAGCACACCGCGCTCTTCGGCGTTCTTTAGGCCAAAAGTGGTCGCCACGCCGGGATCGGAAGCCACCAGAGAGCCGGTCGTCCGCGAAACCATCGCCCCTGCCATCGGCATATAGTCGTGAAAGATCGAGTTGATCACGCCGAGGCCGCGAGTAGCCGTCAGAAACTGGTAGCGAAAACCCAGCAATCCACGCGTCGGCACAAGGTAGGTGAGCCGCGTGCTACCCTGGCCCGTGTCGGCCAAGTTCAAGAGCTGGCCACGCCGATTACCCAGCATCTCCATCACCGCGCCCACAGTGTCGGCGCTCGTTTCGATATGAACTTCTTCGTAAGGCTCCAGCCATTCGCCGTTTTCGCCCTGGCGCATCAACACCTGCGGGCGTGAGACCTGAAACTCATAGCCCTCACGACGCATCGTCTCGATCAGGATCGCCAGGTGCAGCTCTCCGCGCCCCGAGACGTTGAACGTGTCGGCGGTCTCGGTCTCTTCTACCCGCAAAGCCACGTTTTGACGCAACTCGGCAAACAGGCGCTCGCGCAGGCGACGCGACGTGCCCCAGCGTCCCTCGCGCCCAGAAAAAGGCGATGTGTTGACGCCAAAGGTCATTCTCACTGTCGGGGCTTCGGTATGAATAACGGGCAGGGCGACGGGTTTTTCCGGATCGGCCAACGTCTCGCCAATGCAGATTCCCTCCAACCCGGCAATCACGACGATCTCGCCGGCCTCGGCCTCCATCACCGGCGTGCGCGCCAGACCCTGATGCACATAGAGATAACGCGCGCGCTCGGGCAGCAATTCGCCAAGCGCCGTGATCCGGGTGACGGCCTGTTCGGCGCGCACCCGTCCGGCAAAGATGCGCCCAACCGCCGTCGTTCCTTGATAGTCATCATAACCAATCGTCGTCACCAGTATTTGTAGCGGCGCATCTACATCCACTTGCGGGGCCGGGATATGGCGCAAAATCGCTTGGAAAAGCGGCTGCAAATCAGGCCCCAAATCGGGCGTCGTTCCCGCCTGACCAGTAACCGCGTTCGTATAGATGACCGGGAAATCAGCCTGTTCATCATTGGCGCCCAACTCGATGAACAGGTCGAACGTCTGGTTCAGCGCCCGCGTCGGCTCGGCGTCTTTGCGATCCACCTTGTTGACCACCACCACCGCTCGACGACCCATCTCTAGCGCCTTCTTGAGCACAAAACGGGTCTGAGGCATCGGCCCCTCCGCTGCATCCACCAGCAGCAGAACGCCATCCACCATATTCATCACACGCTCGACCTCGCCGCCGAAATCGGCGTGGCCAGGCGTATCCACGATGTTGATCTTGACTTGCCCCTGAATCTCGGCGTCCCAGATGGTGATGGCCGTGTTTTTGGCCAGGATAGTGATGCCGCGCTCACGCTCCAGATCGTTGGAATCCATCACACGCTCAACGACCTGTTGATTTTCGCGAAAGACCCGCGCCTGGCGCAGCATACCATCCACAAGGGTGGTCTTGCCGTGATCTACGTGAGCAATAATCGCGATGTTGCGGAGATCGGTTCGTTCCTTCATGCTATTAACCCTATCTTACGATCCAAGCTGAGCTTGTGGCACACAAACACCTCGACCCATATGGCCGAGGTGCTTTGCCGCTTGACGACCAACGTGATACTATAACAGAAGAGGGAATGTTTGTCAATTTGTCATTTCATTCTCTCTTGCTTGCTTTACACGATTTGCGCCGACTGCTAACTGGCGCAGCGATTTGACACCACTCTGCTATGCTAGTAGGCTATGCCCTATTCGCTGACAGAGGGAGAAGTAGGTGGCCGGTTACTCGTGTATCTATTGCATCGGAACGCCCGGCGGCTTTATGGGGTCGGATGGCATCAACCAGATCGAGCTGCAAATCCTTCAAGGCGAAGGAGGGCGCCGGTGGTTTGAAGCGCATTATGTCGCCCCCGAGATCGGACCTCTTGGCCGGTTAAAGATCGTCATTCCTGGGGGCTTTAACAGCCGCGACGCGCTGCTGGACGCTTGCATTGCTTTTTATCGCCAGCCGTTCGAGAAATGCCCATCCTTTGCCTCGGTAGCCGCCGAGATAGGCGAGCAAGAGAGGCTCGATTTCGATCTCGACAGAGCCAAGATACCCGCACAATGGGACGCACTACGCAAGGAAGCGTTGCCAATTTTCAAGTCGCTCCATATCTACCGCGCTGTGTTGGAAGAGCTTGACCTCGAAAACTGGCCCCCCGAACAGGTATTGTGATGGAAAAGGGCCAAGCCGAAGGAGGCGTTGTGCAACGAGAGCCTATGTC
>CAZYPJ010000168.1:0-8663 GCA_964649365.1 uncultured Anaerolineales bacterium | reverse complement strand
TTGGCCGGTGCGTACGACTAGCGCTCGTTCGTCGAGGCCCTTGCCGTGCCGGGCCAACGCCCGCAAGATCATCTGCTGCCCAGCCGGCGGATATTTGGCCTGATCCCACACACTGGCAAAATAGTAACGCCCCATTTGATAGAGCAGAGGATCCTCGGCTACTTCGCGCGCCTCGTTCAGCGTCAGGGTTGCACCCATACGTTGCCCCTGCGCCAAACGGGCATTGTAGCGTTCCACCAACAAGTGGCCGAACAGTTGAACGAGGTAGGGATGGCCGGCGGTCAACTCCCAAACTAACTCTGCCGCCTCCGGCTCGTATTCGAGCGCAAACTGGTCGCTTGGGTTCGTCAGCAGCCTGATCGCCTCGGCGTGTTCGAGGAATCCCACTTTCACAGGCACCACGCCAAGATACGGTTCCACATAGCGCGCCGCGATCTCGTTCAATCGCGGCAAGCCAGCGAGAATAAACGAGAGTGTAGGATCAATCTGCGCGCAGCCTCGAAGGAATTGAATCAGATCGGCAGGCATAGCTGCCTGGTTGATCCACCCTTCCAAGTAATCGCACTCGTCCAGGGCCAACAGCAGCCGTCTATCGCCGAGCGTCTGTTGTATGGCGCGCAGGTAGCGCTCAAAGCTGCGATAAGGCTGGGCCTCCAGACCAGCTAGATCCGGGGGAGGCGCAGTCCGTCCGATTTGTTGGAGCGCCACGGCGATGCTGTCCTCCAGGGCGAGCAATAAGCTGTGAGCGCCACGCGGCGCATCGCCCAGCACCGCCAAGTTGGTGTAAGCCAGCAAGGTATTTGGGTTGAGTTTTTGGCTGAGGTTGTGAAGCACTGAGGTTTTGCCCACCCGCCGCTGGCCATGGAGCACCACCAAGGGTGGAAGCTGGTCGTCGCTCCATTTCTCGGCCAGGTCGCGTGCTAATCGGTCTCGCCCTATATACCCTCGACCGACGACGGGGTTGCCCACCGTGTAGGGATTCAGCGCGATGGGCGGGACGACGGTCTCGGCCACATCTTTGGAGACGCCGATCAGCACATCCGTCCATACGGCGTTGATCTCGCCCAACAGGCCGCGCAGCATCCCAGGGATCTGATCGAGACGGTCGCGTCCAACAGACAGGCTAGCCAGCGCACGGCTGTGCGCCTGCGAGCGGCTGATGCGCGAAGTCGCCGCTCGAATCATCCGCGCCTCAAGGGTAACGCGCTGTAGCAACGTCAGCGCCCGCCACACTGCGGGATACAGGCGCGTGTTCGTCGGCGGGAGGCCCGAATCCGCCTCGGCGAACTCTTCGCGCCCGATCAGGTCGGCGATGGCTGCTAAATCGTGCGCCGACTGCGCCGCGCCCAGCGCTCGGCTCAGCCGATACATCTCTTCCGCCGGGGGCAAGTAGCGACGCAACGAGACAAAATCTTGGGCCGCCTCCAAGGGAGCGCATTGGTTGAGATGCCAGAAGCCTGCTGCAATGGCTTGCGTCGGCGCTGCGAGGCGCAATGACGTATCCCAGCGCACCGTGATGCGTCGCTTCCAAGCGGCAGGTAGTATCTGGCACTCGTTGATCATCTGCGTCTTGGATGTGTCGGGCAGCGAAGCTGAGCAAAAGCGGATCAAGTTCCAATCGTAGGGCGCTTCAGCCAACTCGCGCAGCGCCGGTAGAGCTTGATGCCCCGACATGGCTCCCAGAACATCGTTTACGGCGGCTATGACGGGGACGAATTGCATCGTGTTGCGCAAGATACGATCCAGGCGGCGCACGCCCGTAGCCCAATCACGACGCAGTGTATCGCGCAGCGAGCGATGCAACAGCGGCACAGGCAATGGCGAGACATGCGCCATACCGGCGCGCCCCTGGATGATGCCCCACAAGTCCAGCAGGCCGAGCAGCCAGCTATCGGGGCGCGCCATAGCAATCGCCAGGCCCAATGCAAACGCCAGCCCGCGCAACAGGCCCATTGCCGAACGCACAGCCATGATGCGCAGCAGCAACGCCGGCATTAGGGCGCGCGGAGCCGCGATCACGCGCTCCACGACATCAAGCAGGCCGGATAGCGCGCCATATCCTAGCCCTACGACGATGCCATAGGTAGCCCACCCTCCTAGGATGCCCCACCAGGCATCTATCACGCCGCTGCGCACGGCCAGGGCCACGCTAATCACAAGGCCCACGCCAGCCCCCAGAGCGAACAAGCCCACCAGCGAGGGAGTAACCCGCTCCCAGGCCGCCATCTGCCCCAGCGCCAGGCCGCTCAACGCGCCGCCCATGATGGCGCATACGATGGTGAGCGCTACACCTGTAGCCAGGTCAAGCGCTAGGCCGCTGGCTAACCCGAACAGCAACCCCAGTGTCATGCCGAACAGGACGCCCGTCCAACTGGTAACCAGAAACAATTGGCCGATCACAACAGAGAGCGCCAACGCGCCGACGACGCCCACGATGAAGGCCTGAATCACCAGGTCGCGCCGACGCCCTTGGCGCAACGCCGCCAATCCCCGCCCTGAATGATCGGAAGGAATCCAATCGGACACATATTCGCGCAACGCCTGTGGATAGAGAAACGCCCAATAGAGCAAGCGCGCATACGATAGTGGATCCCATAGTGAGAGCTGCGCCCGCCGAGGGGCGACGCGAGGGGCTAGGCGCGTCAGAATACGGCGACCCAGGTGCATAGAATCACCCTCCCAAGAGTGAGCGAGCCTTGCCAACAGACAACGGCAAGCGCCAGTGTAACAGAAAACGATTGCGTGTGCAACGGTTGCGACTTGCGGCGCGTATAGAAAACAGGTTATAATCTCGGCATCAGATGCCGCTCGCATGCGCGGTTATCTGTTAGCGGCCATCCATTTCCGGTAATACAGGATGTGCTTTTTGGGTTGGGTCGTGATCGGCAGATTGGCGTTGATCGTGTTCTTTATTCTCTTTCTGCTGATCCTTTCTGGCTTGAGGTTGATCTATCAGTACGAACGCGGCGTGGTGTTCACCTTGGGCAAATACTCGGGCACGCGCCAGCCCGGACTGACGCTGATCATCCCCATCTTCCAGAGCATGCGCAAGGTGGATATGCGCATCAAGACCGCCGACATCCCCCGCCAAGAGGTCATCACCAAAGACAACATCACCATTCTGGTAAACGCTGTGGTCTATTTCAAGGTGCTCGACCCCGAGACGGTCATCGTCAAGATCGAAGACTATATCTATGCCATCCGCCAATACACGCAGGCGGCGCTGCGCGATGTGATCGGCAACTCGGAAATGGATGTAGTGCTTACCGAGCGCGAAAAAATCGCCGAGGCGATCAAGAGCATCGTGGATGCCGAGACTTCGGCTTGGGGCGCCGACATCGAAGCGATCAAGATTCAAGAAATCGAGCTGCCCGCCGAGATGAAACGCGCCATGGCCAAACAAGCCGAGGCCGAGCGCGAGCGTCGCGCCATGATTATCGCCTCGCAAGGCGAATTGTCCGCCTCCGAGAATTTGGCGCAAGCCGCTGAGACGCTGGCGCGATCCAGCGGCGCGTTGCACCTGCGCACGCTACAAACCATCCGCGACATTGCCGCCGACCCCTCGGAAAAGATCGTGCTGTTCGTGCCTTCGGATTTGGGCCAAGTGGTCGAGTCGCTGGTCAAGAAAGAGCCTGGGAAATGAGCGCCCCGCTAGATCACAAAAACCGATACGTACAGGTTGCTTTCAACCACGACGTGTCGTTGGCGCAGCGGGTATTGCCCCTTATTGCGACGCTCTCGCCTTCTTGGAGAATCCTGATCGAGGCCGGCACGCCGTTTGTCAAGCGCGAGGGGATGCGCGGCATCCAGGCGATCCGTAGGCTCTGGCCGGGGCGCATCGTGGCCGATTTGAAGATCGTGGATGGGGCCTTGGGCGAAGTGGCGTTGGCGGCGCAATCCGGAGCCAACGCCGTCACCGCAATGGGCAACGCCCCTGCTGAGACGCTCGACCTGTTTGTAGAGGCGTGTTCCCGGCTGCGACTGATTTCGATGGTGGATATGCTGGGGGTAGAAGACCCGTTGCGAGTGTTGCGCCCCCTGCGCACTCCCCCCGATGTGGTGGTGCTCCACCGTGGGCGCGACGAGGAAAGTTCGCGCGACAAGGTCATTCAGTACCGGCACATTAATCGCATTCGCAGCAAATACGACGTGCTCATCTCGGCGGCGGGCGGCGTGGATTTGGGCGAGGCGCGGAGCGCCGTCTTTAACGGGGCTAATATCGTCGTCGTCAACCTGGTGGCGCCCGGCGATCATTGGCAGGGCATTTCGACCGAGGGCGAGATCAGGACGATGGTGCAGGAGTTTCTCACGACTGTCGAATAGGGCGGGGGGCCGAAAGCGCATGGGCCGTTGGGGCGCGGGATGGAAAGGGTTGCAGCGCGATGTGCGCGTGCTGACTCACGTCTTTCCATGGCGCGTCGCCGCGCTGCTGGGCGTGTGGTTGGTGGGCACGGGGATTCTTTTCGTGCGCGCCTATAACCGCGCTTTTCCCGATGCGCCCCTCAGCGCCATCAAGGCGCTGTTTGCGCCGTTCAACCTGGCGCTGCTCCAGGTTTCCTACCCCGATATGCCGCCCGGCCCGGAACTGGACCACTTTTTCGTATTGGTTCCATTGGTAGGCATCCCGCTCTTTTGGTCGTTCGGCGTGCAACTCGTCCAGGCGCTGCGCATCTTGTTCGTGCGCGCCGAACGCGGCCAGCAATGGCAGGTCGCTCTGGCGGCCACCGTGCGCCGCCCTATCGTCATCTGTGGGCTAGGTCGAGTAGGCTATCGCGTGGCGCGACAATTGTTGGATTTGGGCGAAGCCGTGGTGGGCATCGAGGCTGCTGATTCGCCCTTGGTGCGCGAGTTGATAGACGCAGACCTGCCCGTCATCATGGGCGACGCCCGCCAAGCTCAAATACTGCGCCAGGCCGGCATCGCCGACGCCAAAGCGGTGATCGTCTGCACCAACGACGATTGGGTGAACCTGCACACGGCGTTGCGCATCCGCGAACTGAATGCTCAGACGCGGCTGGTGTTACGGCTGTTCGACGAACACATCGGAGAAGAGATTCGCGGCCACCTGGCGGTGAACGCGATCATCAGTCGATCGGCGTTGGCCGCCGTGACGTTGGCCAACGCCGCGCTAGGCAGCGATGTGGTCGAGAGTTTCAGATTGAACGGGCGCGATTATGCATTAGCGCGGCTGCAAGTGGAAGCACACGATGCACTCTGCCATTGCCAGGTGGGCGACCTGACCGACCGTCACGACGCTACTGTAGTCTATATCGAGCGCGCCAACGCCCTGATGCTGGAACCAGCGGCGACGATGTGCATTCAGCCGGGCGACGTGTTACTGGTATTCGCCGCCGCCGAGCAGTTGCCCATCCTGGCGCAAGCTCAAACTAG
Organism: uncultured Anaerolineales bacterium; assembly: GCA_964649365.1. Classification (GTDB taxonomy): domain Bacteria; phylum Chloroflexota; class Anaerolineae; order UBA1429; family UBA1429; genus CAZYPJ01. Next base: position 3,272 of record CAZYPJ010000168.1, on the reverse strand, counting down.
TCCAGGCGATAGCAATGCTTCTCGGATCGTCGTGTGCGGCTTGGGGCATACTGGTTACTGGGCCGCCGAGCACCTGCGTCGCGCAGGGTGTACCGTCACGGGTCTAGCGCAAGAGAGCGACGCGCTCACCGAAGAGTTGGCTGCGCGAGGTGTGCGGGTATTGCTGGGCGATTGTCGCCAACCAGCGGCTTTGGCCGAGGCGGGCGTGGCAGATGCCGCCGCCATTGTGCTGTGCGCTGGCGAGGATCTGGTGAACCTGGAAGCGGCGCTGCGCGCCCGCGCGCTCAACCCGCATCTCCGAGTGGTGATCCGCCTATTCGACGAAGATCTGGGAGAGACGCTACGCCACGTTTTCGGCTTTGCTGCTGTGTATAGCACTTCGGCCATCGCCAGCCCTCACTTTGTGGCCGCCGCCCTCGATCGTGTGCACATTGGCCGCGAAGCCATCCACGTGCAAGGCGAAAGCTATTCCCTGGCCCGCTTGCAAGTGGAAACGGGCGCGGCGTTGGTGGGCCAATCCCTCGCCGCTCTCAACGCCGAGCCGGGCCTTACCGTGCTGCTCCATCGGCGCGATGGGCAAATAGCTATCCCGCCCGATCTCGCGGCCCACTTGCGCCCTCGCGACGAAATCGTCACCCTGGCGTCAGCGGAGGCGCTGCGCCATCTGCACACTCGCAACAAAGCCGCAACTGCTCGTAGCGCGAGATAGGGCCGGCAGATATCGGCGCCATCTCGCGCTTGGCCTGTTTTTTCTGCTAGTCCGCGCCGCCGGTGTGCGCTACTTCGTATTTACCTTGGATCCCCTTGACTGGCGCGCCTTTGAGCGCGTACAACGAGCCAAACATCCGCGCCAGGCGTTGCGCCTCGCGCGGATGAGCATCAATCAGGTTGACTCGCTCTTGAGGGTCTTCGATCAGGTTGTATAGCTCATCCGGTTCCCCCTCAGGCCGCCGGATATAGCTCCAGGTTTTGTCGCGAATGCAGCGATCGGGCGCGCCGTAATAGCCGCTGATCACCGCCTGGCGCAATTCGCACGCCTCGCCGCGCACCAATGGCATCAAGCTCACACCCGGCAGCGCCTCGATATTGTTGCCCATGCCGATGGCATCGAGCAGGGTAGGCAGCACATCATGGAACGAGGCCAATGCATCGAGCCGCTGCCCGCCATAGCGCCCGCCCGGCAGCCTCATCAAGAAAGGCACTTTGAGCAGCTCGTTGTACATCCGGTCGCCGCCCTTTAAGAACTTGCCGTGGTCGGCCAGCGGATGACCGTGATCAGCGATAAGGATGATGAGCGAGTTGTCGTACAGTCCCGACACTTTGAGTTGGTCGAGAAATACGCCCACGTAATGATCCACATAGGCGCATTCACCGGCGTATAGCCCTCGCGTGTATGCAATCTCATCGGGCGTCAATTGCGCCGAGGCTAAGCCACCGGGCGGCAGAATGATCTTTTTGCCTTTGTAGGTTGGGTCGGTGTAGTGATCGAACTCGCGCGGCGGCGTCCACGGCTCGTGCGGGTCAAATGAATCCACCCACATGAAAAGAGGTTGACCTCCGCGATTGGCTTCAACCCACTGCGCGGCGCGGCGCATCAGCCGCGCACAATAGTGATCCTCCGCCGTCTCGAACTCTTGCACATTCTGAAGCGCGATCTCGACCAAACGGCGCCATTGTGGTGTGAAAGAATCTTTGACGTAATCCTCCAGCTTGACCCGTGTCAGCGGCTCGCAGCGATAGCTATCGTACTCCTGCCCGCGTATCCAATCCCATACGCGAAAGCCTCGGTGCATGTTCATACCAGGCTTGAAATAATGATAGCAATCGGTGAACAAGGCGCTGAGATAGCCCTCGTCAGTCAGGATTTCGGCCAGAGCGCGATCCTCGGGCGTGAGCGGCTGCCAGGGGCGGTGCACCAGAGTGCGATCTCCCGTCAACCAACACGTGCGCACCGGGATGGTGGGTAGCCCTTCGGGGTAGCAGTTATCCCACGCCACGCTCTCGCGGGCCAGCGCGTCGAGACAGGGCGTCTCGCATAGCGCCTGGGGATTATAGAAACGGATATGATCCTGGCGAAAAGAATCCAGAATGATAAAGATGACGTTCGGGCGACTGTCGGGCATGACGCCTCCTTGAATAAACGACTTTCAGCCGTCAGCGGCTCTCATGCACGTTTACTGACGGCTGAAAGCTGAACACTCGGGCTACTTTTTCCAGGGATCCACAACCTCTTGCGTCTCCCCCGGCGCAGCGGACGGCTGAGGCTTTTTGCCGAACAAGTCGTTCAAAAAGCTGTTGACCTTTTTCTCGACCTCTTGACCGATCGTGGCCCAATCGGCGTCGGGAGCAGCGCCCACTACGCTAGCAATACCGCCGCGCGCGCCCTTTTCGACGTGTGCGCCGATTTTGTTCCAATCGGCATCCTCTTCTACGCCTACCGTTTTGGCAATGCCTCGACGGGCGGCGTCATCGGTCTCGCGACCGATCGTAGCCCAATCGCTATCCTCGCTCACGCCCACAATGCGCGCGGCCTCGCGCCGCACTTGGCTCTCGATCTGGCGAAAGAGATCCTTCCACTCTCCGCTCGACGATCCGGCTGGCTTTTGACCTTGTGGCTCAGTCATACTTACCTCCATTTTGCTAGTGCACTGTTACTCCGCCCGCGCATCCGCCACGCGCAACATACACTACGTTACGATCAGCCTTGCGTTGCAGTACCAGAACCATTCTAGCACCAGCAGTACGCCTTTGTCCAGCAATAAGAGATTGTTTTGCCGGTAGTTCTGAGCTAAAATCCGTCTATGCGCCAGGCTGACGCTCGGCGCGCATTCATCCTATCTATAGTAGTAGAGGAGAGACAACCTATGTCCCTTTACGGCGGCATCGAAGGCGGCGGCACCAAATTCGTCTGTGCGGTCGGCTCTGGCCCCAACGATCTGCGGGCCGAGGCGCGTTTTCCCACCACTATCCCCGAAGAGACCATCCCTCGCGCCATCGCTTTTTTCCAGGAGCAGGCTCGCAGCGAGCCGCTCCGAGCCATCGGCATCGCTTCGTTCGGGCCGATTGACCCCGATCCGCGCTCGTCCACCTTTGGTTACGTCACCACAACGCCCAAGCCGGGCTGGGCGCATACCGATTTCGCCGGGGCCGTGCGCCGTGCGCTGGGCGTGCCCGTAGGGTTCGATACGGATGTTAATGTGGCCGCTTTGGGCGAACATCGGTGGGGCGCAGCGCAGGGATTGGATACCTTTGTCTATCTCACCGTAGGCACG
>CAZYPJ010000167.1:0-8680 GCA_964649365.1 uncultured Anaerolineales bacterium | reverse complement strand
TGCTGTAATTCGTGCGTCGGCCCATACGGCTCGACCCCCATCTCGACCATCCACCCCCGCTGCAATTCGTTACCCCCCCCCAGGATTTCACCACGGAGACACGGAGAACACGGAGAACACGGAGAACACGGAAAAAGTATAAAATCCGATTACTACAAATCGCGCTCTATGATTCTCTATCCAATATCCTCTCCGTGCTCTCCGTGCCTCCGTGGTGAATCTCTATTCCAGTATGCTTTGGGTGAAGCCGCGTTTGCCCTGGGCGAATTGGCGGGCGTCGAGCGCCTTTTTGCCCTCCAGTTGGAGCTGGTCGAGCAATAATAGCCCCGCGCCCGTGGCCACGCCTAGGCCGCGCTCGGTCTGGAGCACGGCGCCGGGTTGTGCATCTCCTTGCCAATCCAGCCAGGGGCGAGCGCGTAACACCTTCAAGCTTTTACCCTCGCACAGGCAGAACGCGCCGGGCCAGGGCGTATAGGCGCGGATCATGCGGTCTATCTCTACCGCCGGGAGCCGCCAATCAATGCGCCCCTGCGCCTTGTCAATCGAGGGCGCGGCGGTGGCCAGGGCGTCGTCTTGTGGGCACGGCGCGATGTTTCCGGCAAGCCAAGCGGGCAGCGTCTCGATCAGCAGATCAGCCCCCATCTGCGCCAAACGAGCGCTCAGGGTCGCAGTGGTGTCGTCGGGCGCGATGGCGAGCGCGCGTTGGGCGATGATCGCGCCGGTGTCCATCCCCGCGTCGGTCAACATCAGTGTGACGCCGGTCTCGGCCTCGCCATTGAGGATGGCCGCCGCGATGGGCGCCGCCCCGCGATACTTGGGCAAGAGCGAGGCGTGGACGCCGATGCACCCGCGCGGCGGGATGGCCAACACGTTGGGGCGCAAAATCTGCCCAAAGGCCGCGATGACGAACACCTCGGCTTCCGCTCGGCGCAGCGCCTCGACGGCGGCGGCGTCGCGCCGCAGGCTGGCGGGTTGTAGGATCGGCAGCCCCAGCGCCAGCGCCGCCTGTTTCACCGGCGACGCCGCCATCTGTTGGCGACCGCGTCCGGCGGCCCGGTCGGGTTGGGTGACCACCATTGCCACTTCATGCTGGCGCGTCAGCGCCTCCAACACCGGTACGCCAAACTCGGGCGTGCCCATGAATACTACTCGCGCCATGTATGTTTACCTCGCTCTTATCAGCCGCTTGCCTTGGCTAACAACTCTTCCGCGCTGCGGCGAGTGGCGTCGGTGAGGGCGCCGCCCAGCATCACCGCCAGTTCTTCGATGCGCTGCTCGCGCTCCAACGCCTCCGCCGCCGAGGAGGTGCGCTCGCCCACCACCTCTTTGACCACGCGAAAATGCTGCGCCCCGTAACAGGCGATCTGCGGCAGATGGGTGACGCAAAAGACTTGATGGTTGGCGGCCAGCGTCCACAGTTTGTGGCCCACCACCGCACCGGTGCCCCCGCCGATGCCGGTGTCAATCTCGTCAAAAATCAGCGTGGGCACGGGGTCAATATCGGCCAGCGCCGTCTTCATGGCCAGCATCAAGCGCGAGGTCTCGCCGCCCGAGGCGATCTTGACCAGGGGTTTGAGTTCCTCGCCTGGGTTGGGCGAGATGAGGAACTCGACGCGGTCGAGGCCAGTCTCGTCGAAATCGTAGCGTTTGCCTTCCACGGGCGCGCCGTCGGACGATTCTTGCCAGTGGATATCCACCAGAAATTGCGCCCGTTCCATGTTGAGATCGGCTAGTTCGCGCTCGATACGCTGGCGCAACCGCTCGGCGGCCTCTCGGCGGGCGGCGCTGAGCGTTTGCCCCAACGCGCCGATCTCGCCTAGCAGCTCCGACTCTTGGGCGGTTAGCTCGTCCATCCGCTCCTCGCTGTGGCTGATCTGATCCAAGTCGGCGCGGGCTTGTTGGGCAAAGGCGAGGATTTCCTCAATCGAATCGCCATATTTACGCCGCAAGTTTTGGATCAGCTCCAGCCGATCCTCCACCGCTTGTAGGCGTTCGGGGTCGTATTCCACGCCGTCGCGATAGTGGCGCAGCGTGCGAGCCAGTTCTTCGGCCTGATAGAGCATCCCTTCCAGCGCCTGCCCCTCGGCGGATAGCGCGTCATCCATCTTGGTCAGGGCGTTCATGGCATCCACCGCCTGGCTGAGGATGTCGGTCAACGCACGCTGATCCTCCTCGCTTTCGGCCAGCAAGGCGTACACCTCGGCGGCGCGCTGCATCCGCTTTTCGGCGTTGGCCAAAAGCTGACGCTCACGACGCAATTCAGCCTCTTCGCCGATTTCCAATTTGGCGGCTTCGATCTCTTGTACCTGGAAAGCGAGCAGATCCATCCGGCGGGCGAGTTCGCGCGCATCCTGGCGCAAAGCGCGCAGCTCGCTTCGTACCTGGCGCAATGCCCGCACGCGCTCGGCCAAAGCCTGGCGTTGCTCGCCCAATGCGCCGTAGCGATCCAGAAAATCCACATGGCGGCGCACTTGCATCAGCGAAAGATGCTCGCCCTGGCCATGAATATCCACCAGGTGCCGACCAACTTCTTGCAATGTGCTAAGCGTGACGGTGTGGCCATTTACCCGACAGAGGGCGCGCCCTTTGCGGCTGATCTCGCGACGCAAGATCAACTCGCCGCTCTCTTCGGCCAGGCCAAACTCTTCAAGCGTGGGGGCGATAGCGGCTTGCGCAGCGGGGTCGAGCGCAAACACGCCCTCCACTGAGGCGCTTTCGCAGCCGGTGCGGATCTGTTCCGCCGAGGCTCGCCCGCCCAGCAGCACGGTCACGGCGTCAATGATGATGGATTTGCCTGTGCCCGTCTCGCCGGTGAGCACGGTAAAGCCCGGCCCTAGCTCCAAGCGCAAGGTCTCGATGATGGCGAAATTAGTAATGGTGAATTCGACCAGCAAGGCGACCTCCTTGCGTTCAGCGCAACCGATACCACGCTGCGCCAATGGCGATGACGGCATAGACGATGGCGTTCAGATTAAAGATCGCGCCGAGATAGGCTCCCGGATTCTTGGGCAAAGCAGCCAGGCCCCCGGCGACGACCAACAAGGCGAAAGGGCCGGCCACCGCCCCTAAAGCGATACTGACACAGGTAATGAGTTGCACGGCGCGCCCACGCTTGCGCAGGATGCGCGCTACCGCTTCGGCAATGACGCCGCCCACCGGTGCGGAAAGAAAAAAGGTGAGGAACAGGAACGATTGCGATACTAACGCGCCAGCAATCAAAGAAAGGGCCAACGAGATGATTGCCCCTAGCACATAATGCTGTGGCGCGAGCGCATAGAGCGGGGAACGCCCGATACGAGCGCAATCGGGACAGCGCAATCCCACCGGTGTGCGAATGGCGCACTTTGGGCAGATGGGCGTGAGGCACCGACTGCAACGGATCAGCGTCTCGACCTGGGGATGTCTGGCGCAGTACATCACTTCGGTAGTAGGTTCGGCCTCGGTTACGGTATCGGGCCTTGATCCGGCCATCGTAATCTCCTGAGCACGGTTTCGTAAAAGTAGCCGTCGTCGCCGAAACGCACGAATTTCGCTTTGTGGTCGCTCATGGTATGACTGATCTCATCATCGGCCTGGAGATCGAAATCGAACTGGCCATCCACTGTGAGCATGGCATCCACGCTGTTGAGCAGCTTCAGGTTGAGCTGGCGACGCGCCGGGATCACTACCGCGCGCGCCAACGATAAATGGGCGGCGATGGGAGTGATAATCATGCTGTCGAGGTCGGGCGCGACGATGGGGCCGCCCGCCGCCAGGCAATAGGCGGTGCTGCCCGTGGGGGTCGAGACGATCACCCCATCGGCGGTCTGGGTCATCACGTAATGGCCGTCCACGTCCACTGCGATGCGCACTGTGCGCGAGGCGCGGCTACGCGCCACCACCACATCGTTAATTGCCTCGGCGGCGAGCACGATTTCGCCCGCGCGGCGCAGCTCGGCGCGCAGCATCATACGCTCTTCGACAAAGTAGCGCCCCGCGAGCAATGCAGGCAACACTTCGATGGCGCGGGCAGGCTCTACCTCGGCCAAAAAACCCAAGCGCCCCAAGTTGACGCCCAGGATGGGCACGCCCATCACCGCCATCGCGCGCGCCGCGCGCACGATGGTACCGTCGCCGCCCAGGGTGATGAGCAAATCCAGCTCAGGCGCGGCGCGACGCAGTTCCTCTTCGGCGTCGGCCTGGCCGCGCCAGGTCTCGACGCCATGGGCCTCCAGCCATGCCGCTATATCGCACGCCAGCGGCGGCGCTTCGGCGCGGCCGGGGTGATAGAGCAAGCCGAGACGTTTGATGCTTGGGTTCATAACAGGCGCTTTTTCAGGGTTGCAACGATCTCAGCCTGGGCCACACGCTCGCGAGCCATTTCGGGCAAGGCTTCGGGGGCCATATCTTGCAGTGTGACCATTCCGGCGGCCAATTCTTCTTCGCCGATGACTACCGCATAGCGCGCCTCGTCGCGGCTGGCGTTGCGAAGCTGCGCCTTGATGCTGCGGTCGCCAAAGCCAAGCGCCGCGCGGATGCCCGCCTCGCGCAGGGCATTCAGCAGCCTGATCGCCTCCAGCTTGGCCGCTGCTCCGGCATAGACCAACGCTACTTGCGGCGTGGCCAACCCAGGAACCCGGATGCCCAACTGCTTCATGTTGAGCACGATCCGCTCCATGCCTGAACCAAAGCCGATCCCTGGCGTGTGCGGCCCGCCCAACTCCTCGGCCAGGCCATCGTAACGCCCACCGCCGCAGATGGCGTTCTGCGCGCCGATGCCCTGCGCCCACACCTGGAACACCGTTTTGGTGTAATAATCCAAGCCGCGCACCAGGCGATGGTTCAGCGTGTAGGGGCGCTCCAGCGCGTCCAGATAGCGACGCAATTGGGCTAGATGCTCCTGGCATTCCAAGCAGAGATAATCCTGGATGTGCGGCGCAGCAGCGATGAGCGGCTGGCACCCCGTGGCTTTGCAATCCAGCAGGCGCAGCGGGTTGCGCTCCAAACGGCGTTTGCAGTCCTCGCAAATCTCGCCGGTGTGTTGCTGATAGTAGGCTACCAACACTTTCAGGTATCCAGGGCGACATTTGGGGCAGCCGGTGCTATTGAGCTGGAACGCCAGGTTGCTGAATCCCAATCGCGAAAACAGCTCCCAGGCCACTGACATCACTTCCAAATCCACTGCCGGGTCCAGCTCGCCGATGCACTCGATATCGAACTGCGTGTGTTGCCGATAGCGTCCCGCCTGCACGCGCTCGTAGCGAAAGATCGGCCCAGTGGTGTAGAGCTTGACGGGCTGCGGCCAGGTCTTCATGCCGTGCTGTAAATAGGCGCGCACCACGCCGGCGGTGAACTCGGGGCGCAAGGTGATGTCGCGTCCGCCTTTATCGAGAAATGAATACATCTCTTTGTCCACAATATCGGTACCCTCGCCCACGCCGCGTACATAGAGCGGGGTCTCTTCGAACATGGGAATATCGAGGCGTTGATAGCCGAATAACGCCGTCACCTGCTGAATCTGCTCGTACAGATATTGCCAGTAAGGTTGATCCTCGGGGAGAATATCCATCGTACCGCGTGGCGCTACGTACACGTCTGCCTCCTCAACCGCAAAATAACGCTCCCATTATAGCCCAAAGGGGGGATAGCGTCCACAAACGGGGGTTTTCGCATGATCTTGAACACATAGGCGTGCTCGCAAGGCGGCGCGTCGGGCGGGATAATCCGCAAGCCCTGCCGATCCAGCGACCAAGCCAAGTCGCGATCCACGCCGAGCATTCGCACCGAGGCGATCTCTTCCGGGTACAGCCGCTTGAACGATTCGATCACCACTGGCTCGCGCGGCCACCCCAAGCAGATCGCATAGAGGGCATCTCCCTTGGCAGTGAAGCGAACGTCCTGAGCGGTGTAACGCACCTCGCGGTCCTCGCTGAAATAACCCGCCTTTTCCATCTTCGTAGGGCCTTCGCCGTAGGCCAGCCAGGGCGTCGTCTCATAGATGGCCTCGCCGTTGACTGCCAACCACTGACCGATCCCTCGCAGGCGATCTTTGGCCGGGTTGGGAATCTCGCCCCGCGCCGTCGGCCCCACATTGAGCAGCAGGTAGCCGTTCTTGCTGACGTTGTCCACCAGGTTGTGCACAATCACCGTTGTGGGCTTGAACCCGGCGTCTTGCACATAGCCCCAGGCCCCCTGGTCGTCCACCGACGTATCGGTGATCCAATCCTGATACGTCAGCTCGTCCTACCGGCCCAGTTCCAGATCCACCACGCCTGCGCCGGGGGGCAGATCGTGCCATTTGTAGGTCACGACCACATCTTGTCCCCATTCCTGCGCTTTGCGATAGTAATAGGCGATGGCCTCGCGCTTGTAATGTTCCTGTACAAAGCGCAGCCCGAAATCGAACCACAGCATATCGGGCCGATAGTTGTCCACCACCTCGCGAATCTTGCCCAGCCAGCGCTCCAGAAACGCCTCACTAGGACGGTCTTGCCGGAACCAGTATTCCTCCATTGGCTCGTTCGGCCCGGCGGGCAGCCCCTCCAGGTTGTGCAGCGGCCCATATAGGCCGGCGTAGCGCGGGTCGGAGGTGTCGAATTCTGTGCGCCAGTGAGGGTAGAACCACCAGTTCTCAGCGTGGTGCAGCGCCACCATAAAGCGCATCTTTTGGCGGCGGATGGCTTTCTCCAACTCGCCCACCACGTCGCGCTTGGGGCCGAGCCGCACAACGTTCCACTCGCTGAGGCGCGTATCCCACATGGTAAAGCCATCGTGATGTTCGCCCACCGGCCCGGCAAAGCGCGCGCCAGATTGGGCGAACAACTCGGCCCACTCGTCGGGGTCGAACCGGTCGCCGGTGAACAAGGGGATGAAATCCTTGTAGCCAAATTCGGTCGGCGGACCGTAGGTTTTAACATGATGGGCGTGCTGCGAGGTTCCTTCGCGGTACATATTGTAGGGGTACCAGGTGGCGTTCGGTCCGCACGCCGGGACGGCGTACACACCCCAATGGGTATAGATGCCGAACTTGGCGTCGCGGAACCACTGTGGGGTGTGGTGCGCGCGCAGCGATTCCCAGGTAGGCGTACAAGGCGCGAGTATGTCCGACATGGCTGGACTCCTTGTTCAAGATTGGCTTCAGATGCTCGGTCACTGGAACGAACGAGATGAGATATAGGGCATAACCGATGATAATGTTGGGGTTAACGTGCGTCAAGCAGGGGCATTTGGCGCTTTGCGACGCGAGATAGGCGACATATAATGATGCGGCGTAACAGCACTCTAGTCCAGTCGCAACAGCTCACTGAGGAGGTCTCATATGGGTACGCCTGTCAAAGTGACGGTTATCGGGGCGGGGAGCGCCACTTTTTCGCTGGGGTTGGTCAAAGATTTGTGCCTCACCGAGAATCTGGCGGGCAGCCACGTCTGTTTTATGGACGTGGATGAAGAGCGCCTCGCGCGAATTCACAAACTGGCGGAACGTTATGTCCAGGAATTGGGCGCCAAGCTGACCTTTGACCGCACAACGGATCGGCGGCAGGCGCTACAAGACGCCGATTTCGTCATCAACACCGCCGGCAAAGAATATTCCTATCGCGACGAGAGACGCGAGCTGGTCAAAAGGCACGGCTATTATGCGGGGCCGAACTTCCCCGTCACCTACATGATGAACCTGCCGTTGATGCTCGACGTGGCGCGCGACATCGAGCGCATCTGCCCCAACGCCTGGTTGATTCAATCGGGCAACCCGGTACGTGAGGGCACGCCGCTCATTACCCATCAGACGAGGGTCAAGGTCATCGGCCTGTGCCACGGTCACTATGGTTACCAGCACATCGCCAGGGTGTTAGGGCTTGACCCCGACAAGGTGCAATGGGTGGCGCCGGGTCTGAATCACCTGATCTGGCTACAAGAGTTCCGCTACGAAGGGCGCGACGCTTATCCTTTAGTAGATGAATGGATCGAAAACAAGGCCGAAGCCTATTGGCAGGATCGCGTGGATCACCCTGAAAAGTATGGTCTAGAAGACTATATGAGCCGCGCCGTGATAGATCAGTATCGTCGCTTTGGCCTGTTGCCGGTAGGCGACGCCACCCGGGGCGGCGGCTGGTGGTACAAGACCGATCTCGAGACGCGCCTCTTTTGGTATGGCCCTACCGGCGGTTTTGGCTCAGAGGTGCACAACCCGCCGTTTATCAAAGAGCATTATCGGCGGGTGGACGCCATTGAGGAAGTGGCCAACGATCCCTCGCGCTCGGTGTTAGCCGCTTTTCCACCTACCAAGACGCGCGAGCAGCAAGTGCCGATCATTGACGCCCTCACCAATGATGTAGCGGAGCGCTTTCAGATCAACGTGCCCAACCAGGGCGCGTTGCCAGGCGTGGCTGATGATGTCGTGGTCGAAATTCCGGCCATCATTGATCGCGGGGGCATCCATCGCATCCAGGTCGCACCGCTGCCGCGCAAGCTGATGATTGAAGTGATCCAGCCGCATATCCTGGCGACAGAAGGGGAGAACGAAGCGGTCCTGACGGGCGACCGCGATATGCTTTTAGACGCGCTCTTGATGGTCTATACCTATGACGGTGCCGGCCCGACGATTTCTTACGCCCAGGCGAAGGGGTTGGTAGATGACTTGCTCGCTCAACCCTATGAGGCCGAGTTAGCGGCGATCTTTCCCGAGCGTAAGCCCCGTTGGGCC
>CAZYPJ010000166.1:7055-8735 GCA_964649365.1 uncultured Anaerolineales bacterium | reverse complement strand
GACGCGTTATGTACACTTTGAGTCAGTCTCTTAAACATCTGGTCTCTCTTAGGTTCTTTCCGACGCGGTTGGCGACCGACGCGGTTAGAAACCGCGCCTACTGGCTGGCAAACATCGTTTCACACCGAGCGTTTTAGTGGGCTGGCAGGCGACCGACGCGGTTAGAAACCGCGCCTACTGGCTGTAAATCTTGTTCATCCTGTCCAAAAATCACGCTTCGTAGCCGGGCGGCGGGGTGAAGCCGCCGTATTCTTGAGCGACCAGCGCCGCGAACCGCAGCGGGGTGTGATCCTCCAAGTACGGCCCGATGGCTTGCAGCCCGATGGGCAGGCCCGCCCGCGTCCGCCCAAAGGGGAACGCCGTGGCCGGCTGGCCGCAACAGGTGGCCAGCGCCGGGTACGCCTCCAGCCGCAGATAGGGCACGGGCTGGCCGTTGACCGATAGCGTGCGGTCGTCGCTATCCACGTCCATCGGCGCCTCGTCGTGGCGAAAAGCGGGGACCAAAGTCATGGGCGTCAGCAGCACATCCCAATCCTGGAAGAAAGCGCGGTAGGCGGCGCGATACTGCTCGCGGCGGCCCCAGGCGGCGATATAGTCGCTGGCGCTGGCCTCCATCGCCAGCGCGCCCTGCTCGATCAGCGGGTCGTTGCGCTTGATCGCCTCGGCGTGGCCCCAGGCGGCGATCTCGGCCTTGGTCTCGCGCGATAGGTGCGTCGTCAGCACCATAATGGCCAGCTTGTGGCCCAAGCCGTACAGGGCGAGCAGGTCGCCCGGCCCTTCGGGCTGCGCCTGGCGCACCACCGCCCCGGCGCGCCCCAGCCGCGCGGCCAGGTCGTCGCAGGCGGCCATGATCTCGCTATCCACCGGCAGCCAGGGCAGCGGCGGCAACACCGCCACGCGGAACTCGCTCAGGCGCTCGCGGCGGGCGGGCGGCAGGCGCAAGCGCCAAGCGGCGTCCTCGCCCTGGTCGGGGCCGGCGGCCACGTCCAACGCCAGCGCCAGGTCGTCGGCGCTGCGCGCCATCGGGCCGATCATCGCCAGGCCCGTGGCCGGGTTAGGCAGATGCCGGCCGCTGGCGTCGGGCGTTTGGCCGGTGCGCGGCAAGGCCGATTCGCTGGGCTTGTGGCCATAGACGCCGCAGAACGCCGCCGGCACCCGCACCGACCCTCCGATGTCGTTGCCCCACTCCAGCGGCGTCAACCCGGCGGCCAGCGCCGCCGATCCGCCGCCGGTGCTGCCGCCCGGGGTGCGCTCATGATCCCAAGGGTTCACCGTGCGCCCAAAGACGGGGTTGGCGGCCTGCCAATCGTTGGCCCAGGGGGGCATGTTGGTCTTGCCGATGACGACGGCCCCCGCCGCGCGAGCGCGCGCGATGACGCGGGCGTCGGCCTGGGCGACGTAATCCTTCAGGTTGGGGTCGCCGGCGGTGGAGCGCCACCCCGCCACCTCGATCCAATCCTTCACCGTCATGGGCAGGCCCAAGAGCGGCGCGTCCTCGCCGCGCGCGCGGCGGGCGTCGGCCTCGGCGGCCAGGCGGCGGGCCTCCTCGTCGTTGCGGATGACCACGGCGTTGAGCGCCGGGTTGTGCCGCGCGATGCGCCCCAGGTGCAGCTCTAGCAGCTCCACCGCCGAGATGCGCCGCGCCCGCAGCGCCGCCAGCATCTCGCGCGCCGTCGAAAA
>CAZYPJ010000166.1:928-6955 GCA_964649365.1 uncultured Anaerolineales bacterium | reverse complement strand
TAGCGCGCCCAGAGCGCATCGAGCAGGGGCGCCGGGTCGCGCTCGACGCCCTGCGCCGCGAAATACTCGGCCAGGCGCTCCAGGTCGCGGCGCAACACCTGGCGAGCGCGCCGGTTGGCGGCGATGGCCGTCACCTGCGGAAAGTCAATCAGCGTGATTTTGCCCTGCCAATAGAGCAGATTGTAGGCCGAAAGGTCGCCGTGGACGACGCCCAGCTTGAGCAACAGCTCCACGTTGCGCAGCGCCTCGTTCCACAAGCGTTCGGCCTCGGCGCGGCCCAACGTCACGGCGTTGAGCGTGGGCGCGGCCCTGCGCTCGTCGCCCACATAGCTCATCAGGATGGCGTTCTCGCTGCACGCATAGGGCCGGGGCGCGGCGCCGCCCAGCTCGTACAGGCGTTGGATCGTGGCGTACTCGTGCATCAGCCACGAGGTCTGCGTGATCTGCACCCCCAGCGCGGTTTTCTTGTTGATGGCGCGCATCAGGCGGGTCTCGCTCTTGTTCACCGGGCGGCCCGTCTCGGTGAGGATCTCGCGCCCCTGGCGATATTGGGCGTCGTTGCGCAGGGCGCGGAACATGCGCGGGCGATAGACCTTGGCGGCGAGCAGCTTGGCCCCCGTGACGGCGTGCGCCGCGCAGCAATAGACCGTGGCTTCTTTGCCGCCGCGCACGCGCCGCAGGATGTCGGTGATATAGTGTTGGTCATAGAACCCTCCCAGCGACGACACTAGCCAGCCGGCCTCGTGCTCCGAGGGCGTATAGGTGGGCTGAAAGCCGCTCTCCAGGCCGCTGGCGTCGGCCAGCTCGGCCACCACGTCGGCGTGGCGTTTATAGTAGGTGTAGCGCGCCACGGGCTTGCGCTGGCGTCGCGCGCGGCGGTCGGTGAGTAACGGGTCGAACTGCGCTTCGTATTCATCCGCTTCGTCGAGGCTGAAAATGCGGATCGTTTCTCCGTGTTTAGGCAAGGTTCGTGTTCCTTTATGATACTAGGGATGGATCATCACAGAGGGACAGAGACACAGAGAGACAGAGTTTTTATCATCTGAATTCATGTAGTTTAATTTTTTTATTTTCATTCTCTGCCCCTCTGTTTCTCTGTGTCTCTGCGGTTTCCTTGCGTGTGGGGCGCAAAAAAGCCACGGGCGCTGGATGCGCACCCGTGGCAAGGGTATGCTTCAGAGGCATAGAAAAAGCCACGGGTGCGACCTTACCCTAAAGCGCCAAAGGCGCTTTAGGGTGAGGCGATCGGCCCGTGGCCTAACAGCCTACCTCGGTGATGTTCGGTCAGGCGGCGCTCAGACGACGGGCGTACCCCTCACGCAAGACGAGTTGCGACGAGCGATGATGTGGTTGCTTTTCTGCATCTTGCCTCCTAGTTCGTGCGATCAATGAAAGGGATACGTCCGCGAGGCCGGCGCGCGGCCTCAACATTTTTATTTTACACCAGAACGCGGCGGGGCGCAACTGGCGTTTGCCCTGCCGCTGGCGCGGGCGGGAAGCTCGTGGTATAATTGATGATCCCGCCGCCCAAAGGCGCCGAGGTCATCTATGCCGCGCCGCGCGCCAGGCGCCCGCCCACCGTAGCCGCACCCCTTGTGGGCGCGGGCGTGTTTGGCGAATCATACCAGATCAAGGAGCGCCCCCATGCCCACCGCCGCTACCCTTCGCCTCCCTTTCACCCTCCACGACCGCCAGGGCGTCATCGCTGTGCGCTATGGCCCCAACGCCGGGCCGGAGGAATCGGGGTTCGACATCCTGCCCAATATGCCGTTCGACATCGCCCTGTGCCGGGGCTACCCCACCGTCCACGCGGTGATCGAGGAATACAGCGGGACGGGCTACCGCACCGTGTGCGGATGGGTGCAGATCGTCACCAACGTGCGCTACTCCGCCGACGACCCGCAGCGGCAGAGCGGGCGGCGTTCCGTCTCGATTGACCTGGCCCCCGCGATGGAGGCGACCCACATGCCCTTCGCCTGCGTGGGCAACCTGCCGCAATTCTACGACGCGCCCTGTTTCAACCTGGGGCCATCCGCCGAGCTGCGCTGGACGGCGGACGCTTTCCTGACGACCATGCCGATGCGCTCGCGCGAGGAGGCGATCACCTGGCTGGCCGGGTTCCGCTGGGGATATACTGAGTATGCCGCCCCCAACCAGCCGGTGGAAATCGCGCCGCTGACGGCGACCAGCGCCGACGCCTGGAACGCTCATCTGCCTTATCTTCAAGCCGAGTTCCCCGAATGGAGGTTCGCCCATGCCCGATGACGTTCGCCCCCTCACGCCCGAGGAGCGCGCCGAGTTGATCGCGGCGGCGCGCGCCGTCTGCGGCGGGTTCACCTTGCGCGGCGGCCTGGAATCCGGCGACGTGGGCGCGGCCCTGCGCACGGCCCAGGGCCACGTCTATACCGGCATCTGCATTGATCTCGCGTGCGGGCTGGGCTTTTGCGCCGAGGTCTCGGCCATTGCCGAGATGCTCAAACACCGCGAGACGCAGATCGTGGCCATCGTGGCCGTCACGGCCGACCGCATCCTGCCGCCGTGCGGGCGCTGCCGCGAGACGCTCGCCCAGGTGGACGCGCGCAACTTGGCCTGCCGCGTCATCCTAGGGCCGGATCGCGACGTTCCCCTGAGCGACCTCCTGCCCGACCACTGGCTCGACCCGCGCGTCTGGGAAGGCTGACCAATTCTGGACACGATGAACAAGCTCTACAGGATTGAAGAGCAAAACGCCAAGCCCTAAACTTGTGTAAATCTTGTTCATCATGCCCAAGAACCCTTTTTCGACACGATGAACAAGATTTACAAGATTCAAGGCATAACAAGTACAAAATCCTGCAAATCTTGTTCATCATGTCCCCAAACCCCTTGCCGATATGATTTACAGGCCGAACGAATGGCGCTACAATCCGGTTGCTCTTGTGCATCCTGTCCCAAGCGCGTCGCCGTTCATCTTTCCGTTCCAACCAGCAGGAGCAGACGATGGAGATTAACCAATTGACCGAGATTGTGATCGGTTGCGCTCTGCGCGTGCATCGGCAATTGGGGCCTGGCTACCTCGAAAAGGTGTACGAAAACGCCCTCATGATCGAACTAGGCGAGCGAGGCATCAAGGCTCAACAGCAAAAGCCGATCTCGGTGTTCTATCACAAGCAATGCGTGGGCGAATTTGTGGCCGACCTCTTTGTGGATGACCGGCTGCTCGTCGAGATCAAGGCCGTGCAGCAATTGGCGATTGCCCACGAAGTGCAATTGGTCAACTATCTCACCGCCACGGGCATTGAAAACGGGTTGCTGCTCAACTTTGGCCCGTCTATGGTTCCCAGGCGCAAATTTCGCACCTACCGCCCGCCCGCGAAAAAGTAATTGGACAGGATGAACAAGATTTACAGGATTCTGGCCGATACGATGCGTCTATGCTCATAATCTTGTTCATCTTGTAAATCCTGTCCAAAGAACCTGGCTGGAGGCGATTTTATGGCGAACGATGTTTCGTTGCTGTTCGAGCCGTTGACGATTCGGGGCAAGACGCTGCGCAACCGGCTGGTGATGCCGCCGATGGTCGTCAACCGGGGACACACTGGCCCCGAGGCGCTGGAATGGTACGGCGGCCATGCGCGCGGCGGCGTGGGGCTGGTGATCGTCGAGGCCACCAACCTGCCCGATTTCGGCGACCCGCTCAGCGCCGACGCCCTGCGCCCATTGGTGGGCGCCATCCACGCCGGCGGGGCGTTGGCGGCCATCCAGGTCTTTCCCTGGCGGCGCGGCGTGGCCATCACCCCCGCCGAGCTATCGCTGGCGGGCATCGGCCAGATCGTGCAGGGCTATCGGCGCGCCGCCCAAATCTGCGCCGAGGCGGGGTTCGACGGCATCGAGCCGCACGGCGCGCACGGTTTTTTGCTCAACCAGTTCTTTTCGCCCGAAAAGAACCTCCGCCGCGATGCCTACGGCGGCGATCGTTTCGCGGGGCGCGCCCGGCTGGCGCTGGAGATCGTGGGCCACATCTATCCCATCGCGCGCAGCGCCGGCATGTGGGTGCTCTACCGGCACACGCCAGTGGGGCCGGGCTACGATCTGCAAGAGAGCGTCGCCCTGGCCGAATCGTTGCTGGCCGCCGGCGTGGATATCCTCGACATCTCGCCCGCCAGCAAAGACGCCCCCGCCGACCGCGCCGCGCCGTTCATGCGGCTGGGCGCGCCGGTCATCGGCGTCAACCAGCTCGACCAGGTGGACCGCGCAGCGGAGGCCTTGCGCGAGGGGCGCTGCTCGCTCGTGGCCGTGGGGCGCGGGCTGATCGCCGACCCCGAATGGCCCATCAAAGTGCGCGAGGGGCGCTGGAGCGAGATCAAGACCTGTTCCGCCTGCGACCAGTGCCACGCCATGCTCAACCGGGGCGAGGTGGTGCGCTGCGCGCAGTGGTGAGGTTAACCCGAATACGCCCCGGCCCCTGGCCCCGCCTTGACCTCGCCGGGCTGGGCGTAGCGCGAGGGCAGCGCCTCGGCGATCAGCTCGGCCAGGGCGATCAGCTCTTGCACGGCCAAGCCCCCGCGCCGCGCCACGGTCAGCGCCGTAGCGTCGAGCAGGTGGTCGTCTTTGAGCGAGGTATCGGCGGTGACGACGATGACGGGAACCTGGCGCAGGGTCTCGTCGCGCTGCATCCATTCGAGCAGCTCATAGCCGCTCATGCGCGGCAACGCCAGGTCGAGCAACACCACATCGGGCGGCTGGGCGCGCAACAGCCCTTGCGCCTCTTCGGCGCTGTAGGCTTTGACCAACGTCGCCTCGGAGCCATCCTGCGCCAACATCCGCCCGAGCAGCCGCATCATGTTTGGCTCGTCCTCCACCGCCAGGATGCGCCGCGCCGGGCGGCCCAGCCGCGCGATGGCGGCCAGCAGCTGCTCGCGGCTGACGGGCTTGACCAGGTAATCGGCCATGCCCAGGGCCAGCGCCCGGCGGCGCTCGCTGGGGATGCCGCACGAGAGGATGCTCAGCCGCGCCTGCGCCAACGCCGGGTCGCGTTGTTGGAGCGCCAATAGCTCCTCGGCGGGCGCCGCGTTGGTGGCGATGAGCAGCTCGGGGGCGTGCTCGGCGGCCAAGCGGAGGGCCTCGGCGGCGTCGGCGGCGCCGAGCACCCGGCGGTTGTGCAGGTAACGCGCAAACAGGCGGATCACCGCCGGGTCTTCGTCGAGCACCACCACCCGCCGCTCGACCTGCGCCGACGCGGGGCGGGGCCGGGTATCCACCAGGCGCGAGCGCGACCAGGTCTCTTCGGCGGCGGGCAGCACAAAGTGAAAGACGCTGCCCTCGCCCACCTCGCTTTCGACCCACATCCAGCCGCCGTGCAGCTCTACAAAGCGTTTGCTGATGGCCAGCCCCAGGCCCGTGCCGCCGTATTTGCGGCGCGCCGAGCCATCTACCTGGCGGAACTCCTCGAACACCTTGTCCATATCCTCGCGGCGGATGCCGATGCCCGTATCGGCCACGCTCACCCCCACGTAGCGGGCGGTGGGCAGCGAGATGGGGCGCGGCCCGGCGCTGGCGCTATCCGCCTCCGCGCTCGCCGCCGCGCCGCCGAGATACAGCCCGCACGAGACGGTGATCTGCCCTCGGTCGGTAAAGCGGACGGCGTTGCTGATGAGGTTGAGCAACACCTGGCGGATGCGGGTGCGGTCGAGCAGCAGCGGCGGCAGGTTTGGCTCGATCTGGACGATCAACTTCAAGTTCTTGCGCGCCACCAGCTCTTGGACGACCTGGGCCGCCTCGGCCACCACCTCGCCCAAGTCGGATAGTTCGCGGGTGAGCGCCAGGCGCTTGGCGTCGAGCCGCGAAAGGTCGAGGATGTCGTCAATCAAGGTCTGCAAGTGGCGCGCGCTGCGATAGACGGCGTGCACGTCGCCCAGGTACTCGGGGGGCAGGCGCACCCCGCCGTAGGATTCGGGCGCGGTAGCCATCATCTCGGAAAAGCCGACGATCAGGTTGATGGGGGTGCGCAGTTCGTGGCTGCCGTTGGCGGCGAACTCGGCCTTGAGC
>CAZYPJ010000166.1:0-918 GCA_964649365.1 uncultured Anaerolineales bacterium | reverse complement strand
CCGCGGCCGCGCGGCGGGCCTCCACCAGCGCGCGGTTGCGGCGGTGCAAGCGGGCGGATTCCTCGGCCACCGCCTTGACGGCGCGGCGCGGCGCGGCGCGGCGCTGGCGCGCCTCGCGCATTTGCGCCAGGGCGCGCTGGCGGCTGCTCCAGCTCAATTGCAGCGCCACGTGCAACGAATACCACAACAGGCAGGCCAGCCCGAACGCCAGGCCGATGGCCAGGAAGAGGATGCGGGTCAGCCAGCCTTCGATGGAGAGCGACCCCTGGAACACCAGCACCCAGCCGGCGGCTAGCAGCGAGACCGCCGCCAACACCGCCGGCGGCGTCAGCACCCCCGCCACGATGATGACGAACGCCAGCCCGAACAGCATGAAATCGTGGCCGGTGATGCCGGCGGCCAGCAGCACCGCGCACGCCATCGCCAGCAGCGCGACGGCCGAGGCCCAGCCCACCCGGCGCTGCGCCAGATAATAGCTGCCAGCGCCCAACACGATCAAGCACCCCGGCGCCAGCCAAATGGCCGACCGGAACAGCGCGACGCCCGAGGCGATCAGCCCGACGCCCCACACCCACCCCAGGATGATGAGACCCACCGATAGCGAAGAGACGAAATCCTGGCAGAGGTATTCGCGGTCGCTTTCGCGCTCCTGGGCGAGCGTGGCTTCTTGCTCGGCGAGTTCGGTCATGGTTTCCCTCGCTCCAAAGGGGAGTGAGAGGACGCTAACATAAACGCGGGGGGCTGTCAATGGCGGGGGCGCGGATCAGCAACCGCGCCCAATGGTCCGACCCGGGCCGACGCGGTCGAGACGCCAGCGACGCCAGCCGACGAAGGTCGGCTTGGTAACCGTAGCCTGCCGCTTTAACGCTTGGTGTGAAATGATGTTTGCGGGCCAGTAGGCGCGGTTTCTAACCGCGT
>CAZYPJ010000165.1:0-8761 GCA_964649365.1 uncultured Anaerolineales bacterium | reverse complement strand
GATATCGAACTGGCTACTAGAAATAGAGAAAATGGCCCAGGATTTGCGAATGGTTAAGGGTCAATTCTATCCTGACGCAGCGGTATATCTGAGCGATGCTCGCCAAGCAAGCGATATCTCCCCGCAGTCTATCGATGTAGTAATTACATCTCCACCATACCCCAATGAAAAAGATTATACTCGGACTACTCGCTTGGAGTCTGTTATATTGGGATTTATAAGGAACAAGGCGGAACTAAGGGGGTTAAAGAGTCGCTTATTGCGCTCGAATACGCGCGGGGTTTACAAAGGCGATGATGATGACAAGTGGGTCGCAGAACATCCCGAGATTCAACGCAGTGCCGGAGACATAGAAAAGCGCCGCATCGAGTTGGGCAAAGATTCGGGGTTTGAGAAACTCTATGGTCGGGTCACCAAACTCTATTTCGGCGGCATGGCGCGCCATTTTACAGAACTACGGCGAATCCTTCGCCCAGGCGCGCAGTTGGCCTATGTGGTGGGCGACCAGGCATCTTACCTGCGAGTGATGATTCGTACTGGGCAATTGTTGGCGGATATCGCACAAGCCCTCGGCTATGAAGTGGTTGGAATCGATCTGTTTCGCACTCGCTTGGCAACAGCTACCAAAGAGCAACTCAGAGAAGAGGTGGTGCTGTTGCGTTGGCCTGGTCGGGTGGGGTAAAAGGATGCCAAGGAGCAAAGAACCGAATCGTTACTCACGAATTCTAGAGGCCATTTTTGCGAAGCATTATCGAGAAGGCGCGGAAGAAATCCTGTTTGAGCGGACAGAAATCAATCAAGCGGCTGAGGAGTTTGGCATCCAGCTACCCAAGAACTTGGGTGACTTGCTCTATTCGTTCAGGTACCGGGCGCAGCTTCCGCCAAGCATTCAATCTGCAGCGCCTGAAGGATACGAGTGGATGATCAGACCGGCTGGGAGAGCGCAGTACCGCTTTGTTGTTGTAAGACAAGCAGCGATCATCCCCTCAGCCCTGCTGATTGAGACCAAGATACCGGATGCTACGCCTGGGGTCATCGCCAAATACTCGATGAATGACGAACAAGCATTGCTGGCCAAGTTACGATACAATCGCTTGATCGATATATTCACCGGTGTGGTGTGCTAGTCGCTGCAAAATCACTTGAGGACGACCTTACAGGGCGGTTCCCAAGTTGAAACCGATGAGATTTACATAGGAATCGATAAGCGCGGCGCGCATTATGTGTTGCCGGTGCAAGCAAAAGGCGACAGGGACAGAATCGGAGTTGTCCAAATAGAACAAGATTGGGCCATGTGCGCCAATAAGTTCGCTCGCTTGATTTGTCGCCCTATCGCCGCCCAGTTTATCCAAGATGGTCTGATCGCGCTGTTCGAGTTTGCGCAGACCGAAGAAGGAATCAAAGTAGCAGCAGAAAAGCACTATCGCCTTGTCAGGCCGGAAGACCTTACAACCGAGGAATAGAAAGCTATCGCGCGTGGCCAGAATAGTGGCAAAATCATCTTTGTAAAAAGCTCGGTTGCACGGGGAGGGCCGACGCATGACGATCTATGACAAGCTGGCAACCCATCGCGAGGAAATCCTGCGATTGGCGGCGCTGCGAGGGGCGCACCGCGCGGTACTCCGCGCGCGATGTGCGCGCGTTCGGCTCGGTGGCGCGCCGCGAGGCCGACGAACGGAGCGATGTGGATTTCTTGGTTGAAGTGGAGCCAGGGCGCAGCCTATTCGACCTAGGCGCGCTGCTGATGGATCTGCGCGATTTGATTGGTTGCGAGGTGGATATTGTGACCGACGATGGGATGCATGAGCGAATGCGTCAGCGCGTGTTGCGCGACGCCCTGGCGTTGGAGGATGTGGCATGAGAGGCCCCTGCTCTAGTCCTCTTTCCCTGTCTGGCTGAGACCAAGATCGTCCATGATGCGCCCTAACTGCTCCGCCAGAGGCGCGAGGTCCGTCTCGATGACACCCCAAACCCGATTCAACCCCACCGCAAAATAACCATGCACCAGCACGTTACGCAAGCCAATGATACTGCCCCAGGGGATCTCGGCGTATGCATCGCGCAGCTCGGGCGATAGCCGAGAGGCGGCCTCGCCCAGAATCATAAGCTGGTGCAAGCAATATACTTGCACCAGTTCATCGCGCTCAAAGCGCTCATGGCCGTCACGGGCATAGCGCTGGATGCCCTCAATCGCCTGGAGCATGTGCTCGACGCGATCCCGGTCTTCGCTCACGCCGCAATCTCCTCCAGCGCCACTGCGTCGCGCAGCACGCGCTCACGAAAGCGCCCGCGCAAGCCATCGTCGGTGGCTACATCGATCTCGCAACCGAGCAGCGCCATCAGGTCATAGGCCAAGCCGCCCACGTCGAACGCCGTGCGCTCTTCATCGAGCGTAACCAGGAAATCCACATCGCTCTCTTCGTTAGCCTCGCCCCGCGCCACCGAGCCGAACACGCGCACATTGCGCGCTCCGTAACGCGCGGCGATGGCCAATATCTCGTCGCGGTGGGCGGTCAGCTTCTCATTCAGCGTCATGACCTTGACCCTTTCCACGCATCAGGTTATTTATAGTATATCTGCCTCACGTCGCTCCGTCAACCTGATCCGCCCCCCGATCTTACTCCTCCGCCAGCGCCTCCAGCGCCAACCGATACCCCACCCACCCCAAGCCGCAAATCTGCCCCCGGCACACTGGCGCAATGACCGAGGTGTGGCGGAACGGCTCGCGTGCGTGGACGTTGGAAAGATGCACCTCGATGGTGGGCAGGGCGATAGCCGCCACCGCGTCGCGGATGGCGTAGCTGTAGTGGGTGTAAGCCCCCGGGTTGATGACGACGCCGTCGGCCCAGCCGCGCGCCGCGTGCAGGGCGTCAATCAATTCGCCCTCGTGGTTCGATTGCGCGATGCGCAGCTCGGCCCCAGCGTCCGCCGCCCAGGCCAGCAAGCGCGCGTTGATCTCGTCCAGCGTCAGCGCGCCATACACCCCCGGCTCGCGCACGCCCAATAGGTTCAAGTTCGGTCCATGCAACACCACAAAACGACGGCTCATCCCATCCTCCTGATGATTCACCACGGAGACACGGAGGTTTTCAACGCCAAGCCTCCAAGCTTAAGATACAATAAATTACCCATTCTTGGAGTCTCGGAGCCTTGGAGTTGGAACTCTCCGTGTCTCCGTGGTGTCATTTTGTTCTCTCCAGCGCAGCCAAGACGTCGGATTCGGGCACGTCGGCGGCGATGGTCACCTGGCCAATGCGTGTGGGCAAGATAAAGCGCAGCTTGGACGCCTGGCGCTTTTTATCGCTCTGCATGGCGCGATAGACCGCCTCTGGCGGATGATCGGCGTAGGCGGTGGGCAGACCGTGGCGCTGCAAGGCGGCGATGATGCGTGCGCGCGTCTCGGCGGAGCAGACGCCGCGCAACTCGGCCAGGTGCGCCGCCGCCGCCATGCCGATGCTGACCGCCAGACCGTGGTGCAGCGTGAAATCGGCCAGCGCCTCGAATGCATGGGCGAAGGTGTGCCCCAGGTTCAGCCAGGCGCGCTGCCCACGCTCGTAGGGGTCGGCCTGCACCACATCCACTTTTACCTGGATGGCGCGCTCTAGCATCCAGCGCAGGTCGGGGGCGTTGCCTGCCGCAGGGCCTACCTCACCCCTCTGCCCCCCTCTCCATGACGAGGTTATCATGGAGAGGGGGGGAGGAGCGCCGCCTTCCAGGCGGCTCGCTTCCTCGCTCTCTTGTCGCCTGGAAGGAGGCGCTCCTTTGGGCGCTTCCTCGAACGCCGCGAACAGCTCCGGGTCGGCGATGACGCCGTGTTTGATGATCTCGGCCAGGCCCGCTCTGCGTTCCAGCTCGGGCAGGGTGGCAAGCGTCTGGGGGTCGAGCGCGACGAACAGCGGCTGCGAAAAGGCGCCGATCAGGTTCTTGCCGCGCGGATGATCCACCGCCGTCTTGCCGCCGATGGCGGCGTCCACCATGCTGAGCAGCGTGGTGGGGCACACGACGCAAGGGACGCCGCGCATGTAGGTGGCGGCGGCGAACCCGGCCATATCGGTGACGACCCCGCCCCCCAGCGCGACCACCGCGCCGGAGCGATCCAGCCCGGCGTCGAGGAAGCGGTCGTAGAGCGCGCTCACGGTGGCGAGGGTCTTGAACTGCTCCCCAGCGGGGATGACGATGGGCGTCGCAATGTAACGCGCGGCGCGCAGCCCCTCCAACAGCCGCTCGCCGTGCAGCGGCCAGACGCGCTCGTCGCTCACCACAGCCACCCCGCCGGCGACCCCCCGCGCCCTGAGCAGCGCGCCCACATCGGCCAAAGCCCCCTCATAAAGCTGAGCCTGGTAGTCGCCGCCGGGCGCGCTGATGCGCCACACGCGGGGGCGCGCTGCCGCCAAGCGCAAGGCTTCTTCGGCCACCTGCTCGGGAGCGCGCCGGGTGGTATCAATGTGGTGGGCGATCTGGGCGTAGGCGACGCGGCGGGCGGCGAGCAACTCACGCAGGCGGGCGGCGGGGTCATCGCCCCACAACATGGGCCGGCCGTTGTCGCCGCGCAAGCGGCAGGTCAGCTCATTGGGTTCCGCGTCGAGGCAGATGACCACCGCGCCGCCGCGCTCGAACGCCTCGCGGTTGGCGGCGTCCACCAAAGCGCCGCCGCCGGTGGCGATCACCAGCCCCTGCCGCGCGGCTAGCTCCTTCACCAACTCACGCTCGCGAGCGCGAAAGGCGGCCTCGCCCTCGCGCGCGAATTGCTCGGCGATGCTGGCCCCGGCGCGCTGCGCGATGATCTCATCCATATCTACAAACTCGCGCCCCAGCGCCCGCGCCACGGCCCGCCCCGTTGTGCTTTTGCCCGCGCCCATGAACCCGGTGAGGACGATGTTCGCTTCGCTACCCATAGAATCTCCCAATTGTGGATGGTTCACCACCAAGACACAAAGGCGCAAAGGAATTACGAATCACACTTTGTGTCTTGGTGTCTTTGTGGTTGGATTTCCCTATCTATGCGGACCCTGTTCACAAGCGTCGCCAGATCGTCGCCGCCGTAACGTTCGAGCAAAGCGTCGGCCAGGGTAAGGGCGATCATCGCCTCGATCACCACCGCCGCTGCGGGCACGGCGCACACGTCCGAACGCTGATATTGCGTCGCGGCGGCCTGGCCGGCAGCCAGGTCCACCGTCGGCTGCGGCGAGACGGTGGTAGGGATCGGTTTCATCGCCGCGCGGACGAGGATCGGCTCGCCGTTCGAGATGCCGCCTTCGACGCCGCCGGCGTGGTTCGTCCGGCGGATCGGCCCGCGCTCGCCGGGATAGAGCGCGTCATGCGCCTGGGTTCCCGGAAGTGCGGCGGCGGCAAAGCCGTCGCCGATCTCGACGCCCTTGATGGCCTGCACGCTCATCACGGCGGCGGCGAGCTTGGCGTCGAGCCGCCGATCCCACTGGGTGTGGCTGCCCAGACCCGTCGGCGCGCCGATAGCGACGGCGACAATCACCCCGCCCAGGCTCTCGCCGGCCTCGCGCGCCCAATCAATACGGCGGCGCATCGCCTCGGCGGCGATGGGGTCGGGGCAAGAAACGTCGCTCTGGCGGGCGCGGGCCAGGCGCTCGGCCAGCGGCAGGGCCGCTACGTCCGCCGCCTCGCCGCCGATCATCTCGACATAACTTCCGACGCTGATCCCCGCTGCGACCAAGAGCGCCTTGGCCACGGCCCCCGCCGCGACGCGCGCCGCCGTCTCGCGGGCGCTGGCGCGCTCGGCCACTAGGCGTAGATCGGTCAAGCCGTATTTGGCGGCTCCGGCTAGGTCGGCGTGGCCCGGTCGGGGGCGCGTCCACGGGGCGATGACGCGGTCGCGCCAGTTGGCCCAATCCCTGTTTTCGACCCACAGCGCCACGGGCGCGCCAATCGTAACGCCATTCGCCGCGCCGCCGACGATCTCGGCGTGGTCGCGCTCGATCTGTTGCCTTGCGCCCCGGCCATAGCCCGATTGTCGTCGAGCCAGCTCGGCGTCAATGGCCGCCGAGTCGAGCGGCAGCCCCGCCGGCAGCCCCTCGACGATGGCCGTCAGCCCCGGCCCGTGCGACTCCCCCGCCGTGATAAATCGCAACATCGCATCCTCCTCGTAATCACAGAGAGACAGAGACGCAGAGGGACAGAGGTTCTGGGGACGCGGATGAACGCGGATATACCTTTTGAGGAATCCGTGTTCGTCCGCGTTGTTCCGTATCCTCTTCCTCTGTATCTCTGTTCCTCTGTCTCTCTGTGATTCATATCTTATCTATGCTCTAGCGCGCGCTCGCAGGCGGCGCGCATGATGTCTATCGGCGGCTGTTGGCCCGTCCAGAGGGCGAACGCTTCGGCGCCCTGGTGGATCAACATCCCCAGGCCGTCCGCCGCCGTGGCGCCCGCCGCGCGCGCCTGGCGGATGAACCTCGTCTCGCGCGGGTTATAGACCAGGTCGTAGGCAAACACCCCACACGGAAAGGGAACGCTATCGGGCCAGGGCGAGCCGCCCACCTCGGGCCACATACCCAGCGTGGTGGTGTTGACGATCAATTGCGCCCCTTCGCCCAAGCGCGCCAACGTCGCGCCATCCAGCGGCGCGGCCTGGATCGCCGCGCCCGCCACCGCGAGCCGCATCTCGTCGGCCAGGGCCTCGGCGCGCGCCGCCGTGCGGTTGCAGATTGTTACCCGCGCCCCCACCGACGCCAACGCATAGACCACCGCCCGCGCCGCGCCCCCCGCGCCCAAGATCAACGCGCCGCATCCATCGGGCGCAAATCCAGCCTCGCGCAACGCCCGAATAAAGCCGCCGGCGTCGGTGTTGTGCCCCAGCGAGCCGCCGCCCTCGCGGATGACGACCGTGTTCACCGCGCCGATGGCGCGCGCGGCGGGGGTCAGCTCATCTACCAAACTCAGCAGCGCCTGTTTGTGGGGCACGGTGGCGTTGAACCCGCGCAGTCCCAGCGCCTGCGCGCCGCGCACAGCCTCGGCCAGGCGCTCGGGGGGCGCGGGCAAGGGGATATAGGCCCAATCTAGCCCCAGGGCGCGCAAGGCGGCGTTGTGCATCGGCGGCGACACGCTGTGCGCCACCGGCCAGCCCATCACCCCCACAATCTGCGTCCGCCCCGATAGCAATTCGCTCATCACACTCCTTTAAACCACCAAGACACCAAGATACAGAGATTATAGGCATTACGGTTTGTGAACAAGACTTATTTCGTAATTCGTAATTCATAATTCTTAATTTTTTTGTGTCTTGGTGGCTAATTTCCTCTCAGTCTCAGCAGGCGTTGCTCAAAGCCGGGGAACGAGTCGGCGACGCAGGCCATGCCGTGGACGGTGGTTTCGCCGCGCGCGACCAAGCCAGCGATGGCCAGCGTCATGGCCAGGCGGTGGTCGCCGCAGCTATCCACCGGCGCGCCCGCCAGCGGCGTGGGGCCTTCGACGATGAACCCATCGGGCGTCGGCTCGATGCGCGCCCCCAGGTGACGTAATGCCTCTACTACCGTGGCGATGCGGTCGGTTTCCTTCACGCGCAACTCCGCCGCGTCGCGCACGCGGGTGACGCCGTGCGCCTGGGTAGCGGCCAGCGCCAAGATGGGGAACTCGTCAATCATGCGCGGGACGATCTCGCCGCCCAATTCGATCCCTCGCAACGCCGAATGCCCCACAACCACATCGGCCACCGGCTCGCCGCCGGCGTCGCGCTCGTTGATCAGCTCGATCTCGCCGCCCATGGCGCGCAGCGCGTCGAGCAGGCCCGTGCGGGTGGGGTTGACCCCCACGTCGCGCACCACGATCTCGCTGCCGGGGACGATCAGCCCCGCCGCGAGGAAGAACGCCGCCGAGCTAAAATCGCCGGGGATGGCCACGTCCAGCGCGGCCAGGTCGCCCGCCGGGCCGACGATGGTGTGACGCGCGCCCCGGCTCTCCACATCCACCCCGCGTGCGCGCAACATGCGTTCGGTGTGGTCGCGCGAAAGGGTCGGTTCGATCACGGTGGTCGATCCCTCGGCGTACAGCCCGGCCAGCAGCAGGCAGCTTTTCACCTGGGCGCTGGCCACCGGCGTGGCGTATTCGATCCCGTGTAGAGGCTGCCCCACGATGGTCAGCGGCGGCAGGCGGTCGCCCGCGCGCCCATGAATCTGCGCGCCCATCTGCCGCAACGGCTGGATGACGCGATCCATCGGGCGCTTGCGAAGCTGCGGCTCGGCCCGTAGGATGCTGTAGAACGGTTGCCCCGCCATCAGCCCGGCCAACAGGCGCATCGTCGTGCCCGAGCGGACGCAATCGAGGGCGTCGTCCGGCTCGCGCAGGCCGCGCAAGCCGTGCCCGGGCGCGATGATCTCGCCTGGCGGCGGCGGCTCGAGCTCGACCCCCCGCGCCCGCAAACAGCCTACCGTGGCCAGGCAATCGCCCCCGGCCAGATACCCCTGGATGCGGCTGGGGCCATCGGCCAGCGCCGCCAGCAGCAGCGCCCGATGGGTGAGCGATTTGTCGCCGGGAACGTCGCATTCGCCGCGCAGCGGGCGGCCCGATGAAAGCGTCAACGTGTCATCCATCCCGATTTCTCCTCATGTACATCGGCGTCTGCTAGAGCGCCAGCCGCTAAAGCGGCAGGCTACGGCTACATCGCCACCTTCGGTGACGCGCCCGCCTTCGTGGGCTGAGAATGCGTCATTATGTTTATCCCCAGCCGACGAAGGTCGGCTTTGTACACGCACCCTACTGGGTGCGCCGTAGCCTGCCCGCTTTAGCGGCTGGC
>CAZYPJ010000164.1:0-8798 GCA_964649365.1 uncultured Anaerolineales bacterium | reverse complement strand
GGATTGGTGCCGTCGGCGTTGATCACCCGGTTCTCCCAGTCGTTGGTGGAATAAGTGACATAGGCGATCTTGTTGCCGTCGGGCGACCAGGCCGGTTGGATGTCGTTGGCGCCCTGGGTCACCTGGCGGGCGTCCCAGGTGTCCACATCAAGCACATTGATGGCGCCGGTGACGGCCCCGGCCCAGGCGATGTGTTTGTGGTCGAGCGACCAATCGGGCCAAGCGCCCTGCAAGAAGAGCCGCGAGACGTTCGATCCGTCGGGGTTCATCCAATACAACTCGTTGCCGTCGGGGCGGTCGCGGTTGGAGGCAAAAACGATCTTGTTGCCATCCACCGGGCGGTAGGCCTTGAGCGCGAGCGGCAAGCACACCCGGCTCGACGCGGATGCGGCGTCGGGCGGGGTGGCGCGGACGCCCACCGGGGACAGCGCGAGCGCGGCAATCGCGAGCGCCAGCAGGCTCAACAGGGCGACATCGAGCAAGGTTCGGCGGGACGAGCGCGCGACGAGGTGTGAACGCATAGCGTAGCCTCCTTTGGCGGGCGATGCGCTTGGGAACGGCTCATCGGCTTGTCGCCGATATGGGTCAAGCTCCTGGATATGTAGACACCTCCTCGACAGGACGAACGCTATTGTAGCATTGTGAGGTCAGGCTCGCAAACGCGCGGGGCGCGGGAACTACGGACGTACAGGGGAAAAGGTAGAGGCGCGGTTTCCGCGCCCAGAGCCAAGATTGCTCAGAGCAAACGCAGAGTGTGGTGAAAGATCTCGGTGAGAAACTCGTCTTTGGCGGCGGGATCGGTGAGCAATTGGGTAAGGTCATAGGCCTTTTCAAACATCGCATCCATCTCAATCCTTGCGCGCACCTCGGGGGTCAGCACGCCAGCTACGTAAAAGCACTTGCAGTGCGGGCTGGACGCTCTCGAATCGCCGAACGACTTTTTCGCGGCGCCCAGGCGCTCCAATGCGCCCGCCGGGTCTACGCCGCCTTTGATCTCGATGACGGCCAACAACCGACCTTCGCGCTGGAAGGAAATGTCTGGTTCTGAGCGGAACTCCATGATTGCGCCGTCGGACAGCGTATAGCGCGCAGGTAGCTCTTGGGCAAGCTCGCTTTTGGCCAAGACCGGCTCGACCACCAGCGAGCGATCCAGCAACCACTCGACGATCAATGAGCGGAGCCGTTCCTCAGCCACGTCGCCGATCTGATTGCGCATCACGCCGTCTAGCGATATGCCAAGCGTCGCGATAATCGTGCGGCGGCCGTTCTCGAGTGTCCAATCAGCGGAAGCGTTGATGATAGAACAAACAAACATGTTGTAGGTGCGAGCGATTTTGAGCGCCTTGTTGGCGTTCAGCCGGGCGTTGGGCGCGCCCGCTTCGATCTGCTCGATGGCCCCCACATAATGTTTGGCCGCCTTTTGCGAAAGCCCCGTCAGCCCGCGATAGTAAAGACACGTCATCGGTTCGCGCATGATAACATCGGGATGGCAGAACACCAATTTAGGATTGTAACCGTTGCGGGCCACGGCATAAGCCCACACCTGATCGTCAATCATCAAGTTTTCCAGCGGCTCCCATGTCAGTAGAGCGTCGCAACTCTGGACGCGCCTCATTGCCTCAATATCCTGGCGTTTTTGCAGCGCGGTCACAATCAAGAGTGAGCGCATCCGCTTGAGATCATCGGTGTAGGAAGGTTGTGGGGGCATCGGTTGCACTCCTAAGCGGGTTTGGACCACACATAGACGCACTTGCGCAGCTCGGCCCTGCCGAACTTGCCCATTTGCTGGCTGCTATTGCCCTTGCCTTGCGGCAGCACCCAAATCACGTCCACATCCAGCCCGGCGCAGCGCGCCAGATCGGAAAGGATCAGATCCACCGGCACTTCTTCGCCGTGATAACGCACATTGTCGTTCACCATCACCACATGGCCGCCCGGCTTGAGCGTGCGGGCCAGCTCGCGCACGACGAGGTTCATCTCAAAGAAGTAATTCTCCACCATGATGGGGATATTGTTGTTATTCAATTCGCCCGCTTGCTGCGCGGCGTAGAGCAAACCCAGCGCTTCTTGCAAGGCGCGCTGTTGTTCGAACGCGGCGCGCGCGGCTGCGTAAGCGTCCTCTCGCCCAACCTGCCAATACGCCTCGCGTAATTGCTCTTTTTTGCTCTTATTTTCCACCGTCGAAGAGAGCAACGTTTGTCGCAGCGCCTTGACATCCCCATCGGTGCAGCCCATATAGGCCAATTCCAGCGCATAGGTGCGCGTGTAATCGTAGCGATTGCAATAGGGAGGCGAGGTGACCACCAGATCGAACGATTCGGCGTCTAGTTTGGGCAACTCGGTCAGGCAGGAGCCGTTGATGCCCCGTGCGCCACGAGAAAAGCTGCCGCCGTTGCGCTGGCGAATATCGTCGCGCATCATGCGTAATCTGCTCAACAAGGTGGGCTGCAATTCGTAGATAACCGGCTTGTGAAACCGCCCCCCTCGGGCGCGTGCGGCGCGCAGATCCCAGCGCAAGTATTGGCCGTCTTTGCGGGTATAGCTTATATCCTCGAGCGAAGCGAGGCCCGCGAACCAAAAGAGGTAACGCACCGCTTCATCCTCAACAGTCTGCACAAAAGCGGCGTAGGCGGCGAGGGCATCCTCGGTCTCGGGCGCAAAAGCGCCTCGGGTGATGGCGATGTGCGAGAAGCGCGGCGCATCGGCGCTGGCGCGGTCAAGCGGATGAGAGGCGAACCGCTCCAATTCGCTTTCGAATGCGGCGATGCTCACACGATCCGAGATCAAGCGGGCCTGAATGATCGCCGCCGGCGGGGGGAGCAGCTCAATACCGACGGCGCGCCACCCGTGCTTGGTGGCAGTGGTGAGGGTGGTTCCCGCCCCAGCAAAGGGGTCGAGCACGGTGGGTGATTCTGCACCCTCTGGCCGGAAAAGGTCAAGCATCTGCTGCACAAACAATGAAGAGAACGCCTCCTTGTAACGAAACCAACGGTAAAAGGCGGCGTCCTTATTAGCCTGAAACGAGACCACCGCGCGGTTCAAAGCGTGGTTGACCACGAGCTTGTCCTCGTATCGGCGAAACAGCGCATCGCGTTCCAGAGCGTGCGGGTTCGCTCCGATCTGCAGCTCGGCGTCGGAGAATAGAGTCAGGGTCATTTGAGTCAGCGCCATAGGAGACGACCTTTGACATCGCATAATCGAACAGCACAGACATTCTACCAAAAGATCTAGGGAAAGACAAGCAAAGGCCCGAGGGGTTTGCCCTCGGGCCTCGTATTGCACCGGTACAACGCGCGTTTACTTGTTCTGAATCGCCGCCTGCGCCGCCGCTAGGCGCGCCACGGGCACGCGATAGGGCGAGCAGCTCACGTATTTCAGGCCAATGCGGTGGCAGAACTCGATGGAGGCCGGATCGCCGCCGTGCTCGCCGCAGATGCCCAGCTCGATGTCGGGCCGGACGGATTTGCCCGCATCCACGGCCATCTTCATCAGCTTGCCCACGCCCGTCTGATCCAGCGACTGGAACGGGTTGTGCGGCAAGATTTTGCGGTTGACGTATTCGAGCAAGAACTTGCCCTCGGCGTCGTCGCGGCTAAAGCCAAAGGTCATTTGCGTCAGGTCGTTGGTGCCGAACGAGAAGAACTCGGCGTACTTGGCCAGCTCGTCGGCGGTCAGCGCGCCGCGCGGGGTCTCGATCATGGTGCCGAACTTGTAGTGGATCTCGATCCCTTCCTCGGCCATCACTTCTTTGGCGACCTTTTCCAGTTTGGTACGCTCGGTGTTCAGCTCGTTCACATGGGTCACGAGCGGGATCATGATCTCGACATCCACCTTCACGCCTTGCTTGGCCTTGCGACAGCCGGCCTGGAAGATGGCGCGCGTCTGCATCTCGGTGACGCCCTTCAAGATGATGCCCAGGCGGCAACCGCGCAGGCCCATCATGGGGTTCACTTCGGAAAGCGAATTGACCAGCGCCAAGAGCTTTTCGGTCTCGGCCAGCTCCGCCGGGTTCTTGCCGGTGCAGCGCAGCTCGGTCACTTTTTCGATCAACTCTTCCTTCGAAGGCAGGAATTCGTGCATGGGCGGGTCAATCAGGCGGATGATGACCGGCAGGCCGTCCATCGCCTCAAAGATACCCTCGAAATCCTCGCGCTGGAAAGGAAGCAGTTGATCGAGCCACTTGGCGCGTTCTTCGTCCGTCTTGGACATAATCATGCCCACCACACTCGGGCGGCGCGACGGCTCAAAGAACATGTGCTCGGTGCGGCACAAGCCGATGCCCTGGGCGCCAAAAGCGCGGGCGCGCTTGGCGTCGCGGGGGTAATCGGCGTTGGTATAGACGCCCAGGCGGCGGATCGAGTCGGCCCATTCCAGGATGGTGGCCAGCTCTTTTTCCTTGGCGAAATCCACATCCACGGTGGGGATGGCGCCGACGAACACTTCGCCAGTGGTGCCATCAATGGAGATGATCTCGCCCTCTTTGATGACGCGGCCCTTGACCACGAACTGGCGCGCTTCTTCATCCACCATCAAATCTTCGCAGCCCACCACACAGGGGATGTTGCTGCCGCGCGCGACCACCGCCGCGTGCGATGTGGCGCCGCCGTGCTGGGTGAGGATACCCTTGGAGAGCAACATGCCGCCCACGTCGTCGGGCGAGGTCTCGGGGCGCACCAGCACCACGTCCTCGCCGTGCTCAGCGCGTTGCATGGCACGCTCCGACTCGAACACCGCCGCGCCGGTAGCCGCGCCAGGCGAAGCGTTCAAGCCGCGCGCAATCAGGTCGCCTTTCCTAAAGGCTGTTTCCTTGGCCTTGGGGTCGAACGAGGGGTGCAACATCACATCGAGTTGCTCGGGGGTGACGCGCATCACGGCCTCTTCTTTGGTGATGAGACCCTCGGCCACCTGATCCACCGCGATCTTGATCGCGGCGCGAGCGGTGCGTTTGCCCGAACGGGTCTGGAGCATCCAGAGCTTGCCGCGTTCGACGGTGAACTCTAAATCTTGCATATCGCGATAGTGCTTTTCGAGCATCTGCGCCGTCTGCACGAATTGCTGATAGATAGCGGGCTGGGCGTTGGCCAGCTCGGCGATCTTCATCGGTGTGCGGATGCCGGCCACCACGTCTTCGCCTTGAGCGTTGACCAGATACTCGCCATAGAGGAGGTTTTCGCCGGTGTTGGGGTTGCGAGTAAAGGCTACGCCGGTGCCGGAATCATCGCCCATATTGCCAAAGACCATGGTGCAGATGTTGACGGCTGTGCCCCAGTCATCGGGGAGCTTGTTCAAGCGGCGATAGGTGACGGCCTTAGCTCCGTACCACGATCCGAACACGGCCTCGATGCCCTGCGAGAGCTGATCGTACACATCCTCGGGGAACTCGACGCCCAGCTCATGCTTATAGATGCGCTTGTACTCGACGACGATCTCTTTGAGCATCTCGACGGTGAGGTCAGTGTCGCGCTTGCCTTCGGTCTTGGCCTTGAACTCGTCCAAAACGTTCTCGAACAGATCGCTAGAGATACCCTTGACCGTCTTGCCGTACATCGAGATCAGGCGGCGATAGGAGTCATACGCAAAACGTTCATTGCCCGAAAGCTTGGCCAGGCCCTTCAACGTCTCGGCGTTGAGACCGATGTTCAGCACAGTCTCCATCATACCGGGCATAGAAGCGCGCGCGCCCGAACGGCACGAGACCAGCAGCGGGTTGTCGGGGTCGCCGAACTTTTTGCCCGTCTGTTTCTCGACAACCTTCATCGCTTCGAGCACCTGCTCCCACATTCCTTCTGGGAACTTGTTGCCCGCCGCGTAATATGCCAAGCAAGCCTCGGTGGTGCAGGTGAACCCGGGGGGCACAGGCAACCCAGCGTTGGTCATTTCGGAAAGGCCCGCGCCTTTGCCGCCCAACAGGTTGCGCATATCCTTGTTGCCTTCGGCGAACAGATAGACCCACTTTTTCGCCATTGAAACAAACCTCCCTCTATATAGAAAAAGTGATTATCCCTAAACGCACAGATTATAGGCCGGAGGGAGCGGTTTGGCAAGTTGGCGTTGCCGCCGCCCCTCATTTCGTCCCAAATTGCCCCCCGCCCCGCCAACAGGTATAATACCCTCGCACAAGTATTCCACTGACGGCTGCCGCTGGCAGCTACCCCTTGGGAGGATTTATGGAGGTCGGAACCGTCCAGCGCATTGACATCGAACAGAAAATGCGCTCCGCCTACCTCAGTTATGCGATGAGCGTCATCACCGCGCGCGCCCTGCCCGACGTGCGCGACGGCCTCAAACCCGTGCAGCGCCGCATCCTGTACGCCATGCACGACATGGGCCTGCGCCACGATACGCCCACCCGCAAGAGCGCCCGCATCGTGGGCGAGGTGCTAGGCAAATACCATCCCCACGGCGATAGCGCCGTTTATGACGCGATGGTGCGCATGGCGCAAGATTTCACCATGCGCTACCCATTGGTGGATGGCCAGGGCAACTTTGGCTCGGTGGATGGCGACGAGGCCGCCGCCCTGCGCTACACCGAGGCGCGCTTGACGGCCCTCGGTGAAGAGCTGCTGCTCGACCTGGACAAGAACACCGTCGCTTTCTCGCCCAATTTTGACGGCACGCTACAAGAACCCACCGTGCTCCCTGCCAAACTGCCCAACCTGCTGGTCAACGGCGTGGGCGGCATCGCCGTGGGCATGGCTACCAACATCCCACCGCACAACCTGGGCGAGGTGGCCGACGCCATCGCCTATCTGATTGACCATTACGACCAGGCCGACGATGTGTCGCTCGATGACCTGATGCAGTTCATCCACGGCCCCGATTTTCCCACCGGCGGCATGATCCTGGGCAGCGAAGGCATCCGCCAGGCCTACGCCACCGGGCGCGGGCGCGTAGTAGTGCGCGCGCTGGCCCACACCGAGGACTTGAAGGGTGGGCAGACGGCCATCATCATCACTGAATTGCCCTACCAGGTGAACAAGGCTGGCCTGGTCGAGCGCATCGCCGCGCTGACGCGCGAGGAAAAGTTGATCGGCATCGGCGACCTGCGCGACGAGTCGGATCGCACCGGCATGAGGGTGGTCATCGAACTCAAACGCGGCGTCGAATCGGGGCCGCTGCTCAACGATTTGCTCAAATACACCCAATTGCAGACCACCTTCGGCGTCAACATGCTAGCGCTGGTGGATGGCGAGCCGCGCACGTTATCGCTCAAGCGCGTGTTGCTGCACCATATCGAACACCGCCACGAGGTCATCACCCGCCGCACCCAATTCGAGCTGGAAAAGGCCCGCGCCCGCGCCCACGTGCTCGAAGGGCTGCTGGTGGCGCTGGATAACCTCGACGAAGTTATCGCCACCATCCGCGCCTCGCGCACCGCCGAGACAGCGCGCGACAACCTTCGCACGCGCTTCAAGCTGACCGAGATCCAGGCGCAGGCCATCCTCGATATGCAGCTCCGCCGCCTAGCCGCACTGGAGCGGAACAAGATCAAAGAAGAATACAAAGAGGTGCAAGAGCGGATCAAGTATCTGCTGGGGTTATTGGCCTCCAAACACAAAATCTTGGGGCTGATCAAAGAGGATGTGCTCGACCTGAAGCAGCGCTTTGCCGACGCGCGCCGCACTCACATCAGCGATCTCGACGAGACCGCCGCCTTCCAGGCCGCCGATCTCGTGCCTGACGAAGAGGTGGTGGTGGCGCTCACGCGCCAGGGTAACGCCCGGCGCACGTCGGCGCGGGCCTATCGCGACAAACGCGATGAGTCCGCCAGCGCCGACCGCGAGGCATTGCAGGCTGTCTTCGTGGCCGGCTCACGCGAGACGACGCTATGGTTCACCGATCGGGGCCGCGTCTATGCCCTGCCGGCGCACCAATTGCCCGACGCCGCCCAGCAGCCCAAGGGTCTGCCGTTGTCCAACCTACTACACCTGGAGCCGGGCGAGGTCGTGGCCTCGGCGCTGCACTTGCCCGAAAGCGCGACGGAGGGGTTCATCACTTTGGCCACCCGCGAGGGCAAGGTCAAACGGCTGGAGCTGGCCGAGGTTATCGGCGCGGGGCGCGGTGGGGCGGCGATCATCGGTCTGAGCGAGGGCGACGCCTTGATCTGGGCGGCGGCCACTACGGGCGCCGATGAGATCGTGCTGGTCTCGGCGCAGGGGCAGGCCATCCGCTTTGCTGAAGATTCAGTGCGCCCGCAAGGTCGAGCCGGGGGCGGCGTGCGCGGCGTCACGCTCAAAGAAGGCGACGCGCTGGCCGCCGCCGATGTGGCTCGGCCGGGCGGCGAATTGCTGATCGTCACAACCCTGGGGTATGCCAAACGTAGTGCTATCGAAGAATACGGCGCGCAGGGACGCGGCGGCCAAGGCGCGCAGACGATGGATGTGACCAAGTTGGCGACCTCTGGCCCGATTGTGGCCGCGCGGGTGGTGCGCCCCGATGACGAGGTGGTGTTCGGCACCAAGGACGATGCGATGCTGCGCGTGAAGGTGGCCGACGTGCCTCGCCTGGAACGAGCCAGTTGGGGCCGCCTGGTGACGCGCACCCACAAGGGCGCATTGGTGCAGGGCGGCGAAGTGGTGGGCTTGGTGCGCCTGGAAGGGCCAAAAGTGGAACGCACAACAACGCCGACCCAGAAGGAGCCGCCCGCCGGCGCCCCACAATCCGGATCGCCGACTTCCAGTCGGCCAGCGGCCAAAGCCGCCGAACCCGCGCCAGAGAAAAAGGCAACGCCCAAGTCGCAGGCGAAGGAAGAAATCGCGGCCAAGCCGCCAACCAAGCCAGCGCCCCCACACGGCGGG
>CAZYPJ010000163.1:0-8873 GCA_964649365.1 uncultured Anaerolineales bacterium | reverse complement strand
CGTCGAAAAGGCGCAGATGGGCGGCGCTATCGTGGCCAGCACGGGCATCCTCTCGCCGGGGAGCTATTGGTGTAACCCCGACTTGCCCACCTACGACTACAACGTCGCCAAGGCCCAGGAGTTGCTCGCCGCTGCGAACGTGACCGCCGCCGATTTGACCGTGCTTACTACCGAGACCTATGTGCGCGAGGCCGAGCTGATCCAGGGCTATCTAAAAGCCATCGGGATCAACCTCACCGTCAAGACGGCGGATCGCGCCACGGTGGATAACCTGCTGAGCGAGGGCAATTTCGATCTGTTGATCACCGGCCACGGCGGCACTGCCAACCCCGATATGGATCATCCTAGCAACGACAAGCTGTGGACGAGCGCGGCGTACCAAGAAGCGTATGACCAGTCGGTCAGCGTGGTAGATGATGCGGTGCGCCGCGAGTATTCCTGGAAGATGCAAGCGATCATCGCGGAAGAGCTCCCCGTCCTGGCGCTATGGCACCCCATGATGTGGGAGGTCTATCGCCCAGGAAAAGCCACGCCCTTCTATACCCCCGAAGGCGTGGATGGCGGCATCCCCACCGCAACCAACAAGTACATGTTTGTACCCGCCAACGCGCGGTGATCGCCGCATCGCGTTCGGCCCTCAGGGGCATCACTCTACCCACTCTCTGGGGGCCGAACGATCTAGCGCATCGCAAGGATCATCATGGCCGCCAAAATCGCCCAGTACCTGTTCACGATCTGGCTCGTGCTGACGCTCAACTTTGCCTTGCCGCGCCTGATCCCAGGCAACCCGCTGGCCGAGTTGGACGACCCGCAAGGGCTGCCCGTGCCGCTCAGCGAGGAGCAGCGGCTCAAGCTGATGGCCTACTATGGCCTGGACAAGCCGCTCATACAGCAATATCAGGATTACGTCACGGGGCTGTTCCGCGCCGATTGGGGCTGGTCCATCTCGTATAACGCGCCCGTGCTGACCGTGTTGCGTGGGCGGCTGCGCTGGACGTTGCCGCTGGTGGGCGTCGCCACGGCGCTCTATGTGCTGCTGGGCGTCATCTTGGGGAGTTATTCCGCCTGGCGACGGGGGCGCGCTAGCGATAGCATCCTGCTGACGACCACCGCTGCCGCCGGGTCGTTCCCCGCCTTCTTTTTGGCGATGCTGCTCATCGTGTTGTTCGGCGTCAAGCTCAAGGCGCTACCCTTGGGCGGGGCGCAATCGCCGCTATTGCTCAACGCGCCCTGGCCAACGCGCTGGATCGACATCATCCGCCATGCGGCGTTGCCAACGCTGACCCTGGTGCTGATCAACGTGGGCGAAGTGACCTATCTTACACGCAACGCGATGGTGCAGACGTTGGGCGATGCCTACATTACCGTGGCGCGCTCCAAGGGACTGTCTGAGCGCCAAGTGCGCCTGCGCCACGCCCTGCCCAACGCTCTACTGCCCATCATCACCCTGGTAGCGATGCGTTTCGGCATGTTGGTAATGGGGGCTGTGATGGTCGAGACGACCTTTGCCTACCCGGGCGTCGGCTCGGCCATCGTTGACGCCAGCGTAAGTCGCGACTATCCTTTGTTGCAAGGCGCTTTTGCCCTCATCATGCTGTCCATCATGGGCGCCAACCTGCTGGCGGATGTGGCGCATGGCTTGCTCGACCCTCGGGTGCGGCGCGGCGCATGAACCATTCCCTGCTCACACGGGCGTTCGCCAAAACGCCGTTGGCTCTGGCGGGGCTGGCGATTCTGGGCGTCTTGATCGCAGCGGCGTTGCTGGCCCCCTGGCTGTCGCCCTATGAGGCGCGTGAGTCGTTCGCCCCCATGCTACCCCCCTCGCGGGCGCACCTCTTGGGGACTAATGACATGGGCTATGATCTCTGGACGGAACTGCTACAAGGCGCGCGCTTTTCTCTATCGCTGGGGGCGTGCGCGGCGCTGGCGTCGTCGGCGCTGGGGCTGATCGTCGGCGTCGTAGCCGGCTACCGCGAGCGAATCGGCTTTGCGCTGATGCGCGTGGTGGACGTGTTCCTCGCCGTACCGCGCTTTCCGCTGATTATCTTTATGGCGGCCTTTACCAAACCCGGCTTTGCGACGCTGTTCCTGTTCTTCACTCTGTTCGGCTGGCCGCCCGTTGCGCGCATCATCTATGCGCGCATTCGTTCGGAGCGAACGCGCGAATACATCACCGCCGCCGTCGCCGCCGGCGTGGGCGAACGGCGCATCGTGCTGAGGCATCTGCTGCCGTCGGCGCTGCCCCTGGCGCTGACGCGCCTGGTGGCCGAGATGCAGCACGTCATCATGGCCGAATCGGGCTTGAGCTTTTTGGGCTTGGGCGACCCCACCATGCGCAGTTGGGGGATGACGCTTTCGCACGCCTTTCGCTACCCGGCGCTGCTGCTCACCGACATCTGGCTATGGTGGGTGATGCCGCCGGGTCTGGCCATCACAACAGTCTGCCTGGCGTTGGTGCTGGTCGGGTTGGCGCTAGACCCCCTGGCTAATCCGCGCCTGCAACACGAATAACGCCGACATCGTTCTCAAGGAGAAAACCATGAGCCATATTGCCGCCTGGAAAGCCAAAGTGCGCGCCGTCCGCGCCGCCCGCCAGGCGCCCGAAGAGGAACGCCGGGGCGGCTTTTGGGATGAGAAACGCGCCGCTTGGTTCAATCGCTTTGCGGGCCGGAGCGACCGCAGCCACACCTACCGTTTCATCGAGCCTTACGTCAAAGGATGCGTGCTGGAGATCGGCCCAGGGCCGGGGGCCTACACGCGGCTGTTGGCGCAAAAGGCCGAGCGCATCGTGGCGGTAGAGCCATCGCAGGCGATGATCGAGCGGCTGCGCGAGAACCTGCCCGATTGCGCCAAGCTCGAAATCGCGCCATTCGCTATCGAAGATTACCTAGATCGCCTGGAACGCTACGACCTGGCGTTGGCCGCCAACGTGTTGAGCGGCGTCGAGCCGATTGACGAGGTGCTCTGGGCGGTGGCGCGGCGCTCGACCGTGTTCTCTATCGTCATGTGGTCGAACGCGGTGCCGCCCGCCTGGTCCCACGCGGTACACCGCGAACTGCTGGGCCGGCCCCAGCCCGATCCCGATCATCCCAACAACGACGACCTTCTTGGCGTGCTGGACGAGCTAGAGTTGCGCTACGAGGCCCACGACGCTAACGCGCCGGTGCACACCTTTGCGCGCCGCGAGGACGTGATCGAGTGGGTGGAGGGATTCCACGGCTTGCCGGAGGAGCGGCGCGGCGACCTGCGGCGCGTTCTAACGCCGTTCATCGAAGAGCAGGGCGGCAAATTCGGGCTGCCCAGCGGTCGCGCCACGGTGGTGGTCAACGTGTTCGGCGAGCGACGCCCCTAGCCAGAACCAAATGCAGCGTCGCCCCACTGTGATGGCTCAGTGGGGCGACGCTTTGCCAGGCGTTGGCCCCCGCCCGGCGTGCGGGGGCGGAACGCCTAGCCCAACTCTCGCGCCCAAACCACGCCGCCCAAACTCAGGGCATAGAGGCAACGCTTCTCCCCTCGCTGCGCCGCCGCGAGGCCGACGTAGGTCTGCTCGGGCAACCCCTCGACAAAGGGACGCCAGGCGCGCCCGCCGCCGTTGGATTTGAACACGCCTGTCGTGGTAGCGGCGTAGAATTCCCCCTCGCCGGCGCTGACCACGCTCAGCACGTTAGCGCCAGCGGGATCTACGATGGCGCTCTCCCAACCGCCATCGAGGGTCTGCATCGGGCGCAACACGTAAGGCCCGGCGGCGACGAGCGCTTGCGGCAAAGGTTCTCCGGGCGCGCCCGCCGACATGGCAATGTCGGCCCAGCGCGCCGAGGTAGGTTGGGTCGGCGCCAAGCGCCAGGCGGCCCCCGCATCCGTCGAGAGCCACACGCCGACGCGCGCCTCCACCCCATCCGAGGCGGGGATGGCCGTCCCCATCAACAGGGTACGGTCGTCCTTGAAGCGCGGCGAGGCGGCGAGCGATAGGATCGCTTGCCCCTGGCAGGGCGTCCCCACATCCTGCCACGTGGCCCCAGAGTCATGGCTGACCAGCAGCCGGCCATCCGCCGTCCCCGCCCAGCCATCATCCGTATCGGGCGAAAGGAGCAAGGCCTGCGCGCCCGGCGCCGCGCCCACGACCTCCCACGTCTGGCCTCGATCCGTGGAGCGCAGGAGGTCGCCAGCAGTGCTAGCGACCAGAAGCGCGTCCTCGCGAATTGTGCAGGCCGCCGTGAGCGGCAAATGCGCTTCCAACCCCGTCAGGCCGCGCCAGTCGCCGTCGCCATTCGCGAG
Source organism: uncultured Anaerolineales bacterium (assembly GCA_964649365.1). GTDB lineage: Bacteria > Chloroflexota > Anaerolineae > UBA1429 > UBA1429 > CAZYPJ01. Next base: position 4,598 of record CAZYPJ010000163.1, on the reverse strand, counting down.
CCATACGCCCTCTTGCGGGCCAATGGCGTAGAGGCTATCGCCGGCGGCTTTGAGCCAGGCATAGCTTCGCGCCGCGAGGTCGCCTGTGGCGGGCTGCCAGCTCAGGCCGGCGTCGCGAGACTCCCACACGCCGGCGTCGTGCAGCCCGGCGATCACCGAGCGCTCGTCGCCGGTCAACGCCAGAACCGCGCCGGGCGTCTGGGCGGCCAATTGCCACGACGCGCCCCAATCCGACGAGACGTAGAGTTCGGCGCCGGCCCCGCACACCATCCGCCCGCTGACGCCAAAATCGCGCGCCAGCCACAGCGCGCCGATCCCCCCCTCGCCTATTTCCGGCTGGAGCGCCGTCCATTCGCGCCCGCCATCCATCGAGCGATACAGGCGTCCTCCCTCCGTGCCCACATAGACGGTCGAGTCGCTCTCGAACGCCGGGCTGACGGCCAGCGCCGCCGCCACATCGTCGTCCAGATCCAACGCCAGCCGCCGCCAGGCGCGACCTGCGTTGCGTGAGATATAGACGCCGTCCTCGGCGGCGGCGAACATTGTCTCGCGCTTGGCCCAGTCGGGGCTGGCGGCCAGCGCTAACACCACGCGGCTGCCCAGCCCCGAGCTAGCGTCGCGCCAGGTCTTGCCAGCGTCGCGGGTCATGAGGATGCCCGCGCCGGCGGTGGCGGCGTAGCCGGCGTGATCCTGCCGAAAGTTGGGCGAGGCGACCATCGCCGTCACGGGGGCGCTCTGGCCGCTCTTCACCACGCCCGGCTGCCAATTCAGGCCGAAATCGTTGGAATAGAACACCGAGCCATCTATGGCCCCCGCAAAGAGATAGCCGTTCAGGGCCACGGCCAGCGCGCTCAACGACGGCGTCGTCAGCCCAGCGAGGTATTGCTTCCACTGCACGCCCGACGTGTACGAGCGAAACACGCCGCACGAGGTTGCCGCCCAGTAGAGCGGGATATGGGGTGTAGGCGAGACGAGCACCCCCAGCACGCGGCGCACCGGCGAGATGGCCAAGCTGGCGACCGTCCCGCCGCCCGCCACCGGGCCGAGGCGCTTCCAGGTATCATTTGGCATATTGTGATCTCCGTACAACAAGATAGCGACGGGGCGAAGACGCAGATGCGTCTTGTCTCGCCCTCTGCTCCCTCTCCACGAACTCGTGGAGAAGGTGAGTCGGGCGCGCCCACCCTCTCCATGTAGCGCGTCTGCGGCGCATCGTGGAGGGGGCAGGGGACGAGATCAAGTCGAACACACTCTTACGCCGATGGGCGCGCCAACTTGGCTTTTCGGCGAGGTCAGCTTCCGCCTGTAGAGCGCGCGGCCAGGGCGCTGAACAGGTAATACAACCCCAGAAACGCCGCCTCTGCCGCGCCGACGCGCAGGATGCGCGCGCCCAACTTGCCCTCGCGCGCCCCTGCCCGCAGATAGCTTTCCAGCACGCCCACCAGCGCGATCCAAACCAACCCCAGCGCAATCAGTCCAACCCGGTCGCACACTGCGACGAGCTTGCGACCGGCGCCGATGTAGGCGAAAAGAACCAGCGCCAGGTCGCGCACGCGCAGCAGGATCACGATTCCCGCCAACGAGAGCGCGATCCAGGCCGCGCCATAGGCCAAATTCATCCCCCAGGCGCGCCAGCGTTCTTTCACGAGTGATTCTCCGCTCATACCGATCCTTTGCCCACCACCACGCCGCGCAAGTGCAACGTCTCGGCGAAATGGCAGCTTGCATAGTGCTCACTGTCAATGCGCCGCAGTTCGGGCGTCTCTTCCGAGCAGCGTTTCTGCGCATAGCGGCAACGCGGGTGGAAATAACAGCCCGACGGCGGGTTGGCCGGGTCGGCCACATCGCCCTCCAGCAGAATGCGATCCATCTTGATGCGCGGATCGGGCTTGGGCACCGCCGAAAGCAGCGCCTCGGTGTAGGGATGCAGCGGGCGGCGGAACAACTCGTCGGTCTCGGCCAGTTCGGCCAGCTTGCCCACGTACATCACCGCCACGCGGGCCGAGATGTGCTCGACCACGGCCAGGTTGTGGGCCACGAACAGATACGTCAGCCCGAACTGCTGCTGAAGATCTTGCATCAGGTTGAGGATCTGCGCCTGGATCGAGACATCCAGCGCCGAGACCGGCTCGTCGGCCACGATCAGGCGCGGGTTGGGGGCCAGCGCCCGCGCGATGCCGATGCGCTGCCGCTGCCCGCCGCTGAACGCGTGGGGATAGCGTCGCATGTACTCGGGGCGCAGCCCCACCAGTTGGAGCAGGTGCGCCACCCGCTCCTCCAACTCGCTTCCCTTGACGCCGGCAATGCTCAGCGGCTCGCCCACAATCTGCAGCAGCGTCATGCGAGGACTGAGCGATGAGTAAGGATCCTGAAAGATCATCTGCATACTCTGGCGCACTTTTTTGATCTGTTCTTTGTCGAGTTCGGGCACGTTCAGCCAGCCTGCCTCCTGGTGCTTGTAGAGCACCTTGCCGCTGCTGGGTTCGATGGCCCGCAAGACGCAGCGCCCGGTGGTGGTTTTGCCGCAACCGCTCTCGCCCACCAATCCCAGGGTTTCCCCCTCCTTGATGTAAAAGCTCACATCATCCACCGCTTTGACATGCCCCACCGTCCGCCGGATCAAGCCGCGCTCGATGGGATAGTATTTCTTGAGGTTTTGCACCTGCAATAGCACATTCTCTTGGATTTCTGTCATCTTGTTATCCCATCTCTTAACTGCACCGGTGGCACGACACGAAATGCTCCGGCGCGATGGCGACCCACTTGGGTTCTTCTTTGTCGCACAGCCCTTCCCGATAGTTCGCGCACCGGGGATGGAAAGGGCACCCGGGTGGGATGTTGTACGGGTCGGGTACGGCGCCCTCGATGGTCTCTAGCTTCTGGCCCGATTTGACCCCCACCTGGGGGATAGAGCGCAACAGAGCGCGAGTGTAAGGGTGCTGCGGATTGTGGAACAGCGAATCCACGTCGGCGGTCTCGACCACCTTGCCCATATACATCACCACCACCCGCCGGGTCATCTCGGCGATGACGCCCAAGTCATGGGTGATGAACATGATCGCCATGCCCAGCGTCTCTTGCAAGCGGCGCATCAGATCAAGGATTTGCGCCTGCGTGGTCACGTCGAGCGCGGTGGTGGGTTCATCGGCGATCAACAGGCTGGGGTTGCAGCTCAGCGCCATAGCGATCACGGCGCGTTGGCGCATCCCGCCGCTCAACTGGTGGGGATAGCTATCCACGTTCTGGCTCGGCTTGGGCATGCCCACCCGGCCCAACACTTCGATGGTGCGCTCGCGCGCCTCGGCTTTCTTTAACCCCTGGTGCAGCGTAAACGCCTCCATGATCTGCTGGCCAATAGTGTGCACCGGGCTGAGCGAGGTCATCGGCTCCTGGAACACCATTGCGATCTCGGCCCCGCGAATAGCGCGGATTTCCGGGCCGCGCGGGTGCAAATCGGTCAGTTTGACATCCTGGGGCAGCTTGCTTGCGGCTGCCTGCTCGGGCCGGCGGTGAAAGATGATCTCACCCTCGATGATTCGCCCCGGGTCGGGCACAATGCGCAAGATAGACTGCGCCGTGACGCTCTTGCCACAGCCGCTCTCGCCCACGATCCCCAACGTCTCGCCGCGCATCACATCGAAACTGGCGCCATCCACCGAGCGAACCGTGCCCTCTTCCAGGTAGAAATAGGTTTTTAGGTTCTTGACTTCCAGCATCACGTTGCTGTGATCCATGAGACTCCTCCTTGTGGCTTGGCTTTTAGCTGCTCTTGCGCGCTAGACCTTGTAGGGGTCGGCGGCATCGCGCAGGCCGTCGCCCATAAAGTTAAAGGCCAGCACAAAGAGGACGACAAAGACCGCCGGCCACATCAGCCAGGGGCGGGTAAGGACGACGGCGACGTTCATGCAGTCGTAGAGCATCACGCCCCAGCTCACCACCGGGTTGCGCAGCCCCAGCCCCAAAAAGCTGAGGGCGGTTTCGCCCAGCATCATGCCGGGGATGGCCAGCGTCATGTGGACGATCAGATAGCTCATGGTCGAGGGCAGCAAGTGCCGCCCGATGATCTGCCCGCTGCTCGCCCCCGCCAGCCGGGCGGCCATCACATAGTCTTCTTCTCTGAGTTCCAAGAGCTTGCTGCGCACGATGCGGGCCAAGCCGCACCAGCCGGCCAGCGAGAGGATCAAGGTAATCATGAAATAGACCTTGGTTGGGGGCCAATCCACAGGGACGGCGGCGCTCAACGATATCCACAGCGGGATGGTCGGAACGCTGATCAAAAACTCGATGATGCGCTGAATGATCGTATCCGTCACGCCGCCATAATAACCCGATATGCCCCCTAGAGTAGCCCCCAAGTTAAAGCTGAAAATGACCCCCAACAACCCAATCGAAAGGGAGATAGCCGAGCCATACATGATACGCGAAAAGACATCGCGGCCCAGGCTATCCGTTCCAAGCAAGGCCACCAGGCCGCCCTTCTCTACCCCATACAGGTGTAGGTCGGCGTCAAAGAGCCCGAGGAAACGGTATTTGTCGCCGTGGACGAAAAAGTGAATAGGGTACTTGCCGCTCTGATCCTCGGAAAAGCCGCGAAAGAT
>CAZYPJ010000162.1:0-9010 GCA_964649365.1 uncultured Anaerolineales bacterium | reverse complement strand
TCGAGCCGGGGATATGGAAGCGAGTACTGATCCCTCTGGAAAGCTTGGGGGCGGAAGGACAAAATCTGACGGGAGTCGTGATACAGGATCGTAGCGGCCAGGGTGCGACGCTCTGGCTCGACGAAATTCGGCTGGTGGGGGCCAAAATCGGCGTCGCGCTGCCGCTCATTCTGCGCAGCAATGCACCGTAAGGAGGATTATGGCAGTGAAACGCTATGGCGTGCAACATCACACTCTTGAATGGGCTTATACATCAGGCCACAGGTACAGCGATCCATTCAACCAGGTCGAATTGGATGTAGTCATCAGCGACGCCCTGGGGCATTCTTGGCGCGTACCTTGCTATTGGGCTGGCGAGCAAGAGTGGCGCGTGCGCTTTGCCGCACCAGGGGCGGGGATGTATACCTGTCGGTCAGAATGTTCCGACGTTGCTAACCCCGATCTGCACGGCCAGGAGAGCGCGCTGGAAATCGAGCCATATCGAGGCAATCACCCACTCTATCGGCATGGCCCCTTGCGCGTGAGCCAAGACCGGCGTTACCTGGAACATCTCGATGGCGCGCCCTTTTTTTGGTTGGGCGACACCTGGTGGATGTCCTTGTGCAAACGGCTATCGTGGCCTGACGAGTTTCAAACGCTGGCCGCCGATCGCGTGGCCAAAGGCTTTAGCGTCATTCAGATCGTGGCGGGTCTGTACCCCGATATGCCCGCTTACGACGAGCGCGGGTTCAACGAGGCGGGCCACCCTTGGGAGCCAGAATATGCGCGGATCAACCCGGCCTACTTTGACATGGCCGACCTGCGCATCCAGTGGTTGGCGCATGTGGGGTTGACGCCTTGCATCGTGGCGTGCTGGGGCTATCACCTGCCCTGGTTGGGGCTGGACAAGATGAAGCAACACTGGCGCAACCTGGTGGCCCGTTACGGCGCCTATCCCGTGATCTGGTGCCTGGCAGGCGAGGGTACGATGCCCTACTATCTTTCCAAGACCAAAGAGGCCGACAAAGCCGTCTTGCGACGCGACTGGACCGAGATGGCGCGCTAGCTGCGCCAAATTGACCCCTACCATCGCCCGATCACGATCCACCCCGACCGTTACGCACATGAACAGGTCACTGATCCTGCCGTGCTCGATTTCGACATGCTCCAGACCGGCCATAGCGGCTATGAGAGCCTCGCCTCGACCGTGGAGAGCATCCGCCATGCTGTGGCGCATGAGCCGACCATGCCTGTCATCGAGGGCGAAGCGAATTATGAGGGGATTATGGGATCGTGCTATGAGGATGTGCAGCTCATCACCTATTGGGCCGCAATTCTTTCCGGCGCCAAAGGGTTCACTTATGGGGCCAATGGCATCTGGCAGGTGAACACAGTGGGCAAGCCCTATGGCCCCTCGCCGCACGGCGGCACCTGGGGCAACACCCCTTGGAATGAAGCCTACAAGCTGCCTGGATCGCGCTATTTAAGCATCGCCAAGCGCCTATTGGAGCATTACCCCTGGCAGCAGTTCGAGAATCACCAGGAATGGGTACAGCCCCACGCCGAGGCAGGCGACTATCTGGCCCCCTATGCAGCGGGCGTCGCTAGCAAAGTGCGCGTCTATTACTTCCCCAAACCCATCGCCCCGTGGGGCAAGCCCGTATTCTTGACGGAGCTGGGACGGGGCATGTCGTGGCGCGCTTTCTTTTTCGATCCACGCTCCGGCGCGCGCTACGATCTCGGCGTCATTCAGGATCAAGAGAGTTGGCCCGTGCCTGGCGCGCCCGAGATGCACGACTGGGTGCTGGTGCTGGAGCGAGCTTGCTGAGCGATCAACAAAAAAGCGGGGGCCGCATAGCCCCCCGCTTTTTTGTTAAGCTATTTCTACTTGCTCCTGCCGGCGGAATTGGCTCATGTACAGACCATGATAGACGCCGCCGGCGTCGAGCAACTCCTGATGCGTTCCCCGCTCAACGATGCGTCCCTCTTGGATGACAATGATCTGGTCGGCGTGGCGGATGGTGCTCAGGCGGTGGGCGATCACCAAGCTGGTGCGCTGGGCCATCAGCCGATCCAGCGCCCGCTGGATGAGCCGCTCGGTGCGCGTATCCACTGAGCTGGTGGCCTCGTCGAGAATGAGAATACGCGGGTCTTTCAAGATCGCCCGTGCAATGGCGAGCAACTGGCGGTTGCCCTGGCTGAGCGTCGCGCCCCGTTCGCCCACCTCGGTTTGATAGCCGTTGGGCAACTGCTCGATGAACGAATGCGCGTTGGCTAGTTTAGCCGCCTCGATCACTTCCTGATCGGTAGCATCGAGTCGCCCGTAGCGGATATTGTCCATCACCGTGCCTGAAAACAGAAACGTATCTTGCGGCACAATGCCGATCTGTCCACGCAGGCTAGCCAGCGTCACATGGCGCACATCGTAGCCATCCACGCGCACTACGCCCTCGGTCACATCGTACATGCGCGCTAACAAATTGATGAGTGTAGTCTTGCCCGCTCCCGTGGGGCCGACTACGGCAATCATCTGCCCCGGCTCGATTTCTAGAGACACCTCTTGCAAGACGGGTTGCCCGACAACATAGCTAAAGCCTACACGATCGAACTCGACCTTGCCGCGCACGGGCGGCAACACGGTAGCATCGGGCGCATCGGCAATCGTCACTGGCATGTCGAGCAGATCAAAGATGCGCTCCGCGCCCGCTACCGCGGCCTGTAACTGGCCGAACAAGTTGGCCAATTCGCGGATTGGCTGATAAAAGCGGCGCACATAGGTGAGGAACGACACGATAATGCCAATCGAGACCAGGGGTGGATCGAACCCCAACACCAGGTAAGCGCCCACGCCTACTACCAGCGCTACCGCCACCGTGCTGAGTACATCCAACACCGGCATGAACACCGAGGTGATGGTTTCGGCCTCGACGTTCGCGGCGCGATTGCGCTCGTTGACCGCCTGGAACTCGTCCATCGTGGCGTCCTCGCGAGCGAACGCCTGCACCTCGCGCACACCAGCGATGTTTTCTTGCAGCTCGGCGCTCACCTGGCCGATGGTCTTGCGCGTCTCGCGGAAGGCAGCGCGCACCCGACGAGAGAAATAGATCGTCACCAACACAATCACCGGCAAGATGGCATAGGCCGCCAATGATAGCCGCCAGTTGAGCGCCAGCATCGTCACGATGATACCCACCATCGAGAGCAGCATACTTAGCACACGCAGCAAACCGGCGCCAAAAATCTCGTTGATGACTTGTGTGTCGTTTACCAGGCGACTCATCAGGTCGCCGGCCTCGTGTTGGTCGTAGAAATCGAGTGAAAGTTTTTGGATTTGCTGGAAGATCTCGGAGCGCATCTGCAAGAGGATTTTTTGAGCAATGCGCACCATGATGCGAAATTGGATCACGTTCGCCAGCCAAACCAGCGCATAGCTGACCGCCAAAGCGATCATCACTACTGCTAGACCCGCGCTACGCGACGCATCTACCCCAACCAACGGCGCTAGCCAGAATGGCCTTGGCGCGCCGCCCGGGTTGATGAACTGATCCACCGCCACGCCGATCAAGTACGGCCCGGCCAGATCGGCCAGGACGCTCACGATCAGAATGAAGCCGATCAACAACAGCTTGCCGCGATAGGGTTTCAAATAGGGCGCCAATCGGCGCGCCACCTGACCCGGATTCTGAGCGCGCGGCGATTCGATCAGAGACATCGGGCGGCTCATGAGGCCACCTCCTCGCCAGGTTGGGGCGCACCAGGCGAAACATCAGGCGGCAACTCCTGATCGTCATAAAGCTGTGAGCTATAGATGGAGGCATACAATTCACTCTTTTCGAGCAAATCCTCGTGTACACCACGCGCGACGATCTCGCCCTTGTCGAGCACCAGGATTTGATCGGCATTGAGCACCGTGGCTACGCGCTGAGCGATGACAAAGCTGGTGCGTCCGTGCATCAACCGGGCCAACGCCTGCTGGATGCGGTATTCGGTAGCCAGATCTACGCTAGAGGTCGCATCATCCAAGATCAGGATTTTGGGATCGAGTAGCAGGGCGCGCGCGATGGCCACGCGCTGCTTTTGCCCACCCGAAAGAGTTACGCCGCGTTCGCCGACGCGCGTATCATAGCCGGCGGGAAAGCCGGAGATAAAGTCATGGGCCTCAGCGGCCTGGGCTGCCGTAACGACCTCTTCGAGCGTAGCGTCGGGCCGCCCAAAAGCGATGTTTTCGCGGATCGTGCCCTCGAACAATGTCGTCTCTTGCAGCACAATGCCGATCTGCGCCCGCAACGATTCCAGCGTCACATCGCGCACATCGTAACCGTCAATCGTCACGCGCCCTTCACATACTTCGTAAAAGCGTGGGATCAGGTTAATGATAGTAGATTTACCCGATCCGGTAGCCCCCAGCAGGGCAATGGATTGCCCTGGCTCAGCGACCAGGCTCACATTCTTGAGCACCGGCTCACCCGCCGCGAAATAGCGAAACGTCACATTCTCGAAAACCACCCGCCCTTGCACACGCGGCAAAGAGATGGCATTAGGCTTTTCAACAACCTCTGAGCGTGCATCGAGGATATCGAACACGCGCTCGGCAGAACCTGCCGCCGCCGACATCATGGCGATAATCATGCCCATCATCAGCACCGGGAAAAAGGCCATCATCACATAGCTGGAAAAGGCCACTAACTCGCCCATTGTTAGGCTCTGCGAGATGACCTGGTTGCCGCCAATCCAATAGACGCACAACGTGGCAATACTGGCCACCGAAAAGATGGTGGGAAAGGCCAACGAGATGATATTGTTGGCAGTGATGTTGATATCGTATAGTTGCTGGTTGGCGGCCTCGTAACGCTTGGTCTCGTACTCTTCGCGCACAAAGGCCTTGACCACGCGCACGCCGGCGAGGTTTTCTTGCAGCACCGTGTTAAGGTTGCCCAGGCGCTGCTGAATCTCTTTGAAGAGCGGCATCGCCCGCCGCGCAAAGAGGCCGAATAGCCCGAAAGTGACGGGGATAACCACCACGATCACCAATGCCAGCCGCCAGTTGATCGAGAATAGTAATACTATCGAGCCAACTAGCATTAAAACAGCAGAAAAAAACATCAAAAAACCGCGTCCCACAAAACGCTGCACCGTCTCTACATCCGACGTAGCCCGTGTGAGAAGCTGGCCGGTGTGCGCGCGGTCGTGATAGCTGAACGAAAGCGACTGGATTTTGTGATACAACTCGTTGCGCAAATCATAGGCAATGCCGTGCGCGACGCGCGCTGAGAGCGCCCCCTGGCCAAACTGGAAAAAGGCGCTCAACAGCGCCGCGCCGATCATCGCCAAGGAAAGAGTCAAAACCTGTCCGGTGTCGCGCTGCGCAATGCCGCGATCGATGATCCACTCGGCGATGCGCGGCGTGACTAGCATGAAACCGGCAAAGCCTATCAGGCATACAAACATGGCGATGGATTGCCACACATACCGAGTGAGAAAGCGCATGGCGCGCAAGAGTTGTTTCACCGATTCTCCTTACATGCCTGCACGGCGTGCTGAATCAGGGTTTGAAGCCTTTGCGCCCCAAGAACACTGCCCGGCTGCCCAGCTCGGCTTCGATCTGCAAGAGCCGGTTGCCCACCGGGCCGATAGCCCCTTCGCGCAAATGCCCCGTCTTGAGGCCTACAGCGTAATCAGCAATGGCCACGCCCTCGCCCCGACTGTCGCAGGGCATTACACCATAACCGTGACGATAAGCCAACTCGACCATATCGAACGATTCGGTGATGGTACCTATCTGGTTCACTTTGAGCAAAACAGCGTTTCCAGCATGGGCGTCAATCCCTTTTTGTACGCGCACAGGATTGGTAGTGAAAAGGTCGTCTCCCACCACCTGGATGCCCAGCTCGCGGGTCAGGATGGCGTGCCCTTCATAATCGTCCTCATCGAGTGGGTCTTCGAGGATCACGAAAGGATAATTCTTGACCATGTCGCGATAGAGCGCGATCAACTCATCGCGCGTCTTTTCGCCCGCCGAGAACAAGCCCACAAAGCGATCCTTTTCAGGGCGATAGTAGGTCGCCGCCGCCACATCCACCTGAAATCCCACACGCCCCGCATAGCCCAGCTTTTCCACCGTCTCAACCATCAGATCCCACAGTTCGCGGTCGTGCTTGACATGCCCTGGCGAGACAATGAGATAGTGCCCGGGCCGCGAATCCACATTGTACCGATCTAGGATCATGCGGCGAAACTCGTCGTTGATACGCCAAGCCGCAAACGAAGCCTCCGAAAAAGTATCGAACCCATAGCAGATGGCTGAGTAGCTAGGTTTGACGCCTGAGCGTTCGCCGCCGCCGTATTTGCGACTGCCCAAAAAGGTCAGCACGCCCGGCGTCGGTAGTACGCAAGCATGTACGCCGCCGATATGCTGATACAACGGAATATCGAGGCTGGCTGCCGCCGCCTTCAAGACCGCCGCCGAGACCGCCGCCGTGGCGTTGGCCCCCAGCTTGGATTTGTCGGGCGTGCCATCGAGCTTGATGATGACATCGTCAACCGCCAATTGATTCGTGGCATCCATGCCCATAATGGCCGGGCCGATGATCTGATTGACGTTATCCACCGCTGAGTAAACGCCCAACTGGCCCCAACGCTTGTCGCCACCCTGAGCGAATTTGGCCTCATGCTTGCCAACCGAAGTGCCCGCCGTGGCGACGGCGATGCCTTTGGCGCCGTTCTGGGTCGTCACTGTAGCCTCTACGCCCGGGTGCCCCCGGTCAGAGTAAATTTGCCGAGCTGTTACTGCTACGATCCGCGAAGCCGTTCCCATATCTTTTCCTCCAATTTTATACGTCAACGACTAGACTCCGTTGCTACATACAAAAAAGGGGCGATCCATACGCCCCTTTGCAATCTATTTACGTCTCAGGATCAGGGTCACACCCAGGTCGTTCAAACTGATATTGTGCGTAGCCACCACGCCGCAATCGAGCCGACAGAGCGGCATGGTAGCGTTGTGCTGGCGCAGTTCGTCGCGCAAGTCTATGCCCAGGGCTTGAGCGCGACGCGCCGTCTCGCCGTCAACAACCCCACCCGCAAGTGATGGAATACCCTCGCAGAGTTCGGCCTACTGTGTGCCAGGCCCATCGGTGCCATCCGAATCTACCGCACCCACCACGATATTCTCACTGCCCGCGATCCGCAACGCCGCCGCCAGCGCGTACTCTTGGTTGCGCCCGCCGATGCCTCTTTCTTTGCCTACTGTGACCAACAGCTCTCCGTGCGTAAATAGAGCACAGGGCGGCTCAAAAGGCGCGCCGTTCTGCTCAATAGATACAGCTATGGTCGCCACCACCAATCCCGCTTGACTGGCCTCTGCCCTGAGATCGTTGGTCAACAGTACGGGCTTGAACCCTAGCTCAGCAGCCTTTTTCATGGCGGTCGGAATCATCCCTAGATGCGTGGGCATCACTCCGAATATTCGACCAGGCATGCGCGCAAATTCGTCAGCTTTGACAGTTTCTTGCTTTGGATCGGCCCTTTGTAAATAGTCGCGCACTGAGGCAGGGACAACGTCCCAGGCGTCCCACTTTTTGAGCATACGAACGGCATCTTCAAACGTACTGCTTTCGGGCAATGTGTGCAGCCAGACGTTGCGGTGCATGAGTTGGTCGTAGTTGCCCGGCTCGATGGCCAGAATATGCACCATCTGCGCGGGATAGATGTAGCGCGAAATGCGCCCGCCTTTCATCATATCCAGATGGTTGCGGATGGGGTTCAGATCGCCGGTAGGCGCGCCACGCTCGATCTGCATCAGATAGGTCGTCTGGCGCACATCCTCCAGGCTCACCCCAGGGACGGGCATGGTCAACAACGAGGAGATGCCGTTGGCCGCGATGGTGAACACTAGATCATCTTGCGTAAGTCCCCGCGTCATCTCCAAGATTTTCTCACAGCCGCGCACACAGCCCTCGTCGGGCACAGGGTGCGCGCCATAGGTCACGCCCACACGCTGCAGGATCATATCATCGTCGTGCTTGGCAATGACATGGCCGCCCGTAAGTCGGTTGCCCAGCACTTCTTCGACGGCCCGGGCTACCCATTGCACACCCTTGCCGGCGCCAAAGACATAAATATTGCGAATCTTGGTCAGATCGTACACTTGGTTGCCCGTCACTGGCGATCCGGCTGGCTCAAAATCCTCGTTGCCAACGATCAGGCTGTCACCCTCGACCCGCAAGAGCTTGAGCGTGTTGAGGTAAGGATCTGCCGCCTGCAGGCCTGCCTCTAAGATTTCGCCCACTGCTTTACGCCACTGGATAATGCCAGGCGAGGTCAACGTATCTGCGTTGAGAATCCTCATCAGTGCTCGTATCCCCCATCGTAATTATCTGGACGCACGAATTGTCCACCTTGCCGCCGGCAAAGTCGGCGCTTCCCCCATCGATCGCCAGCACCCTAGTCTATACTATGCAAGCCCAATCGCAAAACAGAGGCAAATCATGCTTACATGATGACCGATAATCCGCCATCCACGTTGAGCCGTGTGGCGGTGAGTTGTGACGATTCATCCGAAGCCAGATACACGGCGGCGTATGCTGTATCCTCCGGCGTTTGCAAGCGGCCCATCGGCATAAACTCGCGCCCCTGCTGTTCCAGCCAGTCGTCGGCATAGCCCAACTCGCGGCGGTGCTGCACTTCGTACTCGCTGGCCACCCAACCCGGATTGATATAGTTCACGCGAATATGTTGTGGGGCATAGGTGCGCGCCAGGTTGAGCGTCATCGTCCACAAACCGCCTTTGGCGGCGGCGTAAGCCAACACATCCGCCCCGCCTTTGTAACCGTGCACCGAACCGAGGAAAATGATGCTGCCCCCACCCCTAGCGAGCCTCGCCGGAACAGCATGTTTGGGCAGGAAGAAATGCCCGCGCAAATTCACATCCACCGTTTCATCCCAAATCTCTTGAGTGAGATCCGGCAATTCGCGGCGGGGATACATCCCGGCGCAACTCACTAGCACATCTAGACCGCTATAAGTGGTTACG
>CAZYPJ010000161.1:2089-9053 GCA_964649365.1 uncultured Anaerolineales bacterium | reverse complement strand
GGCGCCATTCAGCAAGAACAGCGATACCCGCTCGAACCCTAACAACACGAAATAGATACTCATCACCGCCTTGCACTCGCCCTTGTCCCAGCCACGCAACAAGGTATAGAGCACGATGGGCGGCCCACCCACGCCCAGCGCCCCACCAAACAGGCCGCCCACCAGGCCAATAAGGTAGGCCCAGGGAAAAGCGCGCCGGATAACCGCCCCTTTGGGTGCGAGCAACGCCACGATGCACCCAGCGATAATCATCATGGCCACAGCCGCCCTTAGCACATTGGCGTCGAGTATCGTCAGCAAGTAGGCGCCGACGGCCCCTGCGGGCAACGCCGTCACCAGCACGGGCCAGGAATCGCGCCAGGAGATGTGATGGCGCACCGTCCATAGGTTCAACGAGGCGCTGAACAGGGCGATGATTGCCACAATCACAGAGGCGTCCTGCACGGGCATCACCAGCACCAACACGCCCATCGCTACCAGCCCAAAGCCAAATCCCGATGCTCCCTGGACGAGTCCCGCGACCAGCGACAGCCCGATCAGCAACCACAGATCGTCCAATAATACACCTTTCTGCCGCGAGCAATTTGACAAACTGCCGCCCGGGGCATAACATCACCCAACTGTATGCAGACGGGCCGGATCGGTCAAATTGTGCAAACACCAGGCGAGGAACACATGGCGAACGTATACGATGTATTGAAAGAACGGGGTTTTGTCGAGCAAGCGTCGGACGAAGAGGGATTGCGTGCGGCCCTGGAACGGCCCATCACATGCTACATCGGCTATGACCCGACGGCGTCCAGTCTGCATGTGGGCAACTTGCTGACGATCATGACGCTGGCGCACATGCAGCGCCACGGCCATCGGCCCATCGTCCTGGTAGGCGGCGGCACTGGCATGGTGGGCGACCCATCGGGCCGCAGCGAGATGCGCCAATTGCTCACGCCCGAGACGATCCAATCCAACCTAGAGGCCATCAAGCGCCAGATCGGGCGGTATGTGGATTTCGATCACGGCGCGCTGGTGGTTAACAACGCCGATTGGCTCCTGCCGCTCAACTATATCGAGTTCCTGCGCGACATCGGTCGGCACTTTAGCGTCAACCGCATGTTGGCCGCCGAGGCGTACAAGATTCGTTTGGAAGCCGGTTTGAGCTTTATCGAGTTCAATTATCAACTGCTGCAAGCCTACGATTTCTTGCATCTGTACCGCACCTACGGCTGCATTTTGCAGATGGGCGGCAGCGACCAGTGGGGCAACATCCTCGCCGGCGTCGAGTTGATCCGCCGGGTAGCCGATGGGCAAGCCTATGCGCTCACCTTCCCATTGCTCACTACCTCATCAGGCGCCAAGATGGGCAAGACGGCCCAGGGGGCCGTCTGGCTCGATGGCAATCGGCTATCGCCTTACGATTTCTACCAGTTCTGGGTGAACACCGAAGACGCCGACGTTGAGCGATTCCTGAAAATCTATACTTTCTTGCCTATCGAACAAATCCGCGAATTGGGGCAGTTACAGGGGGCCGAGATTCGCCGCGCCAAAGAGGTGCTGGCTTATGAGGTGACCAAGCTTACTCACGGCCAAGACGAAGCCGAACGCGCCCGCGAGGCGGCTCGCAGCTTGTTCGGCGGCGGGGGAGATAGCGACGCCGTGCCCAGCAGCACGTTCGGCAGCGACGTACTGCGCCAGGGATTGCTCATCACCGAACTCCTGGAACGCGTAGGACTGGTCAAGTCGCGCAGCGAGGCGCGGCGGTTGATCCAGCAGGGCGGCGTTTCCATCAACGACCGCCAGATTGCGGCAGTCGAGTACATGGTGACATCGGCTGATCTAGACAAGGGAGCATTGCTCATTCGCGTGGGTAAAAAGCGCTACCATCGCGTCACCACCGCCTAGAGCCATCGCCATAACAGGCCAGGCGATACATACAGCGACGACAAGCGGCGGGGGGCAATCCATCCGCCGCTTCTTCTTGAGTCGCGCTCAACATCGGGAACTCGTCGGCGTGAGCCTGGTTGCGCTCCGAGTCGCGCAGGAGGGCGCGCATCTCGGCGATGCTGGCAACTATTCCATCTTCCATCTGGCGCAGCGCCTCGTCATCTACAGACACAGAAACGCTCTCGCCTGTGCTCAAATCAGCGATCCAGCATTCCAATGCGTTCGTTGCCACACCCCATTTACTACGAGCATATAGCGCATAGACCAGCAATTGCCGCGCGTGACGTTCGGCGTGGGCGACCACGGTACGCCCTGTTTTCCAATCCACCAGGCGCAAGCGGTTATTTCCCAGACGTTGCACGGCATCGGGCACAGCGTACACAGGGGTGTCGCTCACTCGAAACGCGTCAAATTGGTCCGCCGCTAACAGATCACTTGGCTGAGCCAGAGTGTATTGGTAAAGAGGATGGTCGCGCAGGGCCTCAGCATAGTGCGCTGCGGCGGTCAATGCCGCGTCCAGATCAGCAGGCGACCATGGCTCGCCGTAATAGTGGGTATCGAGCAATACTGTCCCTTTGCCCGGCGTGTTTTGGCGTTGAGCTGCTCCCCGCAGTGCGCGCGCCGCCTTCTCCGAGCGACGCAGGCCCGCATCGAGCAGCGCCCGTGCGCTGGCCGCATAGGCGGCGGGCAGCCAGGCTCGGCCCGCTGCAGCGCTGCGCAAGCTGTCGCGGGCGAGATCGTGCGTGATAGAGCCGATCAGCATCGGCAACGTGGTCAGACGCCCCAGAGTGTAAATTAGCGCGCGGTCGCCGCGCTCCCAAGGCGTATTGCCGCCATATGGAGCATAATATCGCCAGTAATACTTGCGCCGACACTCGGCATATAACTCTGCCCGTGAATAACTCCACGAGAAAGGGATATGATAGGAATCAAGCCAGGCCATGCAGGCCTCCCAGAGTCTATAGGAAGCGCCAATTCTCAGCGCCTCCGATCTCGATTGTTGGTTGAGGAACGCCGCCAGGATGACGGCGACTCGTGCAATTCATTGACGCTATCGCCAGGCCACATTATAATCGCGCCCATAGATGCCACATACAGGGAGGCGGCTATGCGCGACATCATCGAAAGCCCGGTCATATCGGAAAAAGCTAGGCGTGTCCTGACCTTTGCGCTGACGGTCGGCGCCGCAATCCTTTATGCCATAGTTCTGGGCTATGCGATTGTCTTGACGCTCGTTTCGGAAGAGGAACCCCAGTTTTCCAGCGGCTTGGTGCGCGCAGCCGGGCTGCTCAGCGGGCTGGTCGGCTCGGTGGTGACAGCAGGGTTCGCCAATAGCAAGCAGCCCGATTCTGTATCCATCTCTGCGCCGCACCCAATGGGCGGACGAGCGGTTACTGCATGGAATACGTTGCGTCCGCCCTCGCGGGTCAAGAGCAAATTATTGGGCTTGGGGGAGCTGCTAGGATTGCGCGCTGTGCGTATCCTGCCATCGCGTACAGATCCCTCGCGCGATGGCGAAGCAACTGCCCCAACCACTCCTACTGAGGGGATGACCTTATCTGGGTGGGTCGGGTTGCTCTATTTTGCGGTCTATTTCATCACCGGCGCGGCGGCGCTCGTCGTCAGCTTGTTCAAGATGCCGGTACCCGAGTTGATAGACAACGCGGGCGGCGTCTTTTTGGGTACGGTGATGACTTCGGCCTATACCTTTTTCGCGCTGAACGCCAAGGAGTAGGGATTAGCGATAGCGCAGCATCCGCATTCCGTTGAGCGTAACCAGCATCGAAAGGCCCACATCGGCCAGCACGGCCATCCATAATGTCGAGAACCCGGCTACAGCCAAAATCAAGAACAGCGCCTTGATGCCCAGCGAAAAAGCGATATTAACGCGCACCGTCCCCAAAGCCGCCCGACTGAGGCGGATGGCAAACGGCAGCTTGGCCAGATCATCGCCCATCAAGGCGATGTCGGCGGTTTCTAGGGCGGCGTCGGTTCCCGCTGCGCCCATCGCGATGCCCACCGTAGCGGCAGCCAACGCTGGGGCGTCGTTTACGCCATCGCCCACCATCGCCACACGACCATAGCGCGCCAGCAGGTCGTTCACTGATTGCACTTTACCCTCCGGAAGCAACCCTGCCAGCACATGATCCACACCCACCTGATCGGCGATGGCTTGCGCCGTATGGGCATTGTCACCCGTCAATAGAGCAAAATGCTCGACGCCGACATTCCGCAACTCCTGTATCGCTTCAGCCGCGCCCTCTCGCAACGTATCTGAGACGGCGAAATAACAGCTCGACCCACAGCACATATCATCCACCACCAGGACGGTGTAGCCTTTGGCCTCGGCAGCCACCGCTGCTGTACAGAGCGGGTCGCTCAATCCATTACGGCGCTGGCAAAACGCCAGGCTGCCAACTGTAATGTTATGCCCTTCTACCACTCCCTCGATCCCCAGGCCAGTGATGGCGCGCACTTGTTCCCCGGCGGCGTAACGCCCATTGACGCCGTTGCGTTCAGCGTGGGCTGTCACCGCACGAGCCAGCGCGTGCTCCGAGCGGCTCTCGATGGAGGCGGCTTTGGCCAGCAAATCTTGGCAGTTGGCGCAATCGGGCGTGGACGTAGGGTGCAACGAGCATCCGCCGGCAACCACTTCGGGTTTGCCGTGGGTGAGCGTGCCGGTTTTGTCGAACGCCACCACACGCACGGCGGCCAACTCTTCCAGATAGCGCCCACCTTTGATGAGCACCCCAGCGCGCGCAGCCCGCGCTAAAGAGCTGACAATCGTCACCGGCGTCGAGATGACCAACGCACAGGGGCAAGCAATTACCAATAGCACCAGCGCCCGATAACCCCAAACGCTCAAGGCGCCCAAACCCAAGAGGGGCGGCAAAAAGGCTACCAGCGTCGCCAGGCCGATCATGGTCGGCGTATAGACGCGCGCAAAGCGATCCACAAAACGCTGCGCCGGGGCGCGCTGCGATTGGGCCTCTTCGACCAGGTGCATGATGCGGGCAATAGTGTTATCCTCGGCCAGGCGCGTCACCTCGACGGTCAGCGCACCGTTGCCATTGATGGTCCCCGCAAACACCTCATCGCCCAACGCTTTCTCCACCGGAACCGATTCGCCGGTGATGGGCGATTGGTCAATGACCGAACGCCCCTCCGATACGCGGCCATCCATCGGCAGGCGCTCGCCCGGGCGCACCAGGATGCGGTCGCCGATGCGTAAGCTAGAGATGGGCGTGCGGGTTTCAGCGCCGTTGCGCAACAGCGTCGCCTCAGCGGGGGCCAACTTCATCAATGCGCGGATCGCCCGCCGCGCTCGGTCAGAGGAATAGCCCTCCAATAACTCGCCGATAGAGAACAGAAAAATAGTTACGGCTCCCTCGGCGAACTCGCCCACCACCATCGCGCCGATGGCAGCGATGGTCATCAGCACATTCATATCGAGATTACGCCCACGCCACAACGCCTGCCAGCCTGCCAATGCCACATAGATGCCGCCAATTACGATAGAAGCGCCATACAGAACGCGAGTCGCCGCCTCCGACGCGCCCAGCAACCCAGCCCAAAAACCCGCCAAGAGCAACACGCCCCCCAGCCAGGTGCTCAGGTCGTGGCGCCGACGCCAGAGGCGTTCGCGCCAGGATAGCGGCGCGGCGGGCTGCGGCGGGTCGGCGGCCTCTGGGGCCAACACGCGGTGTCCCATGGACTCGGCCAGCTTTTGGATCGCGCCGACGGGCTGCGCGCCCTCGTTGAGTGTGAGGATCAATTTGCTGGCGGTGAAATCGAGCTGGGCCGTGGCCACGCCGGGCAATTGTTGCACTGCCTGTTCCAGGCTGCGCGCGCAATCGGGGCAATCCAGGTCGCGCACTTCCAGCGTCAGGGGTTTGTTGTTAGCTTGAATGTCCATATGGCGATTATCCTCCAATATTTGAGCAAATGCTCAATCATATACTCCAATAGAGCGCGGCCCCAGGCCGCGCTGCTAACTGTGCTGGACGTGCTCTAGCCCACAACGAAACAGGGTAGCGATGTGTTCATCATCGAGGGTGTAATAGATATGACGCCCCTCACGGCGATGCTTGATAATACGCAAGTGGCGCAATAAGCCCAATTGGTGCGACACCGCCGAAATGCTCATATCGAGCGTCGCCGCTAGTTCGCCCACACACAGTTCCCCCCCAAAGAGGGCCGAAAGGATCTGAACACGGGTCGGGTCGGCCAAGGCCTTGAAGGTCTCGGCCAACAACCCAGCAATCTGGACATCCAGCAAGCGTTGGCGGGCGCTATCTACATGCTGGGCATCAGTCCCGCTGTCGGCGCAGGTTGGCGAATCATCCATGAGCAAAGCCTCACACAATTGAATACTTGCTCAAGTATATCACAATGCCGTTGGCGCGTCAAGCGGACGCATTGCGCGCCAGACCAGCACCGGGATCAGCGGCCCCATGCCAAATCCAAACATCAGCAAAATGGCCAACTCCTCAGCCAATGAAGTCGTCGTAGAGGGCTGGCCCAGCGCCCGGCTGACCAACGCATCAAAAGTATTGCCCACCAGGCTGGCCAGGGTGATCAGGCGCACACAGGTGATGATGTCTTGGGCAGTACGCGCCCCATATTGCGCCGCCAATTGCTGCACGATGTCGGCCTCCGGCTCTCCCTGTTGTTCGGCATAGCGCCGCGCATAGACGATGGCGGGCGCTTCATTAGCAGTGGCATAGGCCAGCTCGCCGCGTAAGAGCGATTCGGATTCGTCGCGCGCTAAACCCCGGCTCAGGGCTGTCAACATCGGCGTTGAGCCAGCGTAACGGTTGCCATTAGCGCCAGCTACCGCCAGGGCCATTTTGCGCGCCAGGGTTGGGGTGATCTCGTGGTTTTCGCGCAGCAACCGCAACGCCTCGGGGTGACGCCAAATCCAGCCAAAAGCATCGAGCAGTTGCTCGCGGCTGGTCAAGGTGCGTTTGCGGAAAGGCGGGCAAGTCGCTCGCGCCTTCTGATAGGCTTGCGCCAGATAATACGA
>CAZYPJ010000161.1:0-2079 GCA_964649365.1 uncultured Anaerolineales bacterium | reverse complement strand
CACCGTCAGCAGGCCGGGGTTATCGGCCATCCAGACCGCGCCGCCGACCAGGGCAAACAAGGTCAACCAGGGGGATCGTCTTTTCATAGGATACCGTCACCTCCATTCATCTCGAATGACGGGCTCATTGTAAATCGCGAGGTGGGCCTTGTCAATCGTTGCGCGGTTGACGCTCGTCTCCGGCCGTCTATAATGCCAGCCACATTCACGAATTCAGGAGGGATGCGCCATGAAGCTCGGTTATCTCATGCCCCTTTCGGTCGAGACCATCCTCACAGCGCGCAAGCTAGGCTACGACGCCGTAGAGGCCGGCGCCGGCTGGCTTGACAAGCCGGGCCTGGCCCAAATTGAGAGCGCCCTGCCCGAATTGAAGGCTGCCCTGGCCGAGCAGCGCATCAGCATTAACGCCGTTGCTATCTATGGCGGCGCCGTCGAAGTTCCCGCCGCCGAGGCCATCGCCTACTACGAGCGCGCGATCAAGGTCGCCAGAGCATTGGATTGCTCGGTAGTGGCCGGCATGACAGGGCGCGTCAACAGTTTGACGGTAGATGAGAACTTGCCTCTTTTCAAGGAGCGTTTTGAGCCAATCGCCAAGATCGCGGCGGATAACGGCGTGCGGCTGGCGCTAGAGCCATGGCCCGGCAATGTACAAGGGCACGGGCCGTATCGCTGGACGAACCTGGCCACCACCCCCGAATTGTGGGATAGGTTGTTCGAGATCACGCCCAACCCGGCGTTGGGCCTGGAGTATGACCCTTCACACCTAGCCTGGCAAGGCATTGACTATGTGCAAGTCATCAAGGATTACGTCAAGCGTATCCATCATATTCACGCCAAAGACATCGTCATTGATCAGACCAAGCTCAAGCGCGTGGGCGTTCACGGGCGCGGATGGTGGCGATTCGTATTGCCGGGCCTGGGGCAGATCAACTGGGCGGAACTGTTCACTACGCTCAAGGCGGCGGGCTACAACGGCAACATGTCGGTGGAACACGAGGACAACGCCTATCTCAAAGAGCGTTGGAACGAGGGCCTGGCCATCGGATTAAAGACCTTGCGCCCACTGGTTGACGCTTACTGAGCACAATGATTTACCGGGAGCCTGAAGCATGAAGTTTCGCTGGCAGATCATACGCCGACAGTTCGCGCTCTCGCCCAGCACCTTGATGCTGGTGTTGGTGGCGTTGGGGCTGCTGGTCTTGGGGTTCGGCTGCTCGCTCGCGTTCGCCTTTACCGCCGAATCGGTGGCTGACCCCTTCGGCTCGGCGACGCTGATTCTGGCTGCGTTCATCACGCCAGCGGTGGTGTTGCTGATCATCGTCGCCAGCATGATGGAAAAGCGCCCAGCGCCGCGCGCTGCGCTCTGGTTTCTGGCTGCGGCGCTGGTGGGCGGCGCCGGGATCATCTTGGGGTTTGGGATGGCCGCCTCACCTGAACTGGATGCCAGCGAAGGCGGCGCCTTTGTGATGATATTTTGCGCGCCGCTGGCGTTGGCGATCCTGGCGCCGGCCATTTTCTTTGCGGCCAAGGCTGCGCCCCAGGTGCGCGCCGCGCTGCGAGCCGAGCGCGAGCGACGGACAATCGAGATGATTGAAGCGCGCGGAGAATTAACCACCGAGGAGTTGGCAAGCGAGCTGGGCCTGTCATCGAACGGCGTGGATGAGTTGCTCGACCGGCTATCGGCGGCGGGCCGCCTGGCCAGCGGATTCTATCGCCAGCGCCATCGAATCTACAGCGCCGAGGCGCTGGCAGAGAAACAGTTTCGGATGGTGGCCATCGTCAGCGCCCGCGGCCAAATTCACGTCCGCGACCTCGCCGCCGAATTGGGTGTTACCCCCGATATGATTAAGGATTGGCTTTATGAGTTAGTACAGCGTCACCGCTTTACGGGCTATATCAACTGGGAAGAAGGAATGCTGTACTCGCTGGAAGCATAGAAGCTGAGCGACCGAGGTCATTGCCCGCGCTGCAATGGCGAGATGAGCCTGGCGGGCAAAGGCGTCATTCGCTGCCAGTTCTGCGGGGCCGAAATATTTTTTTATGTTTCGTTGAGGATGGAGATCTACACTACGGGCTTGT
>CAZYPJ010000160.1:0-9065 GCA_964649365.1 uncultured Anaerolineales bacterium | reverse complement strand
GGATGCTGGGGACCAAGCTGCCGGGCTCAGCCCTGAAATCGGCGCCCCAGCCATGCGGAACGCGGTTGCGGAACCAGGCGCCATCGCCGCAGCGGTTGATGGTAACGCCCCAGCCGTATAGCTCCTTATCGGGGTTCGAGACTTCCAGGCAGGCTTCCATCAATTCGGGGTATGTGCGGATCTTTTGGATGTCGATGCCCTTGTCCTTGAACACCGAACGCTGGAACCAGCCGCCATCGGAACGGCAGAAGTAGGGAACCGCCCACCACTGGCCGTCCATCGTATAATCGAACTTGGAGCGGGCATTGGTCTCGCCCCATTTGGCCACGGCTTCTTCCACAATATCCGTCACCGGGTCGAGCACCGACAGGCGACGCAGGTTGGTGATGCCTTCCGAGTGCATCAGCATATCGGCGGGGTTGCCCGCGGCCGCGGCGGCGGCCAGCTTCTCCTGGAAGGGCGTGCCGCCCGTGTAACCCGCTTCATAGCCGATATCGAGCGCCCAGCCCTGCTCTTTGCAGAAAGCGGCGCACTCGTTACGCCACCAATCGTTCATGGCCGGGAAAAAGTCTTTCTTTTGCAGCACCCACAGGGCGCCCTTGACCGAAACGGCTGGCTTGGCCTCGACGACCTTTTCAACGATCTTGGTGACTTCCTTTTGTACTTCTTCTTTCACCACGACCGTCTCTTTGACGACCTTTTCGACCTCTTTTTCGACCACGACCGTCTTTTCGACGATCTTCTCGACAACCTTGGGCTGGCAGCCGACAGCCAACATGCCGACGCCCAAACCAGCGAACTGGATCAGCTTGCGGCGGGTCAGATGCAGACTAGACATGCGAATGCCTCCTCTTCTGATTGCTTCTCATCCTTGGGCCTACGACCTACTGTAACAACCAGCAATTGTGTCGAATACTACGCCTCCTCTTTTGCTGTGATCCGATGCATCTATCAGCAGATGCCGCTGACGCGTCACCTCTGATACAGAACAAAAAACCCAGAGTTCGCAGCGCGGCGCGCACGAGACTCTGGGTAACAAGTAATCAGATAGAATTGCGTGAGGCGGTTGCCTGCTTGGGCAATAGGCGCAGCAAAGACGCTTGCATAACGGAACCACTTGTCTATTGACCACAGCAGGCGAGTTCGCATTGGCTTTGCTCCGTGAAGCAAGGGGCAAGGCAGAGTTTAAGACGTCGTCGTAGCTTTGGAACTGCTCTCTGCAGCGAGAGCGCAAACCAGCCCATTCTGACGCAATTGTATATATGACAGAGAGCTTGGTCGCATAATAGATCAGCTCAATGTCGTTTTGGAAAGCATCCGAAGCTCAACCCAACAACCCACCAGCGCACGAACGCCGGTCAATGGGTACATTATGACGCAAAACGCGTCGACTGTCAAGCATTTTATCGAGCGAACGCCGCAATCCTAATCCAACGGCTGCGGCTTTTGGCCTTTTTTCTCCATCTCGGCTTTGTACGCTTCCTTGAGCCGCTCCACATACTCTGGGTCGCAACTTACCGTCTTGGCTGCGATCTCGGTTTTAGCTAGGTTGCGTATAGCCGCCTGGCACACACGAATGGCGTTGACAAAATCACGACGCCGCAAATAAAGCACACGCAACCGCTCGTATGGGGTGATAGAGCGCGACATGTCACGAATGTTGGCTTCGTACAGCTTGATAGCGTCGTCGGTCTGGCCGGCGTTCTCCAAGCGAATGCCCTCGGCATTGCGGTTGATCATCGGCGTGTAAAGCTTGCGCTCAGCCTCGGTAATGGCCTTGGCCGCAGCGCGCAGCGCCACGTATAGCTTTATGTTATCGCCAAATTGCGCCTCTTTGTTGGCCATCAGTTTTTCAGCGGTAGAGACTAGCATCTCGCAGATCAACTGACGAGGCGTACCCCTCTCGATCTGATCTTCCCCCCACAGCAATACATATTCAGCGGTCAATTTGCGCTCATTGAGATCTACACCGAGAATGGTTGGCAAGTGCGTCGTATGAGTGGGCATTCTACACGTCCAAATTCTCCACTTCTTTGGCATGAGTTTGGATGAACTTTTTGCGCGGCGGAACGTCGTTGCCCATGAGCATATCAAAGGTCTGATCGGCGGAGGCCGCATCCTCTAGCGTTACTAATAGCAAAGTGCGACGGGTCGGGTCCATAGTTGTCTCCCATAACTGCTCGGGGTTCATCTCGCCCAAGCCCTTGTAGCGTTGCAGGCTCACATTCTTGGCCTGGAGCTTGGCGAGCACCGAGTCCTTTTCTTCGTCGCTATAGACGTACTGCACTGTCTGCGGCGCGGCAATTTTGTACAACGGCGGCTGGGCCAGGAACAAGTGGCCATTGGTGATGAGATCGCCCATATAGCGGTAGAAAAAGGTGAGCAGCAACGTAACAATGTGCGCGCCATCTACGTCAGCGTCGGTCATAATAATAACCTTGCTGTAACGCAGGTTATCCAACGTGAATCCGTCACCGATGCCGGTTCCCAAAGCTTGCACCAGCGCTTTGATTTCGTTACTCTTGAGCGCGTGATCCATGCGCGCCTTTTCGATGTTGAGGAGCTTGCCGCGCAACGGCAACACCGCTTGGAAGCGCCGGTCGCGCCCTTGCTTGGCCGAGCCGCCAGCAGAATCTCCCTCGACGATGAACAACTCGGTGCGTTGGGCGTTGCGTTCGGAGCAGTCGGCCAGCTTGCCGGGCAGTGAACTCATCTCGACGGCGCTCTTGCGCAGCACCAATTCACGCGCCTGCCGCGCCGCCATGCGCGCACGGGCGGCGGTGACGGTTTTCTGCACGATGGCCTTGGCGGCCTGAGGATTCTGCTCTAGCCAGGCGCTAAAGGCATCACCGAATACGCTGATCACTTGGCCTGTAACCTCGGCGTTGCCTAGTTTGGCTTTGGTCTGGCTCTCGAATTGCGGATCGGCAAGTTTGATGCTAATGATCGCCGTTAGCCCCTCGCGCACATCCTCGCCACTCAGGTTATCATCCTTGTCCTTGAGCAAGCCATTGCGCCGAGCATAATCGTTCAGTGAGCGCGTCAGCGCGCCGCGAAAACCCGTTAGGTGCGTGCCGCCATCTACTGTGTTAATGTTGTTAGCGAACGAAAACACCGATTCGGCGTAGCCATCGGTGTATTGCAGCGCCACCTCGATGCTGGTGCCCTCAACCTGGCCAGTCACAAAGAAGGGATCGTGCAAGCGTTCGCGGTTGCGGTTCAGATAATGTACGAATGAACGCACGCCGCCCTCAAAGAAAAAAGTCTGCTCGCTATCGTCACGTTCGTCACGGAAATGAATGGTCAGGTTACGCGTGAGGAACGCCATCTCACGAAAGCGCTGCGCCAGCACTTTGCTGCGGTAATCGAGCGTGCGCATGATCTCGGTATCGGGCAGAAAATGCGTGGTAGTGCCGTGACCGTCCACTGGGCCATGATCGGTCACCTCGGTGACGGGCCGCCCCTGCTCGTAGCGCTGCGAATAGAGCCGCCCCCCATATTTCACACGCACCTCTAGCCACCTGGAGAGGGCGTTCACCGCCGAGACGCCTACACCGTGCAACCCGCTGGCTACTTTATAGCCGCCGCCGCCGAACTTGCCGCCGGCGTGCAACACCGTGTGCACCACCTCCAACGTGTTGCGGCCGGTGGTCTTTTCGATGCCCACAGGGATGCCGCGCCCGTTATCTTCCACCGTTACCGAGCTATCGGCGTGGATGGTGATGGCGATACGATTACAGACGCCGGCCAGGGCCTCGTCAATGGAGTTATCCACTACCTCATAGACCAAGTGGTGCAAGCCGCGCCCATCGGTGCTGCCAATATACATACCAGGCCGCTTGCGGACGGCTTGCAGCCCTTCCAGAACCTGGATATCCTCGGCTGAATAGTGCAGATTTGCGTCGGTCATGCCGCGCGTCGCTCCTTATTGCTGTTGCTGCTGTTGCAACGCCTTCTGCCAGGCGATCACCCGTTCACGGTAAAAGATAAACGCCGCTGCCGCCAGGGCTGTGCCCACATAGGCGTTGGCAATGATCGCCACAACCATACCCATCGTCGAGCCTGAGAGCAGCCGCTGCCAGATCAAACTCAAGCCGCCGCCGATGACATTGACTAGAATCAATAATCCTATCGCTGGCCAAAAGTTATAGCGCATGAACGTAAAGCTGCTCCATAGAGCCGCCAAAGGCTTTTGCTCTGCTAAAGTGATGGCCTGAGGCACAAATGAAAAGTAGATCAAAACCCATAGTAGCACCACAAAAATCAAGATCGCAAAAGGGCCAAGAAAAACGCTGATAGAGAACGCTGTAATGAGCGCCATGCCCAAAGGCACAAACAACGCCACCATGTAGAGCCAGTAGCGCGGCGCCTTATGAAGCAACTGCCCAAGACGAAACCCTTCGCCGCGCACCTCTTGGCCAATCATACCGAGAAATAGGCAGGCGATAAACAACCCTATCGCCAAAAGCGCCACTTGAGCAAGCAGCATCTGGCCATAGCTCGTGATCTCGATGATGCGATCCGTCGCCGCATTGATGGGCTTGAGACCTGCGATACTGGGCAATCCCAAGCGTCCCCAGGCGAGCAGCATCATAAAGTTGGCCTGATCCGCCGTTTCGCGCACGGTCTCGGCCATCGTCGTCATCATCTGGGTGACGTTGGCGTCTTGCGCTCCCATCGCCTCGACCGCCTTGAGGTTTTGGTCAAAGACCGCTAACACCTGGTTGATCACCGGCGCAATCGATATTTTTGGTCCCAACCACAGAAATAGATCGAGTAGGATGGGCACAATCGCCAGCCAGAGTTTCTTTGTTACGAGATTGAACCCCTCGGTGATAACATCAATGATGTTCAACGCTTTCGCACCTCCACTATCGCATTGTACCACAATGACCAAAGGATGAAAAGCGATTCTTTGCTCGCTTGCCCTTGCGCCGTGTGCGGACTATACTCTGCCCCGTATCACCGAGCGCGGGAGGGGCGGACGAATGAGCAAAACGGGATGGTGGCTGCTAGGCGGGGCGGTGGTCGGCGCGCTGGCGGCGCGCGAGATCAAGCGGCGTCGCAACGAGTTCTCCCGCCAACAAGCGCGCAACAGCGAAGCGCGGGTGCTCATTATTGGAGCGGGCGTGGGGGGCAGCACCTACGCCGCGCACCTGGCGCATTGGGGAGTGGACGTTACCCTGTTGGCGCGAGGTGAACGCCTGGAGGAATTGAAGGCGCAAGGCTTGCGATGGCAGGACTCACTCACCCATCAAGGGCGTGCGATGCGGGTCAAGTTGGCGTCCACAATCTTGCCAGAAGATGACTATGACCTGGTCATCGTGGCCGTGCGCCACACACAGACTGCTGAGGCGCTTGATCTGGCGCGTCCTCTCGCCGCTGACACCCCTATCCTGGTGATGCAGAACAACCCTGCTGGCGCGATGGCCCTGTGCGAACGCTTGGGGCAACCCCATGTGATGCTGGGTTTTCCTGCCACCGGCGGCGCATTGATCGGCGGGCTGGTGCGCAGCCTGCCGCTATGGCTGGGAACGCCGAGCATTGGCGAATCAGCCGGAGCTGAGCCGCAACGGTTGCAACAGCCTGCCTCACTCTTGCGGCGAGCAGGGCTGCGTGTAGAGGTGCAACGACGTATGACCGATTGGCTCGCCACTCACGGTGCAATGATCGCCGTGTTGGCTGGTTGCGCCTACAAAAACGGCGGGCGCCTGCGTGAACTAGCCGACCGGCCGGGGCAGGTAGGTTTGTATTTTGCGGCGCTGCGCGAGGCCTACGCTGTATTGCGCGCTAACGGCATTCCAATCACGCCGCGCTCCCAAGAGCAGCTCTTCGCCCAACCCACGTGGTTAGTAGCGAGCCTATTGCGTTTGGCGGCGCGAATGCCCTGGCTGACAGTGGCGGTAGAGGCTCATCTAGCCGCCGCGCCCGACGAGATGCGCGCTCTGTACGATCACCTCATGGCGCAAGCCGCGCGCGTCCGGCTCGACGCGCCGCTGCTGCGCGCCCTGGGCGATTATATCCCCGCGGAGTAACCAATCGTGGCAATCATCCTGAAATCCCCCGAAGAGATCGAAATCATGCGTCAGGCGGGGCGCATCAACGCCTTGGCGCTGGAAGCCGCAGCCAAAGCCGTGCGCCCCGGCGTCACCACGCGCGAATTGGATCGCATCGCCGAGGCTGTGATCCGCTCGCACGGCGGTGCGCCCGCATTCTTGAACTATCCCAACAGTTCGTTTCCCGAGCATCCCTACCCCGCGACGATCAATGCCTCGATCAACGCCGAGCTGGTGCACGGCATTCCCAGTAAGCGGCGGCTGAAAGAGGGTGATATCATCAGCATTGATGTAGGCACAGTGTTCAAAGGCTTTGTGGGCGATTCGGCCATCACCCTGCCCGTAGGGCGCATCTCGCCCGAAGCTCAGCGGCTGATAGATGTCACCCGCGAGGCATTGCGTCTGGCCATCGAAGTTTGTCGCGCGGGCAAGCGCTTGGGCGACATTTCGGCCACCATCCAGGAATGGGCCGAGGGTCAAGGCTATAACGTGGTGCGTGAATACACCGGCCACGGCGTGGGGCGCGAGATGCACGAAGATCCCTCGATTCCCAACTGGGGCAAACACGATCGCGGCCCGATATTACGTCCCGGCATGACTCTGGCGCTAGAGCCGATGCTCGTCGCCGGCGCGTGGGAGCTTTATGTCAAAGATGATTATTGGACAGTGGCCACGGCAGATGGCAAGCTGTGCGCCCATTTCGAGCATACTGTGGCCATCACCGATGGCGAGCCAGAGATATTGACGCTGTAAGGAGGGCGAGCTGTGACCGATCCTATCCGTTATTTCGACTGCAACGCCAGTTTCGGCTCGCCGATGGGCGGGGTGTTCCGCCCCTGCCCCAACGTGGGCGAGCTGCTGGCCGAACTCGACTGGGCAGGCGTGGAGCGCGCCCTAGTGCACCACACCCTGATGCGCGAACAATCGCCCACCGTGGGCAACGCCGTACTGGCCGCCGAGATCGCCGGGCAGCCACGACTGGTGGGCAGTTGGGCCATCTTGCCGCCGCAGACGGAAGAATTAGCCCCCGCGCCCGTCTTTTTCCAACAGATGGCGGCGGCCAACGTGCGCGCCTTGTGGGCCTTTCCGCTAGAGCATCGGTATATCCTCGACCGCCTGACCTTTGGGCGTTTTTTGGATGAGGTGAGCGAACGGCGCATCCCGTTGTTCTTGCCGCGCGATACCATCGGGCCGCAGCCGGGTGACGCTTGGGCATTGGCTTATCGCCTGTTAGAACAATACCCCCGCCTGCGGCTAGTGATGGCCACCCATGGCCCTTGGGGCGAGGATCGCTATTTTCGTCCCCTGCTGGAGAGCTATCCGAATATGTACCTCGACCTCTCGCGTTACGAGTTGGATTGCGGGTTGCGCGAATTGACGCGCCGATACGGCCATGAGCGGCTGCTATATGGCAGCAACTTTCCGCGCACATATATGGGCGGACCGCGCTTGATGGTCGCCCAGGCCGAGATTAGCGACGAAGCCAAGAGGGCCATCGCTAGCGGCAACCTAGAACGCATCCTGGGGGAGGTGGAGTTGGCATGAACGACTCGCTCATCGCCCGCGAATTTTTAGAGACGGGCCGTTCGGAGAGCTGCCCGGTAATTGACATGCACGCCCACTATGGCCCGTTCAACGGCATCTATATGCCCAACGATCAGCCGGCGCAGATGATCGCCACGATGGATCGTTGTGGAGTCGAGACCATCGTGTCGAGCGGGCACACCGCCCTGGCCGATATGACGCGCGGCAACGCCGAGATGGCCGCCATCACCCCTCATTATCCGGGACGGTGGTACGCATACCTGGTATATAATCCCAACTATCCCGTCGAGGGCCGCGCCGAGCTGGAGAGCTATGACGCCCGTCCCACTTTTGTCGGGTTAAAGTTCCATCCCACTATGCACAAGTACCCACTCACCGGCGAGGGATATCGGCCAGCGCTGGAATTCGCCGCCGCGCGGCGGCTGATGGTGCTTAGCCACACCTGGGGCGGATCGGCCTACGATAGTCCCGCCCACGTAGCCGAGGTTGCCGCTCGCTACCCGGAAGTGACCTTCCTTGCGGGCCATTCGGGGCACGGCGAGTTTGAGGCCTGCATGGACGTGGCGCGCAAGTATCCAAACGTCTATCTGGAGCTGACCGCCGCCTATGCTGTACGCGGGCTGATCGAGCGTATGGTCGAGCACGTAGGCGCGCACAAGATTCTCTTTGGCTACGATTTGCCCTGGTTCGACCCACACTATGCCATTGGCTGCGTGGTGATGGCGCATATCAGCGACTCGGCGCGCCGAGCGATTTTGCGGGAGAACGCGCTGCGGTTGTTGGCCCAGGCCAAAAGGGCCTGAGCGCTAATTTGGAGACAATCAAGACCTGTGGTATAATCTGATTTCGTGCGCGCCCCACGAGGGGCGCGCCTACCGCGTGTCAGCGTGTTCAGCGCGGCGCGGCCCGTCCGCGGCGACGGGGAGGCTCACCATGAAGGTTGTGGGCGGTCACATCAGAAACCGGCGCGCACCATCCACCGGGCCTGGTTGCACCGCTTTTTTGTTTGTCTGGGGCAAAATCGCGCCCTCGGTTCATTTGATTTTACTGGCTCCAGCCATCAGCGACGTTATTGCTGGCTGCTGATGACTGAGCACTTGTTATGGAGAAAGATAGATATGAGTTCCTTGAAGCATCTAAGAAACATCGGTATCATCGCTCACATTGACGCGGGCAAAACCACCACCACCGAGCGCATCCTGTTCCACACAGGGCTAATTCATCGCGTGGGCAATGTAGATGAGGGCAACACTGTCACCGATTTCATGCCCCAAGAGCGAGAGCGCGGCATCACCATCCAATCCGCCGCCATCACTTGCGAATGGAATGGCTATCAAATCAACGTGATTGATACGCCGGGTCATATTGATTTCACCGCCGAAGTACAGCGCTCGTTGCGTGTGCTCGATGGCGGTGTAGTAGCGTTCGACGGCGTGGCCGGCGTCGAGCCGCAGTCAGAGACGG
>CAZYPJ010000159.1:4944-9071 GCA_964649365.1 uncultured Anaerolineales bacterium | reverse complement strand
CCGAACTCCGTGACGCCGGTCCCCCCCGCCGTTGTCCCCCGCCCAGCGGCGCGTGGTATGCTGGGCGCAACCGGCAATGCAGTCAATGTCAGATAATTTTGAGGCGGAAGTGAGGGGAAAATGCACCCTTCACCCCATCCCAAACGTTATGCTGTACAAGTAGGCCCTACTGCAACGGTGGCTGCTAAACAAGTATTTATTAGGAGGAGTGCGAGCCATGAAGTCGGCTTTGCTCTCTAATACGAACGCGCAACGTTTATTGATTTTAACGATTGTATGGTGCCTGTTGATAGCGGTCATACTTCCCACCCTGCCTGCGCGCGCGGTGGCGGGCGCATCCTATTATGTGGATAGCGTAAGTGGGTCGGATACGAACGCCGGCACATCGTCGAGCGCGCCGTGGCGCACGCTGAGCAAGGTCAACAGCTATGCCTTCCAGGCGGGCGACGTCGTCCATTTCAAGCGCGGCGGCTCGTGGGATGGCTCGCTCAACATCCAGCGTTCGGGCGTATCGGGCAGCCCCATCACGTTCACCAACTATGGCGAGGGCGCGCTGCCCATTTTCAAGAACAGCGCCGCCGCCAGCACCTATCCCAAGGCCATCAAGATCTATGGCGATTGGGTGATCCTCGACGGCTTGCAAATCCGCGACACCTACGAATCGGGCGTCTATATCGCCTCGGGCGCTGAGCGCAACATCGTCCGCAATTGCGACATCACCAACGTGGGCATGGGCGTGTCGGTCTATGGGCAATACAACCTCATCACCCAGAACACCATCCACGACCTCATCATGGTGGTGAACACCTCCGGCGGCGACGATGATTACGGCGCCGTGGGCGTGTGGCTGTTCGCCAGCAACAACGAGGTCTCGTACAACGATATTCGCCGTTGCGCGGCCCCCAGCTATGACTATGGGACGGACGGCGGCGCCATCGAGTTCTACGGCGCGGTGAACAATTCGTACATCCACCACAACTGGGCCGAGGACAACGAGGGCTTCCTGGAGATCGGCGGCAGCGATTCGGCGGGGCGCGAGTGCAAGAACACCGTGGTGGCCTATAACGTGCTGGTGGATAACGTCCGCGCGCTGCACTTTAACCTGGGCGCGTACCAATACGCCACCGACGTGGACAATTTCCGCTTTGAGCACAACACCATCCGAGAGACCACCCAATGGGAGACGGCCATCAACTTTATCCAGGGCGAGTTGACCGGTACGCAGCTTCTCTGGCGTAATAATATTGTGGCGGGCTTTTACAAGCTGGCGCGCAAGCTGGACGGCGGCGAGGTGCAAAGCACAGCCTTTACCCACACCAACAATCTCTACCAGGGGTTGGCTTCATCGGTGGTGTTGGGCGCGGGCGAGATCAAGGGCGACCCCAAGTTCGAGGACGCCGCCAATGGCAACTATGCGCTGCTTGCTACCAGCCCGGCCATCAATGTGGCGCTCGACCTGGGCTACACGATGGATTATCTCGGCCAGACTGTGCCCTCGGGCGCCAAGCCCGATATGGGGGCGTTCGAGTATGTCTCGACCGAGCCGACGGCCACGCCGACGCGCACCGCGACGCCAACTAATACGCCGACGCGCACGGCCACGCCGACTAATACGGCGATCCCGCCGACGCCCCCGCCCACCGACACAACCGCGCCGCCGCCCACCACGCCGACGGCCACGACTATCCCGCCGACAGCGACGCCAACCAATACGGCGATCCCGCCAACGGCCACGTCCGTCCCGCCGACCAACACACCGACAGCGACAGCTATCCCTGCGACGGTGACGCCAACCAACACGGCCGTCCCAGCGACTAGCACGCCGACGGCCACGGCGATCCCGCCGACGGCAACGCCGACCAACACATCCGTCCCGCCGACGAGTACACCGACGGCCATCCCAGCAACAGCCACACCGACCAACACAGCGGTCCCGCCGACGGCAACATCCATCCCGGCGACGGCGACGCCGACCAGCACATCCGTCCCGCCGACGAGCACACCTACGGCTGTACCGCCAACGCGCACGCCCACCAACGCGCCGACGCCAACGCGTACGCCCACCCGCAAGTGGCCGCGCAAGTTCGTGATCCACTTTGCGCCCGGCTGGAACCTGGCAGCCTTCCCGACAGACCCCTCGGCTAACGAGCCGCTCACGGGCCAGTTGGCCGCCACCGGGCGCTGCGAACGCATCTGGGCCTACGACGCGACCGATGCGGCCAACCCGTGGAAGCGCCGCGATGTGACCGCGCCGCCCTTCGCCAACGACCTCGTCGAGATCAACGCGCAGATGGGCGTGTGGGTGCTGGCCAGCGACAGCTTTGAGCTAGAGGTCGAGCTGGATGAGGCCAATGGAGCGCTGACGCTGAACTCGGGCTGGAACCTCGTGGGCTATCCGGGTCTCGAAGCCGCGCCCGTGGCCGATGCACTGGGGAGCATCGCCGGGCAGTGCGCGCGCATCTATGGCTATGACGCCGCCGCGCAGACCTGGCTGACGTGGGATTCCTCGCAGCCCGACCTGGCCACGCTCACCCAATTGGAGCCTGGCAAAGGCTACTGGGTGCTGACGACGGAAGCGTGTAGCTGGGCGGCGCAGTAAGGCCAGAGGGCGCGGCGACAAAGACTAGGAAAATAACGTGGTACGCCTAGAGCGCCAGCCGCTAAAGCGGGCAGGCTACTATTACAAAGCCGACCTTCGTCGGCTTTAGATCAGCGTAAAATAGAATAGTCGGCCTATACAAGAGAGCCAGCCCGCGAAGGCGGGCTTTGTAACCGTAGCCTGCCCGCTTTAGCGGCTGGCATCTCTAGGCGTACCGTTGTGTTTTGCGAACCACCAGCGCCCTCCGAGCGCCATTTCACACCGAGCGTTCAGCGGGCAGGCGCTCTAGGCGTATCACAGTATGCTCTTATTCTTCATGAAGGCGGCGCTTCGAGTAGCGTCAACGCCCGCTGCTCGCAACTCGGCGCGCCAGCATCCTGCTGGCGTTTCGCGGGCCGCCTGGAAGGCGGCGCTCCCTCACACCCACCGCCTGACGCGCCGCGTGTAGGCCGCCCAGTCGTCGCCGAACTTGGCCTGCAACATCCGCTCTTCCACCGCGATATACGCCCGATCTAGCACAACCGCAAAAGCGATCACGACGGCAAACGGCGATAGCGCCCGCAGCAGCAGCGCCAAGCCCAGCAGGATGAGCGTGAACCCCAGGTACATGGGGTTGCGGCTCACAGCAAAGGCCCCGTTTTCGACCAGGGCCGACGATTCCTGGAACGGCTTGACCGTGGTGCCAACCCGCTTGAACGCCTGGTCGGCCACGAAGTTGAGCGCTGCGCCCGCCGCCAGCGGCAAGATGCCAAGCAAGTTCCACCCCCTGGGGATGACCAGCCCCGCCGGCCACAGCAGCCGCAGAGCGACCATGATGAGAATGGCGATCAGCAAGCCCGTGGTGGGCATCATAGGTTTGGGTTTCATCGCAACTCCTTTCGCGTCTAGCGCGCCCCATTTCCACATAGCAATACGCAGCGTCCTCGGTTGCGGTTGCGCTGGCATGTCTTGTCGAATGCTCATGGAGCGCCAATTCGCAAGGCACAGACCAG
The DNA here is from genome assembly GCA_964649365.1 of uncultured Anaerolineales bacterium. Classification (GTDB taxonomy): domain Bacteria; phylum Chloroflexota; class Anaerolineae; order UBA1429; family UBA1429; genus CAZYPJ01. Next base: position 5,480 of record CAZYPJ010000159.1, on the reverse strand, counting down.
AACGCGGTTAGAAACCGCGCCTACTGAATGACGGAGCGCCAGCATCTTGCTGGCGAATGGGCCGCCTGGAAGGCGGCGCTCTAGCGCACCGAATTGGCGAAAGTTTAACTCAGTCTTCACGTACCTTGACGCCACCCTTACGCCACGACTGGATAATTGGGGGCATAATAGAGCTAGGTAAACGAGCGCAGGTTTCGCTCGTCACAGGGCGTATCAAGGTTGAGGGGTCGGGATGGCTAAAAAGATTCTCATAGTAGAACCCAACCAACTGCTGGTGCAGATGACGCGCGAGACCCTGGAGGAAGAGGGGCATCTCGTGCTTCAGGCCGCCGACAGCGAAGATGGCCTCAAAAAAGCGCGTCGCGAGCAGCCCAACCTCATCATGGTAGATTTCACGCTGCCCGACATGTCGGGCAACGAGTTCTGCAAGCGCATTCGCAAAGACCCCGCCACCGATCACATCCGCATCCTCATGCTGGCCGACGAGGCGCAACTCGAAGACTTGGGCATTGGCCCGGGCGCCAGCGCCGACGATT
>CAZYPJ010000159.1:0-4934 GCA_964649365.1 uncultured Anaerolineales bacterium | reverse complement strand
CGAGGAGGACAACGAGGGCAAGGTCGTCTCCACCGGCAACTCGGAGCTGGACGACAAAATGGGCGGCGGCATCCCGCTGGGGGCGCTGACGTTGATCGAGGGCGATTCCGGCGCGGGCAAGTCGGTGCTCTCGCAGCAAATGATGCACGGGTCGCTGGCCAACGGCTTTAACCTGACGTTGTTCTCCAGCGAAAACACCGTCAAGAGCCTGGTGAAACAGATGCGCAGCCTCAGCCTCGACATCACCGATTACTTGCTGCTCAACAAAATGCGCATCTATCCCATCGAGACCTCGCGGTTGGGCAAAGACGCGCCGCCGACCCTCATCCGCGCCCTAAAGACCGAAGAGGGCCGCCAGATGATCTTTGTAGATTCGCTCACTTCGTCCATCCCGCAATCGTCCGAGCGCGAGGTGTTGTCGTTCTTTGAAGAGTGCAAACGCTTGTGCGCCCAGGGCACCACTGTGGTGGTGGTGGTGCACTCGCACGGCCTGTCGAGCGAGCTGCTCACGCGGCTCCGCTCTTTGTGCGATGCCCATCTCCGCCTGCGCACCGAAGAAGTGGGCGAAAAGCTGGTCAAGACGTTGGAAGTGACCAAAGTGCGCGGCGCCGATAAAGCCACCGGCAACATTGTGAGCTTTGAGGTGGAGCCTGGCTGGGGTATGCGCGTAGTGCCCCTCAACAAAGTGGGAGCCTAATCGAATATGCCGCCAACTCTCAACCTACCCTTCCCTGCCGAGAATCTATACGAGGCGAACCAAAAAGGCGCGCGGCGCGAGCTGCGCTCCAAGTTCACCGGTCAACTCGCCAAGCAGGTGGAAAAGAACGCCTTTTTGGAAGAGTATCTCAACGCCATTCCCATCAAAAAGATCGGCGTGCCCGATTATTACGAGCAGCTCTCGCGCAAATTGCGCGACCTGGAAGAGCGCAACCTGATCTACCCCATCAACGGCGGGTTGTTCGTCCACATCTACCCCAATAACAAGGGCGAGCGCGACTGGTATATCCCCATCCAGCCCGACTTGTCGGTGGATATGACCGAGCTGTTGGAGCAGATCGAGCTGCGCTTGCTCGATTTCACCGAAGAGATCGGCATGGCCGAGAGCGAGCAAGACAAGCGCGATGCGCTGGAAAAAGCCATCAACGCCATCATCTCGACCGATGGCCGCGCCGGCACGATCAAGGTGACGCCGCGCCAATTCGAGGCGTTGCGCTATTACCTGCTGCGCGAAAAGGCCGGCTTTGGGTTGCTGGCCCCGCTGCTGCTCGACCCCAACATCGAGGACATTAGTTGCTCGGGGGTGGGGCCGATCTTTTTGGAGCACAAGATTTTCAAGAGCGTGCAGTGCGCGCTCTCGTTCGAATCGAGCGAGCAGCTCGACGAGTTCGTCATCTGGATGGGCGAGTGGATCAAGCGGCCCGTCACCGTCCGCAACCCCATCGTGGACGCCGTCTTGCCAGACGGCTCTCGTATCAACATCGTCTATGTCACCGACATCACCAAACGCGGCAGCAACTTTACCATCCGTAAGTTTAACGAAACGCCGCTTTCAGTGTTGGAGCTGATCGAGTTCGGCACGCTCGATTACACCATGGCGGCTTATCTTTCGTTCGTGCTGGAAGAGGGCATGAACCTCTTTGTGGCGGGGGCCACCGCCTCCGGCAAGACAACCTTGCTCAACGCCATCACCACCTTTATCTTGCCCGATAAAAAGATCGTCACCATCGAGGATACGCCCGAACTGCAAGTGCCCCACGCCAACTGGATTCGCGAATCCACCCGTGGGTCGAGCAAGGACAAGACCGGCTCCGAGGTGGGCATGTTCGACCTGCTGAAAGCTGCCCTCCGTCAACGCCCCGACCGCATCATCGTGGGCGAGATCCGCGGCGAGGAAGGCGCTATCGCTTTCCAAGCCATGCAGACCGGCCACGGCGTGATGAGCACCTTCCACGCCGCCTCGGTGCAACGCCTGATCCAACGTCTCACCGGCGACCCGATCAACATCCCGAAGGCGTATATTGATAACCTCGATGTCTGCTGCATCCAGGCTGCGGTCAAGACGCCCAACGGCGGCATGGCCCGTCGCGTGCTCTCCATTGCCGAAATTATCGGCTACGATTCGATCTCGCAGAGCTTTTCCTACGTCGAGGTATTCCGGTGGAACCAGGCCAAAGACGTGTTCGAGTTCCCGGGCTATATGAACTCGTTCCTGTTGGAAGAAAAGATCGCTATGAAGCGGGGCATCCCTCATTTCAAGCGCAAGAGCATCTACACCGAACTCAAGCGCCGCGCCCGCATTTTCGAACGCATCCATAAAGAGAGGGGAGTGAGGGGATTCCATGAGTTCTTCAAAATCCTCGCAGAAGCCTACCGGCAACATCTACTCTAGCGAGATCAGCCCGTTTGAGCTGTTCTACCAGTTGGCCTATATGTCCACCACGGCGGCGGCGGAAATCCCCCGCCCCAAGGTGTTCGAGATCGCCCAAAAAGTGGACGCCATACCGAGCAAGTTCTTTCAAGAGATCGGCCGGCTGACGGACAAGATGCGCTACAACTATCCCGACGCCTGCCGGATGGTGGGCGAGCGCGTCAAAGAGGAAAGCATGCGCTCGGTGTTGTTCCGCCTGTCCGACGCGCTCCGTTCCGGCGAGCCGATTGCCGGCTTTCTCATCCGCGAGGCCAACGCTCAGGGCGAAGGTTATAGCAGCACCTACCAGCGCGACCTGGAATCATTGAAAAAGTGGAACGATGGCTACACCTCGGTGATGGTCTCGGTGGCCCTGATCGTCATTATCAACATGGTCTCGACCATGATCTATGACCTGGGCGTGCCGGTGATGGCGGGCATGACCTTTACCGCCATCATCATCGGGTTTATCGTGGCGTGGGTCATCTCACGGGCCGCGCCCAAAGAGACGATCAGCGTGCCCTGGGCCGTCGGCTCGCCGCAACAGGTTCAGGCCCACAAGCTGTCCAGGATTCTCTTGCCGGTGATCGCGGTGGTGGCGATAATCCTGATCTTTGTGGGCTTGCCGCTAGGTTGGACGTTCATCGCCATCGCGGCCATGATGATGCCGTTGGGGATTCTGGCGTGGCGCGCTGAGGGGCATGTGGATAAAAAGGATCAAGAGGTTGCCGCGTTCTTTCGCTCGTTGGGCGGCACGGCCACCTCGCGCGGCACCACGCTGGGCAAGGCGCTGGAGGGGATGGAGTTGGATTCGTTCCCCGCCATGCGCGAGGATATCGTCAAACTGACGCGCCGCCTCAAGGCGGGGGCCAAGCCAGCCGTCTGCTGGGCGGTGTTCGGGCGCGAATCGGGCAGCAGCCTCATCAACCAGACGGCGGGCATGTTCTTTGCGGCCACCAACCTGGGCGGCGACCCCGAAAAGACGGGCATGTTGTGCAGTATGTTCGCCTCCAAGGTGGCCACAGCGCGGGCCTATCGCAAGGGCGTGGCGGCCACCTTTGTGTGGTTGGCGCTGGTGATGTACGTGGTGCTTTCAGCGCTGATGGTGTTCATCCTGGAAATCTTGAAGCAATTTATCAAGATGATCGAGGCGGCGTTGACCATTGACGAGCAACAAGCCGCCACGTCCGACCTGGCGTCGCGCATGTTGGCCTTTAACATGCCCGAGACCGATTTCCTGGGCAAGCTCGCGTTGGCGCTGATCGTGATGATGGCGATTACCAACGCCTTTGCGATGGTGGCCAGCGAAGGCTCCAAATTGATGAAGATGACGTTCTATCTCTCGGCCATGTTCGGTATGGCGGGGGTGGCGCTGTTGGTCGTGCCGCCGCTGGTGGCTTCCATCGTGGTATAGGTGAATGACGTGGCTGCGAAAATTGTAGCGCGAACAACCGATATAGCCGATCCGGCGCTCGATGACGAACTGCTGGAAAAAGACGGGGCGCCGAGCGGCCCCAGCGGTTGGGCCGCGGCCTGGCCCAAGATCAAGGATCTGGCGGGCCGCAACCCCAAGGTCACCGCCGCCCTGCTGTTTATGGCGGGGCTGTGCATCGGCTGGGTGCGCTTTGGCTGGTTGCTTTTCCCGATCCGATGGACCGACACCGACCCCTGGGATATGCGCCTGGAACACCAGATGCGCTATGTGCAGTTGGTGGCGTTCGACTATTGGGAAAGCGGCGATATGTCGCGGGTCAACGAGGCGCTCGATGGCTGGGAGGCCGAAGACTTGGCCGACGTGCTGCGCCTGGTGATGTCCTCCGACAAGGTGAGCGCCGAGGCGCGCCAGCAGGTGGCGGCGCTGGCCGAGGCTTTGCAGACGCCGACCTACGATCAATCGCTGTGGGCCTCGCTGCTTTCGAACCAAAAGGCGATCTTGTTCGGCTTTTTGATTGCGGCGTTGCCCCTGATGTTGGCGGCGGCGCTGGTGATCGTGCCGATGCTGCGGCAGGCCGGCTCGTCCAAGAGCGAGGCCGAGCTGCTGGATGAAGCCGTCGAGGGCGTGGACGCCGAGAACGATTTGGAGCGCCTCATCGGCGACGTGGACCTCGAAGAAGAAGAGGCCGAAGAAGAGGAAGAAGAGGAAGAGGACAAGATCCTCTCTGAAGAAGAGTCGCAAGAGATGGCCAGCGAGATCACCAACATGCTGAGCGGCCTCTTTGACGACGATTCACAGAATACCGAGCAAATCTCTGCCCTGGCCAAGGGCTTGGGCGACGTGGACATCAACGGCCTGCACAAGCGCGCTACGCTAATTTCGGGGTTGCTGGCCAGCGCGCTGCTCTTGCGCGATCAACGCAATTGATCCAAACGCAGATACTAATACCGGGCGATGCGCACGAGGCGCTAGGCTACCGTAGCTGCGCCCCTTGTGGGCGCCGGGGCGCTCAGAAAAGCACGCCCAAACCAATAGCCATCTTCCCGGCAGGGCAAGGGAATGGGAATAGCGGGCGGGCGCTGGCAAAGTAAG
>CAZYPJ010000158.1:0-9076 GCA_964649365.1 uncultured Anaerolineales bacterium | reverse complement strand
GTTGTGAGCCGTTAGCTCAGTCGGTAGAGCCCCTGCCTTTTAAGCAGGTTGTCGCGCGTTCGAGTCGCGCACGGCTCATTACACAATATACAATAGCCCTCTGGCGCATATGCCACCATAAGTTGTGGCCAAAGACGCTGGAGGGCTATTGCTATATATTGGAGCACCTTACGCGGCAACCTCTGGAAATGGAGGTGACGAGCGCTAGTCGGTGCGTGTAGCGGTAGGGCGCGTCCACTTCGCTCGCGCCGCGCCCGCTATCTTGAACGCAGGAGCTAGGCGCTCGTAAGTACGTTACGTTGGCCTGTGGCGCTTGGCCAACGAGTAATCTCACTGACCAACGCGTCACAACCAGGCAGGAGCCAAAGCGCATATCAACCTCTTGATATTTCCGCCCTGTCCGGTCATACACCTGTGGTCAAATCCCTTGCAAAAACGTATTCTTGACACCTGTGCTAATTCTGGTTATACTATCAGTAAATTAGCATATGCTAATTTTCATACTAGCATATAGCTAATCCATCTTCTTAAAGGCGGGTAAGAGGTCACATCATGACCAAATCTCTCATCGAGTTAGCGGCAGGCGAACAAGGAGTTGTCGAATACCTGGACATGGGGCATGGCTTTTGCAGACGATTGGCCGCGCTGGGGTTCACACCTGGCGTCACAGTCCAGGTAGTGCGCAATCACAACCACGGGCCGATCATTGTGTCGTTGCTTGACACCCAGATTGCTTTGGGGCGAGGCCAAGCGACCAAGGTGCACGTTCGTTCGGGAGGTGAATCATAATGTCGAATGTGTGCCATGATGTTTTGAAAAAAGAGTGGGTATTGGGCCAGAACGCAGTAGCGACCATTGCTCTTGTCGGACAGCCCAATGTGGGCAAGAGCACTGTGTTCAACATGCTTACCGGCCTCAACCAGCACGTGGGCAATTGGCCCGGCAAGACGGTCGAAGTGCGCACGGGCCATTTTGAGCACGATGGCGTGCCTGTTGAGATCGTTGACCTGCCGGGAACCTACTGCCTCACGGCAGCCTCTCCCGAAGAATTGGTCGCGCGCGAATATATTATCCAGAACCGGCCCAATGTTGTTCTGGTGGTGATCAACGCCGCCTCACTGGAGCGCAACCTTTATCTCGTAGCCGAGCTATTGGCCCTGCCAACACCTTTGGTGATCGGCCTCAACATGATGGATGTGGCCCGACAAGAAGGCTACGAGATCCAACCCGAGGTACTGTCGGCGGCGCTTGGCGTGCCGGTGATCCCGATGACGGCGTCACGCAACGAAGGCGTGCACGAATTGATTGATGCGGCCCTGTGCGTAGTGCGCCAGGGAGCGGCCCGGCCGCCGAATCGCCCCGAAATCCGCGAGGATCATCGCGAGGTTCTCGCCAGCCTGCAAGGGCTGATCGCCGATCATGTGCCCGCGCCCTATCCTGCGGATTGGGCGGCGCTCAAGCTTTTGGAGGGGGACGCGGAGATCATAGCCATGATGCACAAGGCCCTGCCGCCCCCAACATGGCAGGCTATCGAGCAGACCCTATCACAACATGAGGATGCGCTCATGGCGGTGGCCAGCGGGCGCTACGACTGGATCAGGCGTATGACCCGAGCCGCCTTGGCGCGGCCTCGCGTCGGGCGCATTACCTTCACCCAGCATATTGACCGCATAGCGACGCATCCCTTCTGGGGATTGGCGCTGTTGGCCGGGGTGCTGGCAGCGATCTTTGGCTTGACCTATACCATAGGCGCGCCTTTGCAAGACCTGCTGGCCACATATGTAGTTGATCCCATCGCGGCCTTGACCGGCGGATGGTTGGCAAGCGCGCCAGCGTGGGTGACCAGTTTGATGATAGATGGCGTCATCGGCGGGGTAGGCACAGTAATCACGTTTCTGCCCATCCTAGCGATCTTTTTTGCCACGATGGGTCTGCTCGAAGACATGGGCTATATGGCGCGCGCAGCCTATGTGATGGATCGGTTCATGCACGCCCTGGGATTGCACGGCAAAAGCTTTATGCCGCTCTTCTTGGGGTTTGGCTGCAACGTGCCCGCCGTAATGGGCGCGCGGATCATCGAATCGCATCGTGGCCGTTTACTTACTATTATGCTGGCCCCACTCGTCCCTTGCGCGGCGCGCCTGGGAGTCTTGGCGGTGTTGGCGCCCGCCTTTTTCCCGCAACAAGCCACCCTGGTCTCGTGGGCATTGACGGGACTGCCGCTGATAGTGCTTGCGATTACGGGATGGCTGGCCAACAAGATTCTGTTCAAAGGCGAAGAGGCGCCTTTTATCATGGAGATGCCACTGTATCACAAACCCAACGCGCGCACTATAGGTTTGCTGGTGTGGGAACGCCTCCTCGCCTTCTTGCGTAAGGCAACGACAGTGATTCTGGGCGTCTCGGTGGTCATCTGGGCGTTGGCTACCCTGCCTTACGGCGAGATCGAGACCAGCTTGCTGGCCTCATTGGGGCGCTGGCTCAGTCCAGTCGGCTCGCTGATGGGTCTGGGGTGGAAGCCTCTAGTCGCCATGTTGACGAGCTTTGTGGCCAAAGAGAATGCGGTGGCCACACTGGGCGTGCTCTATGGTGTGGGCGAAAACTCGAGCGCCCTGCTCGGTGCGTTGCAAACCAGTCTGACGCCGGCGGCCGGCCTGGCCTTTTTAGTAGCGCAGATGTTGTTCATCCCTTGCGTCGCGACTGTGGCAGCGATCAAGCAAGAGACCAATTCGAAGTGGGCGCTAATCAATATCGCTTTCCTGACAGGCCTCGCTTTACTAGCCGGCATTGTGACCTACCAGGTAGCTTCATGGTTACTGTAGAGGAGATCTGCTCATGGCAGCGCCATTGATGCAATGCTTACTCGCCCATTTGGTAGATGGGCAGTCTATGAATTTGCTCGATCTGGCCAATAGCCTAGAGATCAGCCGCGAGTTGCTGGAACAAATGCTATGGGATTTGGAGCGCGGCGGATACATTCGACAGATGCAAAACGCTTGCGCTGACGGATGCCAGGGATGCGCCCACCAGCGTGTCTGTCGCGCCGCGCCAGGCGGTCGTATTTGGGTCGTTACGGAAAAAGGACGTCGTGTTGCCGAGCGTAATCGCAGCTCGCACACAGAGGGCAACGCCCGCACTGCGGCTTTTGCGCCTTGCACAACGTGCGCCCATGATGAATAACGTTGAGGTGAAACGGGTAGTAGGCTTCCTCTGGCAATAGCGATTCGAGGATTTCGTGTGCTTTTTCAGCAGAAGCGCGGTCTGGGACAAGTCCCACGCGGCGCGCGATGCGATGGACGTGAGTATCCACCGGCAAGGCGGGCTTGTGCAGCGAGAATAGCAGTACGCAAGCGGCAGTTTTTGGTCCTACACCGTGCAACGAGGTCAGATACTGCCGCGCTTCGGCTACAGGCATTGTTGCCAAGAAATCGAGATCAAGGCCCCCGCGTTCAGCGCGCAATTGTTGCAAAATGCGTTGGATGCGCGGGGCTTTGATATTCGCCAGGCCGCCGATGTGGATCGCCTTGGCTACATCCGCCGGATCAGCGGCCAATACGTCCTCCCATGTAGCAAAGCGCTGCCGCAGCGCAGCATAGGCGCGCGCAGTGTTCACGTCGGCGGTATTCTGCGAAAGAATCGTCAAAACCAGTTCGCTGAGCGGGTCGCGCTGCTCTTTGCGCGTTGGCTCGCCATAGAACGTCAACAAGCGCTCGTGCACCCACAGCGCCTTATCACGGAGCGCATCCGTAGCAGAGGTGGATTCATCGCAAGTCATATCGTTTCCTCAGCAACAGAAATCGGGGCGGGTTTGCAAACCCGCCCCGCGTTTCTCGAATGGGAAGCGTTTAGTTCTTTTGTTCGGGTTGAGGCGCAACCGCAGCGTTCAAATCCTTGACCAACGCTTCAACATCAATGCCATGAGCAACCGCGCCCTGCTCCAGATTCTCAAAGCGCGCCGCCGCGCAGCCCACGCACATCAAGCCGTGGCTCAAAAAGACACGCACTGTCTGAGGGTATTTTTGCACAATCTCGCCGATGGCCATTTCCTTTGTGATCGCCATGATCGCTCTCCTGCAGAAAGATAGGGGATTATCGTAGGCAGCGCTCGCGCGCCCTCCTCGAATTGCCCGAATTCACTGTATATAGTATATTGTATTTGTCAAGAATAAGCAAATTGTGCGATGCGACCTGCGCTCCGTTTGCGCTTATGCCGCCGTGATAGTAACATATGCTGATGATGGACAACAACACCGCGCAATCGCAAAAAGCTATTGTATTAGGCCATCCCAGTTACGTGTGGCGCGAAGGTCAAGAGCGCCGCTTTCGATTGATCGAGCGACACGTTCCTCTAGCAAAGGCCAAGATACTCGACATCGGTTGCGGCGTCGGCGTGTACGTACAGCGTTTTCGCGCGTTGAGCGACGATGTCCACGGCGTGGATGTGGACCCAGAGCGCGTGCGCGAAGCCAGCGCCCTTTTACCCAATATCCGTGAAGCCTCGGCGGAGCGCTTGCCTTACCCCGATGAGATTTTTGATGTGGCGCTCTCGCACGAGGTGCTGGAGCATGTGCCCGACGATCACCGGGCGGTGCGTGAAGCTTATCGCGTGCTCAAGCCGGGCGGTTATCTGGTGGTGTTCGTGCCCAACCGCTTTTATCCCTTCGAGACTCACGGCTTTTATTGGCGAGGCGTGTATCACTTTGGCAATATCCCGCTCGTAAACTATTTACCCAACCCCTTACGCAACACGATATGCCCTCACGTGCGCGCCTATACCCGCGCCGGGCTGCGACAATTGTTCCAGGGTCTGGACGGGCAGATTATGGTACACCGGCGCATTTTTGCGGGATATGACAACATCATCGCCCGCTGGCCCCGCTTGGGCCGCTTCATTCGCGGCGCAACCTATGCCCTGGAAAGCACTCCCCTACAGGCGCTAGGTCTGTCGCATTTTCTCGTCTATCGCAAAGCTGGCTGAGCAGGCCATCAAATCATCGTCAAGGATCGGGCGCATGAAAGTGAGATTCGAACCCTTTGGCGTGACCACCCACATCGAAGCGGGCAGAACGTTGCTCGATGCAGCAGCCGCCGCTGGCGTCGAGATCGAAAGCGTGTGCGGCGGGCGCGGCACTTGCGCCAAGTGCAAAGTGATCGCCACACATGGTTTGTCGGCCCCTAACGCTCAAGAATTGAAAAAACTGTCTGAGGCCGAGCTGCGCGCTGGCTACCGCCTGGCCTGCCAGGCGGTCATTGAGGATGACGTCGAAGTGGTGGTGCCCGAAGAGTCGCGCATATCACGCGTCAGCATCTTGCAGGATGGGGTTACGCACAACGCACAGTTCGAGCCGTGGGTGCAGCGGCATACGCTCCACGTGCCCGAAGCGACGCTGGCAGATCAGATTTCGGATTTCGAGAATGTCCGGCGCAGTTGGCGCGCGGCGAATGGCACCGAATTCACGCCCACGTTGCGCGCTTTGCGCCAGTTGCCCGGGGCGCTGCGCGCGCGCGGCGGACACATCACGCTGATCGCCGTGGACGAACGCATTGTACGCATCGAAGCAGGCGATGGCCCAGAGCACATCTTGGGAATCGCGTTCGATATCGGCACAACCACAGTCGTGGGCTATCTCACCGATCTGGAGACGGGCGCACAATTGGCTGTCTCCTCGCTGCTCAACCCGCAGACGCGTTATGGCGACGATGTGGTCTCGCGCATTGATTTTGGGCAAGAAGAAGAGAACCTTCAGATTCTGCAACGGGATATTGTGCAAGCCCTGAACAAGATCATCGCCGATACAGCCCAGGCCGCTTTGACCAACACCCAAGACATCCTGGCCATGACCGTGGTGGGCAACACCACCATGCATCATCTGTTCTTGGGCGTCAGCCCCGCCGCGTTGGCCCGCTCGCCTTATGTACCGGTGGCCATTCAGGGGTTGTGCTTGAAAGCAGAGGAATTAGGCATTAGCATCTATCCCGACGCGCAGGTCTGCATTTTGCCCAATATCGCTGGTTGGGTGGGGGCCGACACCGTAGGCGTCATTCTGGCCACCGATCTACATAACCACGAGGACATTGCGCTGGCGATTGACATTGGCACCAACGGCGAGATGGCCCTCGGTTCGCGCCAGCGCCTGCTGACCTGCTCCACGGCAGCCGGGCCTGCCTTTGAGGGCGCTCACCTAAGTTGTGGGATGCGCGCCGCCGACGGCGCCATTGATGTAGTGCGCATTGATGGCGACGTGTACTGGCATACCATTGGCGCCAGCGCCCCTAGAGGATTGTGCGGATCGGGATTGGTAGATCTGGTGGCCGCCATGCTCGACCAGGGGATTATTGACGACACCGGCATGATGCAGAACGGAGAGACGTTGTATGCCAACGGTCGGCCCAAGTTGGGAGAGCGTATTCGGCAGAATGGGCGTCAGCGCGATTTTCTATTGGTAGAATCGGAAGAAGGCGCCGGCGGGCGGCCCGTGATCGTCACCCAACGCGACGTGCGCGAGTTGCAATTGGCCAAAGGGGCCATCCGCGCGGGCATCGAGATTCTGATGAAAGAGCTAGGCATCGGCCCGCAGGATGTCAAACGCGTCTATCTGGCCGGGGCGTTCGGCAACTATATCAAGCCCGAAAGCGCCTTGCGCATCGGGCTGATTCCTCACTTCCCCAATGCCGAGATCGTTCCAGTAGGCAACGCCGCGGGATCGGGCGCCAAGATGGCGCTGGTCTCGCGTTCGGCGCGCCGCGAGGCTTCGCGTATCTTGGAGCATGTGGAGTACTTGGAGCTTTCTGGGCGGCCCGATTTTCAAGACGAGTTCGCCCAGGCGATGGTTTTCTGAACAGGCGGCGCTGATTTTATGAGACGCCCGGCCGTAAATCAAACCTCGCGTTCCCTAGCGCAGCGCATACGATGCGCCCCTGGTTGGTTGCTGTTGGGCGCAGGCATTCTGGTCATCAGTTTCGGTTTGGCCGGGATATGGATCGCGCTGGCGGGGCTGCGCGACACCTCATACTCGTGGTGGGTCGGGGCATTGGGGTTGACGATCATCGGGGCTGGGGCGACTGCGCTGGGGCTATTCCACTTGAGTCGCACAGAGCGCAATAGCGGCGCGCCTTCACCCACTCAACCGTCGCCGCTAATCGTCTTTGAAGATAGGCCCAAGCCACGCATTGTGGCTATCGGCGGAGGACACGGCTTGGCGACGCTGCTGCGCGGACTCAAGGGTTACGCCAGCGATCTGACAGCCATCGTCACCGTGGCCGATGACGGCGGCAGCTCCGGCCTGTTGCGACGAGAGATGGGCCTGCTGCCGCCGGGCGATTTGCGTAACTGCATCGCCGCCCTGGCCGCCGCCGAACCGCTGATGGCGCAACTCTTGCAATACCGTTTTGGCCGCGGATCGGGGCTGGCGGGACATACTTTTGGCAACCTGCTCATCGCCGCCATGGCCGAAATCACTGGCAGCTTTGAGACCGCTATCACCGAGGCCAGCCGCGTGCTGGCCGTGCGCGGTCGGATCATGCCCTCGACGCTGGATAATGTAACACTCTGCGCCGAGGTAAGCGGCATCGCGCCGGATGAGACGATGCGCCTGGTGCGCGGAGAATCTCAAATCACCAAGGCGGGGGGGCGCGTCGAGCGGGTCTTTTTGCAGCCCGATCACGTGCAGGGCTATCCCGAAGCCATCCGCGCGTTGTTACACGCCGACATGATCGTGTTAGGGCCAGGCAGCCTATACACCAGCATCCTGCCTAATCTGCTGGTGGCTGATATCTGCCAGGCGTTGCGAGCTTCGACAGCCATCAAAGTCTATATCTGCAATGTAGCCACGCAGCCTGGCGAAACGGATGACTATACCGTAGCCGACCATGTGCGCGCCCTGAATGCGCATCTGGGGGGTAATATATGCACTTGCGTGTTGGCCAATAACAATATAGCCTTTGAGTTGCCCGCCAATTCAGGCAGTCAGATGGTCTCACCCGAGTGTGAGACAATTGAGGGTTGCCCATTTGTGTTGGACGACTTGGTAGATCGCGCTTTACCCTGGCGACACGACCCCGATCGCTTGGCAACCGCACTATTGCGCCTATACCATCGTCAAGCCGCACCCGGATGACAAAACCAGGGAATAGACTTGATCCACTTATCTTGCATTGAGAGAGGTGTTTTTTGAGTCGTCGAATCGCCATGTTGAGTATGCACACCTCGCCCTTGGCCGCCTTGGGAGGCAAAGAGACCGGGGGCATGAATGTGTATGTGCGCGAATTGTGCCGTAACCTGGGGCAGCGCGGTTGGCAAGTAGATGTGTTTACCCGCCGACAGAGCGAAGAAACGCCCTATATCCAGATCGAGCCGGATGGGCATTATCGCGTGATCCATGTTTCTGCCGGGCCGGCGGCGTCGGCGGATCGGCGGCAGTTGTTCCAATTTCTGCCCGAGTTCGTCGCCGGTGTGCGCGAATTCGTGGCCCAAGAGAACATCGCTTACGACCTGATCCACAGCCACTATTGGTTATCGGGCTGGGCCGCACGCGAATTGCAGCATGAATGGCGCACTCCAGTAGTCCACATGTTTCACACGCTAGGACGTATGAAGGATCTGGTAGCGCAGAACAACGATCAACACGAGGCTGATAATCGCGCCCAAGTAGAGCAAGAGATCATGGCGTTCGCCGACCGCATTGTAGCGGCCACGCCGTTGGATCGGCAGCAGATGCTCGATCTCTACCAGCTAGATGAAGCCAAAGTCTGCGTGATCCCTTGCGGCGTCAATCTCGATCTGTTTCAACCGATGGATCGCCAATTGGCCCGCGAAAAAGCGGGCGTGCCCGATCAGCGCCGCTTGGTGTTGTTCGTGGGACGGCTCGACCCAGTGAAGGGATTGAACGTGCTTTTGGAAGCGATGTGTGAGTTGACGCGGCGGCTCAAGCCGTGCCGCGCCCAGGATTTGAGCCTGGCAGTCATCGGGGGAGATCGCGAGAGCCATCTCGAAGCAATGATGACCGATTCCAAGTGTTTGCAAGAAATTCGCGAGGAGCTGGGTCTGGCGGATCTGAGTGTCTTTGTCGGGTCGCGG
>CAZYPJ010000157.1:1921-9084 GCA_964649365.1 uncultured Anaerolineales bacterium | reverse complement strand
CCTCGCATTGGCGAAACCCCTTGCGGCCCAATCCAACGTCTCACCCATACAGGCGAATCGTTGACGCGCCAGGCCGTTATCTCTACATGGCGGTTGCGCGCTCAGCTCTCTCGGTCGTACACCGGGTCCACGCCCACCCAACGCCCAGGCGGCACGGCGGGGATGGCGGCGCGCTCTTCCGGCGTCAACTTGATTTCCAGTCCGCCCAGGGTGTCGTTCAACTGCTCCAGGTTACGCGCCCCCACGATGGGGCAAGTGACGCGCGGCTCGCCCAGCACCCAGGCCAGCGCCAACTGCGCCGGCGTCGCGCCGCGCGCCTGGGCCGCCTGGGTAAAGTGCTCCACCACATCCAGCGCCTGCTCGGTATAGTAGCGGTTGTAATACATGCGGAACGCTTCCAGCCGCGCGCCGGTGGGCATGGCCTCGCCGCGCTTGTACTTGCCGGTGAGCAGGCCGCCCGCCAGCGGGTTATAGGTCATCACCCCCAGACCCTCTTCGGCGCACAATGGCAGCAGCTCGCTTTCGATGCCCCGATTGATGGCGTTATAGATCGGTTGCAGGCCGATAAAGCGCGACCAGAGATGCTCTTTGGAAGCTTGCAGATACTTGCACAACTGCCAGGCCGCCAGGTTCGAGCAGCCGATGTAGCGCGCTTTGCCCTGGCGCACCACGTCGTTGAGAGTTTCCAACGTCTCTTCCAGGGGCGAGTTCGCGTCCCAGCGGTGGATCAGATAGAGGTCAACCACGTCGGTTTGCAGGCGCTTCAGGCTGGCCTCGATGGCGTGCTGGATATGATAGCGCGACAGGCCGCCGTCGTTGGGGCCGGGGCCGGTGGTGGAAAACACTTTGGTGGAGAGGATGATCCGCCCGCGCATCTGGCGTTGCTTGAGCCAACGCCCTACGATCTCTTCCGACGCGCCCCCGGCGTAGAGATCGGCGGTGTCAATAAAGTTGCCGCCCAGCTCCACGTAGCGATCCATGAGCTTGAACGACATCTCCTCGTTAGCCTCGCGGCCAAACGTCATCGTGCCCAGGCAAATGCGCGACACCTTTAACCCCGAACGCCCAAACCTCACGTAATCCATGTCCGTCTCCTTTCACCGATGGGCGACCCGACCTTCCGCCGCCCCGATTTGCTGCCCTCCATTTAACCACAATCCCGAGCGCGCGGCAAGGCGATTTCACCTCTTGCATTTTAGCGGGCATAGGGTAAGCTACTGATCCAGTCATAATCTGCGGAACGCCCCGGCGCTCGCAAGGGGCGGCGACTATGGTAGCATAGGGCCTGATTCGCCCAGATAGCATCTATCTGGGATTGTCAGCGGTGAGGAGGAGCCATGATCCAGGATCGCGTGGTATTGGTCACTGGCGCGACGGGCGCGGTGGGGCGGGTGGTCGCCCGCGCCGTGGCGCAGAGCGGCGCGCGGCTGGCGCTGACGGCGCGGCAGCCGCAAGCGTTGGCGGCGTTGGCGGCCGAGTTGGCTTTGCCCGATGAGCGTGTGCTGGCGCACGCGGCGGATCTCGCTGTGGCCGACGAGGTGCAGGCGCTCATCGCCGCTATCGCCGCGCGCTGGGGCGGGGTGGACGCGCTGCTGAACGTGGCCGGCGGTTGGAGCGGCGGGGCGCGCCTGGCCGATCTCACCGAGGCCGATTGGGACGCCGCGCTGGATATGAATCTACGCTCGGCGTTTCTCATCAACCGCGCCGTGCTGCCCTATATGGCGTCGCGGGGGTGGGGGCGCATCGTCAACGTGGCGTCGCGGGCCGCCGAAAGCCCCACTGCGCGGCAGGCGGCCTACAACGTGGCCAAGGCGGGCGTCGTCGCGCTGACCGGGTCCATCGCCGCCGAATACCGCCGCCAGGGGATCGCCGCCAACGTCATCTTGCCGAGCATTATTGACACGCCCGCCAACCGCGCGCAGATGCCCGACGGCGATGCGTCGCGCTGGGTCAAGCCGGAAGAGTTGGCGCAGTTGATGCTGTACTTGTGCTCGGACGAGGCCGGCGGCCTGAATGGGGCCAGTATCCCGGTGTACGGCCGGGTGTGAGGGGGCGGGCGATGATCGTAAAGCGGTTGGATCGGGCGAGAACGGCCCTGGTCATTGCGTGACGCGCTTGTTCGATCCAACGGCTCTACACCTGGTCGAACAAATCGTCCTCAGTTAGGTCGGCTTCCATCGTCAGCGCCAGGTCGCCCACTTTGGAGGCCGCGATGACGAACCGCTCGGCGGCGCGCTGATCGCCCTGCGAGAAAGCCTCGACAAGTTGCTCCAGGTCGTGCTCGATCACTTCTTGGCGCAGGCGGCGGTCGGCCAGGCGCGAGGCCATCGCGCGCGTGGCGTCAATGGTCTCGTCGAGCCAGTCTTGGGTGAGGGCGTAGCCCGCCAACAGCGCCAGGTTGATGTTCTCAAAGCCGGCGGAGCGCAGCGCCTGGGCGGCGTTGTGGAGATCCACCGCCAGCGCCGTGGGGCGGCCCAGCGCCTCGGCGATCTTGCGCACGATGACGTTGCGGATCGTCCAGGCCCGGTTGTAGGGCGCGGGCGAGGGTTCGATGATATCCGAGATGCGCAGCCTGCCGCCGGGCGTCAGCGCTCGCCACACCTCGTTGAACAGCACCTCGTAGCGGTCAGAGGGAACCTCGCGCAGGCTGCCGTTGACGACCACCAGATCCACCGTTTCGCTGAGCACGGGCAGATGGCGCGTGCGGGCCTGCATCAACGTGACCAAGCCGCGCTCTCGCAGGGGGGTCAGCGCCAAAAGTTGATCGCTCTTGTAGGCCAAAACGGCCAGCGCGCCCGACGAGAGCGCGACCTGTTCGGCCAGCAGTTCGATCAGGCGGCCCGTGCCCACGCCCAGCACCAGCGTGGCGCCCGAGAAATCTACGCCGCGCCAGAGCGCGCGTTGTTCGGTTTCGCGGCGGTCGTCAGAGGTCTTGGGTCCCGGCATGATCATTACCTTTGCAGAGTTGCTCACAGTGTAAAGGGACTGGCGCGTCGTGTCAAGAATCGGGTATGCAATGACCATGTGTAAGGGCAAAAGATCGGGCGAGAGGGCGGGGCGGCGCTTGTAGGGGCACGACGTGTCGTGCCCTGAACGGCTGAACGGCGACGAACCCATTTGCTTTTCCGCCGAGGCTGAATAGGATAGGGCATGTAGCCTCTACCTGTAGAGAAGGAGGAATCATGCGGGCCTGCATCAACGAAGCCACCACCATGACTACCGATTTCGAGACCGACCTGCGCGCCTATAGCGCGGCGGGGTTCAAGGCGGTCGAGTTGTGGCTGGATAAAGCGCGGCAATACGTCGAAAAGAACAGCGTGGCCCAAGCGCGGCGATTGCTGCGCGAGCTAGGCTTGCAGCCGATCTCAGCCTGCGCCCAGGGCGGGCTGATGCTGGCCGAGGGCGAGGATCGCGCCCAGGTGCTGGCCGAGTTCCGGCGCAACCTGGCCCTGTGCGAGGCGCTGGAAGCGCCCAAGATGATCGCCTTTGCCGGGCGCACGGGCCAGCCCAGCGAGGCCGGCTATGAGCGCATGGCCGTTAACCTGCGCGAGGCAGCGGGGATCGCGGCGGAATACGACGTGTCGCTGGCCATCGAGTTCATCAAGGGCCACCCCATCCTGGGCAGCTTGCCGACAGCGCTGGCTTTGGTGCGCCGGGCGGCCTGCCCCAACGTGGGCGTGTTGTTCGACTTTTTCCATTTCTACGCCGGCCTCAGCAAGGTCGAGGATTTGGATGCGCTGGCGCCCGGCGACCTGATGTTCGTCCACGTCAACGACGCCCCGCCCCTCCCCCGCGAGATGTTGACCGACGCGCATCGCGTCTGGCTGGGGGAGGGCTGCTTCCCGCTGGCCGCGTTCCGCAGGCAATTGGAGCGGGTGGGCTATGCCGACGGCGTCTCTATCGAGTTGTTCCACCGCGACACGTGGGCGCAAGACCCCTACGAGGTCGCGCGCAAGGCGTTTCGGAACGTGACCGAATTCATCGAAGGAAGGTTGTGAACCACATGGCGACTCTGCAATCGCACCACATCGCCCTCAGAACCCCCCAGTTCGCCGCCAGCAAGGCGTTCTACACCGAGACGTTGGGGTTCCCCATCGTGGGCCAGATCCCAGGCCGCGACGTTGTGTTCATTGACATCGGCGGCGTCACCATCGAGCTGGTCTCCGCCGAGGCGGGGGCCGCGTCGGTCAAGCCCAGCTACGGGCTGGCGCACCTGGCGTTCCAGGTAGATGACGTGGATGCCGCCTATGCCGAACTGTCGGGCAAAGGGGTTCCGTTCTTTATCGAACCCAGGAACATGGGCGATATTCGTCTGGCGTTCTTCCGCGACCCCGACGGCAACGAGCTAGAGCTGTTCAACTGCCCGACGTTGCGCTGGAAGTAGGATCGAAGGATTGGAATATAATAGAGGATGCGGGCGCTCGTAGGGGCGCGATATATCGCGCCCCTACGTTTTTGCAGTTACAACCCCGCCACAGCCCAAATCTTGTCGAGCGAGCGCGCCGTGGCGGCCACGGCCTCCTCGGCGGGCAGCGCCCGCACCCAGGCGCAGAACGGCTCGACCATCACCGGGCCGGTGTAGGCCATGCGGTCGAGCGCGCGCATGAACGCGGCGATATCAATCACGCCCGTCTCGCCGGGCATGGCGCGCACGTTGTCGAACTGCACGTCGCGGGCCACGCCCGCCGCCGCATCGTTCACGAGGACGACCACCACCAATGCGTCGGTCTGTTTATGCAACTCCTTGGGGTCGCCGCCCGAGGTGTACCAGTGAAAGGCGTCGAGCAGAATGCCCAAGTTGGGCGCGCCCACGGCCTGGAACAGCTTGAACAGGCCGGCCTGGTCATAGATAAAGGGGTTGGGCTGGCCGGCGCGCATCGTTTTCGGGCCGACGTATTCCAGCCCATAGCGCAGGCCATATTGCCCCAACACCTCGCAGATCTGCGCCGTGCGCGCGCGCAGTTGGGCGAAATTGGCCTCATACGAGAGCGTCTCGTGCCAGGGCTTGAGCCAGGTGGCCACGCGGATGCAGCCCAGGTCGGCCATTGTCCGCGCAAAGACGGGCAGCTTGGCCATGTCTTGCTCGAACGCGGCGTCGTCGTCGCGAAAGTTGACGGGGATGCCGGTGAGCGCCGGGATCAGCTTACGCTGATCGAGCGTGCGCCGCACATGGTCGAGGCCGAGTTCGTTGATCTCGGCCATGCTCACGGCCAGGCCCTGAAAGCCGTGGTCGGCGGCCAGGCGGGCCGCCTCGTCGAACGATACCTTGACCCCGATGGGGCCGGTTGCTAATGCGCGATACACGTTGATCCTCCTGATAGCCGTGTGATGGATGACGGTCGCTGTTGGCGGTATTATAATTCACGTATTCTTCACCGCAAGCCTCGCAACGCATCCCTCCTCGCCGCAATCGCGTCCTGCGCCGACCGTACCTAACGGCGCGAGGCAACGTCTTACAAGGGTGTAGGGCGATCACGCAGGGCGATCACGCAGGGCGATCACGCAGGGCGATCACGCAGGGCGGCCACGCAGGGCGGCCACGCAGGGCCGCCCCTACGCCGCGCCGGTACGACGCGCCGGTAGGGGCCATCCTGCGTGATCGCCCCCCTCGGCGGCCTAGTGAAAGACCGCGACCGATGGTTGAGACGAAGGAGGACGACATGCGCAAGAACCGCTGGCAGATTGGGGTGGGGTTGTTGGTGTTGGCGGCCATTGTCGCGGGGACGGCGCAGGCGGCCCGGCGGCCCAGCGCCACAGACGAATCCTCGTTGCGGGTGCGCATCTCGCCCGTCTTTCAAGAGGTGCTCGCGGGCGTCGAGGGCGTGGCCGACATCTATATCCACGACGCCGATAGCATCTATTCCGCCTCGGTGCGCCTGAGCTATGCGCCCGGCGTCATCGAAATCCTCGACGCCGACCCCGCCGCCGAGGGCGTGCAGGTCGCGCCGGGCGATATTTTCGCGGGCAAATCGTGGTACGCGGTGGAGAACGAGGTGAGCGGCGGCGAGATCGCCTACGGCGTGGCGCTTTCGCGCGACGACCCGGCCGGCGCCAGCGGCGGGGTGTTGTTGGCGCGCATTCATTTTCGCGCCCTCCAGCCCGGCGATTCGGCGCTCGCCTTTTTGGAGGTGGTGCTGGGCGATAAAAGCGGCTTGAGCTTGCCGGCGCAGGTGATCCCCGGGTTGGTGCGGGTGACGGCGGAGGCGTCCTCTACGACTACGCCCACGCCCACCGGTACGCCGGGGCCGACGGCGCGCACGATCCTCTATTTCGACCCCTCTTATAGCCTGCATATGCCGGGCGAGAGCGGCGGGCTGGCCGCGCAACTCGTCTCGTGGGACGCCGTCGCAGGGATCGAGGTCCACCTGGGCTATGACGCCGATGTGTTGACCATCGCGGACGCCGACGCCGGCATGGCGGGCGTGCAGATACGGCCCGGCGGTACGTTCGGCGGGCGCTCGTGGGTGGTGACGCGCAACAGCGTCGAGCCGGAGGATGGCTATATCACCTATGCGGCCGCGCTCGACGGCGCTCCGACGGCGGGGCTGAACGGCGGCGAGGTGTTCAGCCTGGATTACGACGCCGTCGCCTCGGGCGCGGGCGGGTTCGAGCTGATCTATGTGGCCATCACAGATAGCGAGGGCAACCCCATTGCGGTGGAGACGGCCAGCGCGCGGGTGGTCGTCGGGCCGTTGACGCCCACGCCCGAAGGCCCGCCGCCCACTGCTACACCTACGCTCACGCCGACAGAGCCGCCGACCATCGTCGCGCCCACCGTCCCTCCGCAGCCGACCATCCCGCCGGAGCCGACTATCGGCCCCAAGCCCACCATCGGCCCGCTGGAACTGATTTTTCCGCTTGTGATGAAATACCATACGTCATAGCGGCAAGGGCGAAGAATGGAGGCGCGGATCAACGCGGATGGGCGCGGATTTTTGATCCATGCCATCCGCGTTTTCCGCGCTCGCCCATCCCCGCTGTCGCGTCTATCCCGGCGGCTTGTCCGGTTGCCGTTGACAGCAAGCGGCGGCCTCATTAGAATAGTCCCGCGCCCCAGGCGCGCACGAGGCGCTAGGCTACCGTAGCCGCGCCCCTTGTGGGCGCTGTAGCTCGGATCAGTAAGGTAGTGCGCGCACGAGGCGCTACACTACCGTAGCCGCGCC
>CAZYPJ010000157.1:0-1821 GCA_964649365.1 uncultured Anaerolineales bacterium | reverse complement strand
CGCGCACGAGGCGCTACACTACCGTAGCCGCGCCCCTTGTGGGCGCTGGAGCGCTTGTCGCGCTCGGATCAATCACTCAATAGGAGGAAAATCATGCCCGCTCCAGTGGATGGATATGACCTGCTCAAACGGTTCAAGTACCTGCGCGTGGTGGATGTGGTGGATGCCATGGATGGCATCGGCTATTTCAACATCGGCCTGATGGACCCCGACATTCGCCCCTTGTGGCTGGGGATGAAGTGGTGGGGCGTGGCCGTTACCCAGCGCTGCGTGCCCGCCAACCGGCCCATGTGGCCGCTCAAGACCACCGCCGAGATCGTGGACGCCCACGGCATCTGGTTCAAAGAAGTGGGCAACCTCGGCGTGGCCGAATACGTCCGCCCGGGCAGCGTCATCGTCACCGATACGGGCGGCTCGGGCGAGGTGGGCTTTTGGGGGTCGAACAATGCGCTGGGGATGGTGGCGCGCGGCGCGGTGGGCATCGTCACCGACGGCTATTGCCGCGACACCGCCGAAGTGACCTTGCAAAAGACGCCGATTTGCGCCCGCAAGCGGGGTCGCACCATCATCCCGGGGCGTATTATGACGGTCGAAGTGCAGACCACCATCGGCTGCGGCGGCGCTCAAGTGCGCCCGGGCGACATTGTGGGCTGCGATGACGACGGCATCGTCGTGGTGCCTATCGAGATCGCCGCCGAGGTTGCGACCCACGCCATCGCCATTCTACTGGCCGACATGCGGGGCCGCCGCGCGCTGTACGAAAAGCTCGGCATGCCCTACGACAGCACGGTGGATGTGGACACCGTGGCGCGCTACTATGAAGGGTTGTGACCAACGATGACCTTGACCTGTCGCCCTTATAGCGACGCCGATTTCGCCCCCCTGTGGCGTCTGCTCCAGCGCGATTATGCCGCGCGGCGCGACGGCTTTACCTGGCTCGTCAGCCGCTTTGGCGATTGGAAGTACGGCCTGTGGGGCGAGAGCAAATACATCCCGACCTTTTTCCCCAAGAACGCCCAGGTGTGGGCCGACGGCCTGGGCGAGACCGTGGGCGCGGCCCTCTCGGAGGATGGCGGGAACGTGTTCTTTATCTTTACCGCGCCCGGGTTCGACTATCTCTACGAGACGATCCTCGATTGGGTGATCGCCCACTGGCGGGAGCGTTTCGAGTCGCTGGTAGCCGAGGTGCAAGAGGCGTGGGCGCCGACCCTGGCGACGCTAGAGGCGCGCGGCTTTCGCCGGGTCAAGGAGGCGGCGATCACCCGCGCCTACGATGTGGCCCAGCAGGCGGCGCGTCCGCCGGTATTGCCCGATGGGTTCCGCATCGTCTCGATCCAAGAGGAGCCGGATTATCGCGGCAAACGTTTGGTGCAAAAGAACGCCTTTGCCGGCGTGGATGGCGTGACCGCCTTGGATCTAGAAGCCTATGAGTATTCGCGCCTCAGCCCGGCCTACGACCCCTGGCTGGACCTTTCCGTGGTGGATCCCGACGGCGTTCACGCCGCCTCATGCTTGGGCTTCTTGGATACAGCCAACCGCATCTCGGAGATCGAGCGCGTCTGCACCCACAGCGCCTATCGGCGACGCGGCTTGGCCGAGGCGGTCATCCGCGCCTGCTTTCAGCGCCTGGCGCAGCGCGGCGTCGAGCGCGCCTACATCACCGCCTACGGCCCCGAGGCCGACGCGCTGTACGAAAAGCTCGGCCCCGTGGCGCGGCGGGCGTGGGCGCACTATGAGCTACTGATCCGGGCATGATTTTCTAAACGCCCCGGCGCCCACAAGGGGCGCAACTACAGTAGCCTAGCGCCTTGTGCGCGTTCT
>CAZYPJ010000156.1:0-9130 GCA_964649365.1 uncultured Anaerolineales bacterium | reverse complement strand
CGGCCGATATGGTGAAAGGGAGCATGTCCACACGCCTGTTCGTTGCCCCGGCAGGGGCCGGCAAGACAGCTTTTGTCATCGAATATGCACGAGCGACGGCGCGCGACCTACGCGCGTCGTCGCTCGTCCTTTTGCCGAGCGCAGCGCAGGCAGAGGCCTTTCGCCGCCGACTCGCTGCTAGTGGCGCACTCGGTGTGCAAGTAAATACGTTTAGTGGGTTATATCGCGCTATCCTGAATAGAGCGGGCGCGCCGATTATAACATTGACCGATCCAGCGCGATATCGCGTATTGCGCGACCAAATGGATGCTTTGCACGAGAGCGGCCATTTGGTGCATTATGAGCCGCTGCGGCAGCGCCCCGGCTTTATTCGCGTGTTGAGCGAACTGATCCACGAGTTCAAGCAAGGTATGATCTCGCCCAACGACTTGTACCAGGCTTGGGCTGCGTACCCTGGAAGCGGCCCCCGATTAGAAGAATTGACGACCATCTATGCGAGCTATCAGCAACGATTAGACGACCAACGTTGGGCTGATGTCGAGGGGTTGGGATGGTTGGCCGTCGAGGCGCTGCGCAGCGACGATCGTTTGGGGCGCGAATGGCCCATCATCCTGGTAGATGGGTTCGACAGCTATAACACGCTCCAATTGTGCACGCTAGAGATTCTGTCACAACGGGCGGAGAGCCTGATTATCACCCTAACGGGCAACGTACACCACACTCGTCCTTTGGCTCACAAACGTTTCGTTCGCACTCGCGAACGACTCGAGCGTACTTTCCACACTCACGCCGAACCATTGCCAGAACAAAATTGCGGCATGGATGCAGCCTTGTGTTATATTGAGGCCCACCTTTTCGAGCAGCATGTCAGCCTCTGGAATGGGCAAACGACCATCGAATTGTTGGAAGCGCCTAATCGCCTCGCCGAGGCTCGCGAGGCCCTGAGGTGGTGTAAAGAACGCCTTGTGCTAGATAGAATGCGACCCAGCGAGGTTGCTATCTTGGCGCGTAACGTGGAGCCGTATCGTTCCTTTCTGGTCGAGGCTGCGCGCGAGTTCAATCTGCCGGTGCGCCTATCCTCGGGCTTTCCGTTAGGCCGGCATTTGCTGATCGCCGCTCTGTTGGATTTGCTCGCTTTGATAGCGCCCGTATCCGACGAGATAGGACCTGCTCTGCCGCGCCGATTGGTAGTCGAAGCTTGGCGCAACCCCTATTTCGATTGGGGACACGCCCTGCGCGACCCCGCCGGCGCGCCGCTGGCCATCGAACCCGGCGACGCTGACCTGCTGGATGACTGCGCTCGCCAGGGTCTGGTCATCGAGGGCTGGGAGCAATGGCATGAAGCCCTGCAACGTCTGGCTCAAGAACACGAAACCGCCAACCAAGAAGAAAACGAGCGCTCATATCGCCAGGTTGAGCCAGAACAAGCGCGCTTGCTATGTGCCAAGTTCCAAGCTTTTGTCGAGAGACTTACCCCTCCAAACCAGGGCAATTATGCTGACTATGTCGCTTGGCTGCAAGGCCTGATTGGCGATGACCCCCTCGTTGAGCCAGATGAGACGCCAGATGATCGCAGCCTCAACATCATTGCACGCATTCGGCGAGAGGCGACTTTTGCGCTAGAGGATTTACAAGCGCTTGCCGCTTTTACCGATATCCTACGCAGCCTGGTTTGGGCCGAGGCTATGGGAGGTGTTACATCATTCCCTTTTGCTCGTTTCTTGGCCGAGTTGAAAGGAGCAGTCGAGACAACCAGCTATCAGATACCATGGTCTTCAACGCAAGATGACGTGCTAATCGCCAGTGTGTTCGATGCGCGCGGTCTATCTTTTCGCGCCATCGCCATAATAGGCCTGGCGGAAGGCGAATTCCCCACCATACTGCGCGAAGACCCCTTTTTACGCGACGATGAACGCCGCTTTCTGCAAGAGCGAGGCCTAAGCATCGCCCCCAAATTGGATGGCGATGAGGCAGGATACTTTTATGAGGCCATCACCCGGGCGCGCGAAAAGCTGTTATTCACTCGCCCACGCCTGGCCGAGGATGGCTCAGCCTGGCAACCCTCGCCTTATTGGGATGAACTGCGCCGCCTGGTTCCCGTCACGCCCCAGATCCTCTCCACCATACACAGCGCCTCGGCGCAGCGCGCAGCTTCGCTAGAGGAGTTGCTCGAGTGGCGGGCAAGTCAACATTCTACGGCGTGCGACGCCTGGCTTCAACGTCAACATAGCGAACATTGGGAAGCAGTGCTGGCTGGCGCACAAGTGCTGAACGCGCGCATCGCACGCCAACCCCAAAGCGAATATGAGGGTGACTTGGGGCGTATGGCGGATCATCTCGCCAAACGCTATGGCTCGCGCCATGTATGGAGCGCCTCGGCGCTAGAATCATATCGCGCTTGCCCTTTCCTCTTCTATGTCAGCAGGGCGCTAGGGCTAGAACCTCGCGCTCTTCCTCAAGAGGGATTCAATGTAACTCAACGTGGGATGATCTTACACCGCATCCTCGAGACGGTCTATGCTCAGGCCCATGACAAGCGCGACTGCGAGGAATTGCTCGGCCTTTTGCCAAGCTGCGCCGAACAAGTGCTAGCCGATGCGCCAGAGCATTATGGCTTTCGCCCCACTGCCTGGTGGCAAGTTACCTGCCAGGAGATTGTCAACCTGGTTCGTCACAACATTGAGGCATTGAACAGCCCAGATACTCTGGGGCAATGGACGCCGACCTTTTTCGAGCAGCACTTTGGGCTGGGTAGCGGCTCAGATCCATTGGTCATTTGCTGCGGCGGTGAAGAGATCAGGCTGCACGGCGTGATAGATCGCGTTGATATCGCTCCTGCCGGGAATATACGAGTGATTGACTATAAATCTAGTAGTAAAAACGGATACGACCGTAAGGAGCTAGATGAAGGCAAAAAACTCCAGCTTCCGATCTATGCCTTGGCGGCGCGCGATGCGCTGACCCTGGGCGAGCCAGTAGATGGCTTTTACTGGCACCTGGCTTCAGCCGAAGCCAGCGGATTGAAGCTGGGCGACTATGGCCCCGCCGAGGCGTTCGAACGCGCTACTACCTATTGCATCCAAGCAGTAGAGAATATTCGCGCTGGCCGTTTCGCGCCGCAACCCGTTGATAATCGTTGCCCGGCTTGGTGCCCGGCAACCGGCTTTTGCTGGCGTTATAGCGGACCGGCGTTTTGATAGGTGGGGCAATATGAGCGTAACCCGTACAAGCATCGTGGAACAACTCAAACTCAGCACCGAGCAACGCCCGGCGGCCATTGAAAGGCAGCGCGATATCGCTGTAGTGGCAGGCGCCGGTTCGGGCAAGACGCGCACAGTGGTTGCGCGCTATCTAGGGCTGCTGGAAGAAGGATGTGCGGTACATCGCATTGTAGCGATTACCTTTACTCGCAAAGCAGCCCGCGAGATGCGCAACCGTGTACGCCGTGAGATCAGCGTCTATCTCCAACGTAGCGATCTTGACGAAAAGACGCGCCACACCTGGCAAGCCCGCTACGAGGAGCTAAACGCCGCGCGCATCAGTACTATTCACTCGCTATGTGCTGAGATCTTGCGCGCCCATCCCGCAGAGGCGGGGATTGACCCTTTTTTCGAAGCGCTGACCGAGGGCGAACAGAGTCGAATCATTTCCGAAATCGCACAGCAGACCCTAGCCTGGGGCGTTACGCAAGAGGATCTCGCGCTGTTGATACAAGCGTTCACCCCTGCCATGTTAGGCGATACTCTGGTAGATGTACTACAACGACGGTTGGATGTCGCCCAATCGCTGGCGCGCTGCCCCCAAGATCCCTGGCCAGCCTGGACAAGGACAGCGATGGCCTGGTTCCTAGAGAGATTGGCGCGCACCGAGATCACCGCAGCATGGGATCATTTATTCGACTTGGAAACGAGCGGCGCTATCGCCGCTGCCGAATCTGCGGGCGACAAACTGGCCGGGCCGCTGCGCAAAGCGCTTCGCCTGTGGCGCGAGATCCAACAGGCGCTAGTCAACGAGGATTGGCCCACATTGACCCGATTGCTGCCGCTATTGCGCAGCGCGTTCCCGAACGTAGGAGTCAGAGCGAACTGGCCTACGCCGCCGCCGATGAAAACCATCAAAGAACTACGCGATTGGTATGATAGAGAATGTTACTCTTTATTGGGCAGAGGCCAGCAAGCCAAGATCAGCGCCGACCTCGACCGCGATATGGCTCGCTGGATGACGCCTCTGCGTCGCCTGATCGAATACGCCTTAGACCAATATTCACGCATCAAGAGCGCGCGCAACGCCCTCGATTTCGACGATCTGGAGGATATGGCGTTGCGCCTGCTAGCCAACCCTGCTCATGCTTCGATTCTGACCCATTGGCGCAGTCAGATCTCAGCGCTGTTGGTGGACGAGTTCCAAGACACCAACACACGCCAACGCGACTTGATCGCCCTGCTGAACGGCGCGCCATCCGATCCGCAGGCAACGGAAGACAACAAAACAAAAACAGCAGGCAAGTTGTTTATCGTGGGTGATGGCAAGCAGTCCATTTATCGCTTTCGGGGGGCCGACGTCACCGTCTTTCGCCGTGAGCGCGAGGCAATCCGCCAGCGCGAGGGATTGTTGTGCGAGTTGAGCACCTCCTATCGGGCGCACGCCCCGTTGGTCGAGGGGCTCAATGCGCTAATGGCGCGCATCTTGAGCGCCGAGCAAAACCCACAACGCCTTTATGTTGAACCCTTTGCGCCCTTACGCCCTCATCGCGCTATACCGCCTCAAGGGATGAATGCGCCGCATATCGAATGTCACCTGGTCAGCGGCAGCAAAGAAGCCGGAGCGATGGATGCTGCCGCCGATGCCCTGGCAGGCCGATTGATCGAGCTGGTTGAGAGTCAAACGATCCGGCTACATGAGAACGGAGACGAACGTCCGCTCCAGTATGGCGACATCGCCATTCTCTGTCGCAAGTCGCGCTCATTTACCTATTATGAGGATGCTCTGGATCGCGCCGGTATCCCATATGTTACTGTCGCCGGCGGCGGCTTTTACGACCGCGCCGAGATTCGCGACTTGCTCAATCTGCTCCGCGCCATCACCGATGCGGGCGACGACTTGGCGCTGGTCGGGGCGCTGCGCTCGCCCGCTTTTGCCGTGAGCGACGCGGGATTGTATGCGTTGTGTCACGCGCAACGACAACGGGAACGCAGACTTGCATTATGGCAAACGCTCCAGGAATTGGTTAGCGATGACGCAGCTCTCGCCCCGCTTGTCTCTTGGACCGACAACGGACGCATCAAGCGCGCCCAACGCATTATCCAGATCCTGCGCGCACAAGCTGGACGTGTAACAGTGGCCGCGCTGCTAAAACAACTCCTCGATGTCACTCATTATCGAGCCATCATGATCCGAGCGGGCCAAGCGCGAGCATTGCGCAATGTGGACAAGTTGCTGATGGATGCGCACACCTCTGGTCTAGTGAGTGTGGGCGAATTTTTGGAATATGCACAAGCCATGCGCGACACAAGCGCCCGTGAAGGCGAGGCTCACACTCTGGCCGAAGGGGCAGTGCAGATCATGAGCGTTCATGCCGCCAAAGGTCTGGAATTCCCCATCGTAGTGCTGGGCGACATCTCAACTGAGGGAAGCAAGCGTGGCAAAGGCTTGTTGCTCGACGCCGATTGTGGGCCATTGCTGCCCCTACAGAACGAGGAAGGGCGTTCGGCGCTGATCTATGGCCTAGTGAGCGCCCAAGAATGTGATCAGGACGAGGAAGAGAATCGCCGCCTATTCTATGTCGCCGCCACCCGCGCCCAGGAAAAACTCATCATCAGCACAAACCTGAAAAAGCCCAATAAGAACGGAGCTTTGGGTAAACAGGAAGGTTGGATGGGGTGGCTGGCTGGGCCGGATTTGTTGGATCTGGAGAATGAGACAATTTCATTCGGCGAGGCGAACCCTGAACGAGTTTCCCTAGTTCGTGAGGTCTCGGGTATTCCGATAATCTGCTACTTTTATCCAATCACATACACATCAACAAGGCGCGCAACGCCCCTTGCTATCGAGGGAACAAAAGCCACATTCGATACGCCGCCGCTACTGGATGACAGTGTACTTGCGGCAGTTTGGGGTGAGCACCAAACCAGGATAGACGATGAAGCCCGAGGAATGCGCTTGCGACGCATAGCGCAAGGTGAGGGATATCCATCCTACATCTTGGGCCAAGTCGTCCACGATGCCCTGGCGCAATGGCGTTTCCCGGGGCCAGATTTCGATGCTTGGGTCGAGGCGATGGCAAAAAGTCGTGGGGTGATCCATCCTATTGCGCTGGCCAAACTCTGCGAGCGAGCGCGCCGCCTGCTCCAACGCTTCTGGAATCATCCTCTGCGCGAGCGCATTGAGGGGGCCAAACAGTGCTGGCGCGAGGCACCATTCGAGATGTGGTGGGACGATCAATACCAGAGCGGCAGACTCGACATTCTCTGGCTCGATCAAGAGGATCAATGGCGTATCGCAGATTTCAAGACCGACTACATTCCATCCTCGGTGTCGCTGGCCGATTTTTGGACGGGCAACCACGATGAATATCGGCAGCAGGTGCGGCGCTATGTTCGAGCGGTAACTCAATGGCTAGGTCAACAACCGATAGCCGAGCTTGTACTACTCGATTATCATGGGCAGATCCATATCGAACCGGTAGAATGAGCAAGGATCAGAGCACCTGAATATGAGGCTCACCGGCCGACGCCTCGCCGATCACCCAGGCCTGATGACCCACATCCGCATAACGTTGCAGGAAAGCCTCCGCCTCATGGGGCGGCAACGAGATGAACAATCCGCCAGAAGTCTCAGGGCAAAAGGCCAGCAAACGCAGTTCGAAGGGGAGTCGCTCGGCAAACGTCACGTGAGACTCGTAGGCTGCCATATTGGCGTTGGCCCCGCCAGGGAAGAGCATCTCGTCGGCATAACGCAACGCGCCCGGGTGAAACGGTAGATCATCGAAATGGATGCTGAGCTGCACGCCGCTGCGTTGAGCGACTTCCCAGGCATGACCTAGCAAACCAAAGCCGGTGATGTCGGTCACAGCACGCGCTTGGTTGCTCGGCAACGCCAGGGCAGCGTCACGGTTGAGGCGTTTCATCCAGTCCGTAGCAGTGGCAATGTGCTCCGCCTCAGCCTGATCTGCCTTGTACGCTGTGACAATGATCCCCACACCCAATGGTTTGGTGAGGATTAGCAAGTCGCCAGGTTTAGCCCCACCTTTGGAGCCGATGCGCTGCGGGTGAACGTTGCCTAGCACGGCCAAGCCGAATTTGGGTTCGTCGTCATCCACAGTATGTCCGCCGGCGATAATTGCGCCCGCCTCGCGCACTTTTTCGGCGCTGCCGCGCATAATCTCAGTGATGATTTCATCGGGCAGCTCGGGTGGAAAGGCGGCGATGTTTAGCGCCAAAAAAGGCTGGCCGCCCATAGCATAGACATCGCTCAGAGCATTGGCCGCAGCGATTGCGCCATAGTCATATGGATCATCCACCACTGGTGTGAAAAAGTCGGTCGTGAAAATAAGCGCGCGGTCATCACTCAGTCTCCACACAGCAGCATCATCAGCAGCCGTGAGGCCAACGAGCAAATCAGGGTAGGCAGTCTCATCGAATATCTGGCCAAAGAGACGCGTGACACGCGCCAGGGCGTCGGGCGCCCGCTTGCTCCCTCAACCCGCTGCTTTGGCCAGCGCCGTCAGCCGGATGACGCCATCCGGCCCGGCGAGGTTGCGACGTTCGCAACTCATCCCCGTCATGCTACACCCCATGATAACCGGTTGCGATTGAAAACGATTACTGTCGCTCATAAAGCAAACGACCAACGGAACAACGTTCCATCGGTCGCTCGTTGCGCTCATCTAGTAGCGGGGACAGGACTCGAACCTGTGACCTTTGGGTTATGAGCCCAACGAGCTGCCACTGCTCCACCCCGCATCATCAAAGTAATTATAGGTTAGATGATCGTTCTAGTCAAATCCCCACAGGAGGCGCTGCCACGCCTTCCAGTTAGGATTGGCAAACCAGGCGGAACTGGGCGCGATGGGCGCTGGCGTCGCTTGCGGAAAGGGTGTAGGCGTCGCCCCTGGCGACGGCGTAACCCCGATAGCCTCAACGCGCTTGTCGCCGGCGGCAATTTGGCCCGCGTCGCGCAACACACTCTCAACCCAGGCGGTGGATTGCCGTCGCTGCAATTCGACCTGCAACTCTTGATGCTCACGCTTCATTGCATCTAGTTCACTCTGCAACTGATCGCGCCAATTGCGCAGGCGATAGGCATCCACTGCTTTGGTGGCAAAAGCTACCATGAAAAACAGCGCCAGCGTGGAAGCTAGAATGCCCGCAATCTGAGCAGGCGTGATTGGTCGCAGGGGTTTGTGCTCATCCATCGCTCACCTCGAACTAATACTACCCCAACCAAGTCAGCGCGTCAATGATAGCAAACCCGTTTTGCTACTTGCCAATTCAGAACATTTGTGCTACTATGAGATCGAACAAATGTTCTTAATCAGGGAGGTGCGCATGGAGATCATTCTGGTGGCGCTGGCGGCGTTGGTAGTGCTGACGGCAGTTGATGCGGATCGCTGGCCCAAGCAACAACGCGCGCCTAAACGCGTTATCCCTCGGCGACGTCGGCCACGCACACATATTCTGCCCCACACAGTTGCGGGCCTTCTGGCTACACGCGTGGACGGCGCTTCGGCGGCGGCGCGATGGTGGTGGGAATAAGAAATTGATGTTTTTTTAAGCCCAATTTTACCCGAGTTTAATGAGCGTGAGATCGCCCCGTTGTACAATAGAGTCAACCCACCAGCTCTGCGTGGGAGCGACCGAGGGCAATATCACAGCGGCGGAGGATCCAATGCTCATTCTGGATCAAGAGTTTCATCCAGTGGATAGAATCTTACCCTTCATCTGGAAGCGCACCGAGCGCGAGCGCATGACAACGATTACTCGCCTGTGCGGCAAACTCGTCGCGTATTTGCCGTATAACAAGCGCGCCTATTATGCCTGGGCGCTGGTTGTGAGCTATCGGCCAGCCCAGCATATCTCGGTGTATCAGTTTTCGCCGCCGCATCTACGCCTGTCGCTCTTTTCTCGTTGGG
>CAZYPJ010000155.1:8092-9147 GCA_964649365.1 uncultured Anaerolineales bacterium | reverse complement strand
CGCGCCGAGGCGCGCCGTAGCCTGCCCGCTTCAGCGGCTGGCGACTCTGGCCGGCCCCTTATGATAACGCATATAGACAGCCGAGGAGTGCAGTCGTCCCCCTGCATCCGCGTCGAGAACCTGCACTATCACTACGACCCCGAAATCCCCGCGCTCAACGGCGTGGATTTGGAGATCGCCGAGGGCGCGTTCCTCGCCATCGTGGGGCAGAACGGGTCGGGCAAGACGACGCTGGTCAAGCATTTCAACGGCCTGCTGCGGCCCACGGCGGGGCGGGTGTGGGTGAATGGAACGGATACGGCCCGCGCCACGGTGGGGCAATTGGCCCACACGGTGGGCTATGTCTTTCAGAACCCCGACCATCAGATTTTCTGCGCCACGACCCGCGAAGAGTTGATGTTCGGCCCGCGCAACTTGGGGCTGGCCGCCCCGGAGGTCGCCGCCCGCGCCGAGGAGGCGCTGCGACTGTTCGGCCTGGGCGATTACGCCGACTTGCCGCCGGCGGTGTTGGGCTATGGGTTGCGGCGGATGGTTTCTATCGCGGCGGTGTGGACGATGCAGCCCCGCGTGTGGATCCTCGACGAGCCGACGGCGGGGCTGGACGCGCGCAGCGCCGACCAATGGCTGGCCCTGGCCGAACGACTGCGCGCCGAGGGCCGCACGATCATCCTGGTGAGCCACGATATGCGCTTGGTGGCGCAGCACGCCCGCGAGGTGCTGGTGATGCACGAGGGCCGCGTGTTGGCGCGGGGATGCGCCCGCGAGGTGTTCGCCCAGGCCGAGCTATTGGCCCGCGCCCAGCTCGCGCCGCCCCAGGTGACGCAGCTCGCCGCGCGGCTGGCCCACCACGGCCTGCCCGCCGATTGCCTGACGGTGGGCGAGTTCGCCGCCGCCTATACGGCGCTGCGCCCCCCCTCCCCGCCGGAGGCGCGCCCATGAGCGCCCGCTACGACCTCTACCAGCCGGGCCGCTCCTGGCTGCACCGGCTCGACCCGCGCTGCAAGATGTTGGGGGTGGCCTGCGCCTCGGCGCTGTTGCTTTCATGGCGCAACCTG
>CAZYPJ010000155.1:0-8082 GCA_964649365.1 uncultured Anaerolineales bacterium | reverse complement strand
CTGGTCAGCGCCGGCGTGCGCCGCGAGCGCCTGGCCTGGGTGTGGCGCATGACGCTGCCCACCATGGTGATGATCGCCGCGCTGTGGGTGTTGGCCTATCCGGGCCAGGGGCCGGCGCTGATCGCTTTCTGGCGGGTGCGCGTCACCGTCGGCAACCTGGCGCAGGGGGCCGCGATGGCGTTGCGCATCGCGGCGTTGGCTTTTACGGCGTTTCTGTGGCTGTTCAGCACCGACCAGGCCACGCTAGTGCGCGGCTTGGTGGCGCTGGGCATGCCCTACCCCTGGGGGCTGACCTTGGCGATGGCGCTGCGCTACCTGCCCACATTGGCGGGGGTGTTCCGCATGATCGTCGAAGCGCAGCAGGCCCGCGCGCTCGACCTTTCGGGCCGCAACCCCTTCCAGCGCGCCCGGGCCTACCTGCCCATCACCGTGGCGATGTTGATCTCGGCGCTGCGCACAGCCGACGGCCTTTCGCGGGCGCTGGAATCGCGGGCGCTGGGCGCCGCGCCCCGCCGCACCTATCTGCGCGAACTGCATTTTACCCGCGCCGACCTCGTTTGGGCCATCGGCCTCGCGCTCGCGACGGCGACGCTGCTCTATGCGCGCGCGGCGTGGGGGCTGGGGGCGAACCCGCTGTGATGCGACCCTCTGGCGCCGCCGCAGTCGCGCCCCTTGTGGGCGCCGGGGCGCCAGAGAATTCTACTCGGATCGCTAGTTCCGCCGGCTGGCGGCCAGGTTTTCGGCCAGGCGTTGTTCCACCACGCGGCTCACGGCGTCGCGCGTCTGCTCAGAGGCCGAGAGAAGCTCGACAAAGGTGGGCCGATCCAGCGCCAACACTTGCACGGGCGTGTGCGGCCCGGCGCGCACGGTGGCGATGCAGCGCCCGCCGCGCAGCAACTCGATCTCGCCAAAGTATTCGCCGGCGCTCATGGTGTTGGCGATCACATCGGCGCCGTCGGGGCGGCTGAGCGCCACCTCCACCACGCCGCGCGTGATGATGTAGAACATATCGCCGGGCGCGCCCTGCTGCACGATCTCGGCGCCGGGCGCAAAGTGCAGCGGCGTCAGTTTGCGGGTAGCGGTCAGCATCTGCTCGTGCGTGAGCGAGGGCAGCGCCCGCGCTACATACTCGTTGACAATCTCGCCATCTGAAAGGAGCAGGGTGCGATGCACGCGCTGCGCCTGCGAGGTATCGTGCGTCACCATGATGACCGTCTTGCCCTCGGCCACCAGGTTCTCGAACAGGCGAAAGACGCTGCTGGCGGTGGATGAATCGAGGTTGCCGGTGGGTTCGTCGGCCAGCACCAGCGGCGGGTCGTTGGCCAACGCGCGGGCAATGGCCACGCGCTGCTGCTGCCCGCCCGAGATCGCCGAGGGCAGCTTGTGGGCGTGCTCGTCCATCTCGACCAATTCGAGCAGGCGCATGGCGCGCTTGCGGCGCTCGCCATAGCTCCACACCTCGCAGAAATCCATCGGCAGCATGATGTTTTCCACCAGCGACAGGGTGGGCAACAACTGGAAGAACTGGAACACGATGCCCAAGTTCTTGCCGCGCCAGATGGCCATCTGGTTCTCGTTGAGCTTGTGCACCGGCGTGCCCGCCACCCACACCTCGCCCGAGGTGGGCCGGTCAATGCCGGTAATCATGTTGATGAGGGTGGATTTGCCGCTGCCCGATTTGCCGATGACGGCGATGAATTCGCCCGGATAGAACTCGGCGTCCAGTCCCTTGAGCACGGTGAACGGCCCGGCGGCGGTCTGGTAGATCTTGACCACCTGCTGCAAGCGGATGATGGGTTCGTTGTGTCCGTTGTTGTGATTTCCGTTGACCATAGCCAGGCTCCTTTGAGAGCAGTTGTCAGTGATCAGTCGTCAGTGGCCAGTCGCCGACGCGCCGACCACTGACGACTGTGGACTGACAACTGCCTGCTATCGTTGATCGATTGTCACGCTGCCGGAACTCATATCTTCCACCAAGACGGTGACGCGATGAGCGGCGTCGGCATAGTTGGCGCTCTCGTACACGCCCTCGGAAGGATGATCGCCCTCTTTGATCTTGGGCAGACCCTGGGGCGTGACCACGCGGCCCGAGCTGTGATGGCGCACCTCGACGCGCAGGCCGGCGTCTCGCGGCGCGCGCACGATCAGGCTGCCGCTGGAGGCGTGCGTCAGGCGCAGATCGCAATCGGCGCCCTCATCCACGTTCACCTGCACGCTGCCCGAACTCATGCTGAGGTTCATCTCAACGTCGGCCTCGGCGGGCGCGTTGAACTTGACGCTGCCCGAGCTGCCGTCATACGCAACGCTGTATTCGCCGCCGGGCAGATCCACCGTGGCGCTGCCCGAGCTGGCGTCCATCTCGAACCGCTTGAGCGTCAAGCGGCTCAGGTTCAACTCGGACGAGCCGGAACTGGCGTCCACGTACAGGTCGAGCGGCATATCTTGCGCCAGGCCGATCTCCCACTTGTAGCGCTTGCCATCCAGGTTCAGGGGCCAGCGCCAATTGCTGCCCTCTTCATCCAACGCGATGCGGCGCTCGGCGTCGCCGCTGGCGGAAAAGCGGATCTCGCCCGCATAATCCAGCTCGGCCTCGATCAGGTTGGGCGAATCATCCAGCTCGCGCACGGTGGTGTGCAGCGGCCCCAGGTCCAACTCCACGCGGGCCGATTTGGCCCCCTTTAGCTCTTCGACGAAACGGCCATGCTTCATTTCACTCACCTCGGGGAATAGGTTAACGTTGCCCACACTCAGGCCTCGGCTGCCGGCCAGCGTATCGGGGGCCAGCAGCATCAACGCCGCCACGCCGCCCACGATCAGCACGCCCAAGATCGCCCCTACCGCCGGGGCGCGGCCCGATAGGAGGATGTCGAGGCCAGCCACGATCAGCAGCAGCGGCCACAAGCGCAGCAGGTTCCACCAGGTGACGGCGGGCAGCACGCCCATATTGGCCAGCAACAGGATGACCCCCGCGCCAATGAACAGGATGGGCCAAAAGAGGGAACGATAGTGAGCGCGCGGCTCGCGCTCTTCGTTTTGCCAGGACGGTCTCTCGCTCATGATAGTCACTCCTTGATTCGCACAACGCAAACGAGTAGAATGATAGCAATTGCTGACGGGCGAGGCGAACCTCGCTTACACTACGCGGCGCAAGCGCTAGGGTTGCGCGCCGCCCGGAGCGTTGGCTGAAAGCTGACGTTCGCCGCCTGGAAGGCGGCGCTCCAATGATAGTATAGCACGCCGCCCGAGCAGCCCGCATCGGCCAGAGAGCGAGCATTGCGCCTGACCATGTGGCCAGGGCGAGACGCCAACATCGCTGAGGAACCATCCATGACCGACCTCGACATCCTCTTCACCCCCACCCCCATCGGCGAGCACACGGCCATCAACCGCTTTGTGGCCCAACCGATGGAAACCAGCGAGGCCGAGCCGGACGGCGCGCCCTCGGAAACGACGCTGGCGCGCTATCGGCGGCTGGCCGAAGGCCAATGGGGCGTCGTCTTTTTGGAGGCTGCCTCCGTCACCACCACATCCATCGGGCGCTTGCGCGGATTGGTGCTCACCGAGGCGCACGCCGCGCGCTACGAGGCGCTGGCGCGCGGGTTCAAGGAGCGTTGCCCCAATGGGCTGCTGCTGGCGCAGATCACCCATTCGGGGCCGAACACGCACCCCTCCAGCGACCGCGTCACCGCCTGCCCCCAGCCGCAACCGGGTCTTCGCTATCTAGCCGCCGACGAGATCGAACGCATCCGCCAGCAGTTCGTCGCGGCGGCGCTGCTGGCCGAAAAGGTCGGGTTCGACGGCATAGATTACAAGCTGTGCAACGGCTACCTGGGCGCCGAGCTGATCCGCCCTTCCAACACGCGCCCCGACCGTTGGGGCGGCAGTTTCGAGAACCGCGCCCGCTTTCTGGTCGAGGGCTGCCAGGAGATCATCGCCCGGCGGCGCAGTCGCGCGTTCCTCGTAGGGTCGCGGTTCAACTTTTCCGAGCGGCGCGCGGGCGGGTTCGGCAAGCGCGGGCCGGAAAGCCGCGAGTACGACCCCGCCGAACCGTTCGAGTTGCTCCGGCTGATGGATCGCTTGGGAATGGATTATGTCAATATCACTGGCGACGTGGCCGACCTGAGCGGCTACCCCGACGCAACGGACGAAGAGCGGCAGGTCACCACGCTCTTGGCCGAGCGGTTGACCAGCGACCTGGTGAAGCGCGAGGGACTGCGCCTGGCGGTGATGAGCGGCGGCTATTCCGCCTTTGGCCGGCAAGCCGCCCCCCTCGCCGCCCGGCGGCTGCGCGCCGGCTATACCGATTTCATCGGCTATGGGCGCCAAACCTTTGCCGACCCGCTGACGCCGGCCAAGCTCCTCGCGGGCGAGCCGGTAAATGATTGCGTGGGCTGCAACGCTTGCATGAAGCTGATGCTGGGGCAATACCGCGCCGGCTGCGCCGCCTACGACCCGCCCTATCGCGCGCTGTTCAAGGAATACCGACGCAACCGTCAAAGCAAAGGATTGTAGACAGGATTACAAGATTTACAGGAATATAGGTCATAAGATAAAAAAGAGCGCCATCGCTTTAATCTTGTAAATCCTGTGAATCCTGTCTCAAAATCCACCCGCTTCCGCACAGGATTTCAGACAGGATTACAAGATTTACAGGAATATAGGTCATAAGATGAAAAAGAGCGCTATTGCTTTAATCGTGTAAATCCTGTGAATCCTGTCTAGAAATCCCTTGTGCTTTGCTGTTGCACTCTTTCAGGAGGCGACGATGCAAACGATGATCGGCGGCTATGGCGAATGGGCGGCGGGCCTCATGCCCGACCCGCCGAGACTCTCCTTCCGGCGCGACGAGTTCACCGACTTGGACGCCTGGCGCGCCCAGGCCCAAGCGCGGACGCTAGAGCTATTGGCCCGGCCCGATACAGGCGGCATCCCCCAGGTTACGGTGCGGCGCGCCTACACGTTCGATGGGCTGCACATCGAGGAGCTATCGTGGCAATTGCCCTACGGCCCAGCCACCGAGGCCATTCTGCTCAGGCCCGAACGCGCCGAGGGCCGGCTGCCCGGCATCCTGGCGCTGCACGACCACGGCGGGCTGAAATACTGGGGCTGGCCAAAGATCGCCCGTCCCCGCGACCAGCACCCCTTGATGGCCGAGCATCAGCGCCAGTATTACGGCGGCGTGGCTTGGGCCAACGAGATCGCCCGGCGCGGCTATGTGGTGCTGGTTCCCGATACGTTCCCCTTTGCCAGCCGCCGCGTGCGCCTGGCCGACGTACCCGAGAGCATCCGCCAGGGGTTCAGCGACCCCACGCCCGATGACCCCGAGAGCATCGCCGCTTACAACCAGTGGGCCTCGGCGCACGAGCACCTCATGGCCAAATCGCTGTTTTGCGCTGGAACCACCTGGCCCGGCGTGTTTCTGGCCGAAGACCAGCGCGCGCTGGACGTGCTCTGCGCCCGCGACGATGTGGACCCGACGCGGGTGGGCTGCGGCGGGCTATCGGGCGGCGGGATGCGCACGGTCTATCTGGCCGGGCTGGACGAGCGCATCGCCTGCGCCGTGTGCGTGGGGCTGATGACCACCTGGCGCGACTATTTGCTCAACACCTGCTTCACCCACACCTGGATGATCTATACGCCGCTGTTGCCGCGCGAGCTGGACTTCCCCGAAATCCTGGGGCTGCGCGCGCCCAAGCCCACGCTGGTGCTCAACGACCGCGACGACGACCTTTTCACCGTGCCCGAGATGGAGCGCGCCGCCGGCATCTTGCGCGCCGTCTATGCCAAAGCGGGGGCCAGCGAGCGCTACCATTGCTCGTTCTACCCGGGGCCGCACAAGTTCGACCTGGCGATGCAGGCCGAAGCGTTCGCGTGGTTCGAGCGGTGGCTGAAATAGCCCATTGCCTGCCAACGCGCTATCCGCTATAATGAAATAGGCCGTTTGCCGCCTACCAAACGAGGCTTATCATGCTTTCCCAAGATACGAGCTTGCCAACCCGCATGATCGCGACGCTCCGCGACGTTCTGGGCGACCGCTTGCGCGCGGTCGTCCTCTACGGCTCGCAAGCGCGCGGCGACGCACGCCCGTCGAGCGATTGGGACGTGCTGGTTATCGCTGAGGGCTTGCCCGATGGGACATTGGCGCGACATCTGGCGCTCAAGCGCGCCTTACCTGACGATTGCCGCGCCATTATCTCAATCATCGCCAAGACGCCCGACGAGTTGAGCAATGCGGCGACGGCGCTATTCCTCGACATTGCGCTGGATGGGCGCATCCTGTACGATCCTTACGGCATTGCTTCGCGCTGGATCGGGCGGCTGCGATTGATGATGCAGAACGAGGGCCTGCGACGCGAACGCACTCCGGCGGGCGATATCTGGCTATTGGCGTCAGAACCGCCGATAGCGGATTTGGCGGGTGATCCCCGATGAATCTACGCCTTCCAGATGATGTGGCCTATCGGCTGCGGCTTGCTGAGGGATTCCTGGAAGAAGCGCGCCAAGACGCGGCGTTGAGTCGTTGGCGCTCTTGCGTGGACAACAGCCAACTCGCTGTTGAGAACGCCGCCAAGGTCGGCCTTGCGCTTCTTGGCCCGGTAGGACGCACGCACCATCCCGCCGCCCTGCTACGCCGCGCCGCTGAGGCTGGACGCTATAGCACAGCCCAATTGCCAATAGTGCAGCAATTGATGGATTGCGCCGAATTGCTCGGCCCCGACCTGCACGCGGCGAGCGACTATGGCGACGAAGCTACAGGGCAGACGCCCTGGGAGTTGTTCAGCCAGGATGATGCACAACAGGCGCTCGATTTGGCCGAAAAAGCCGTGAACGCCGCCCGCGCCATCGCCGTCAGTATCTCGAACGATGACAGACAGACGAATCAGGAATCCTCTGAGGCAGGCGCTTGAAAACCGATCACGCCGACATCCTCTTTCTGCTCGAAAACGCGCGCCGGGGGGCGGCGCTGGGGCTGGATATGGCCCACCTTGCCAGCGCCATCGGCGCGCGCAACTATGTGCGCATCGCCAACGACATCGCGCGGCAGACGCCGGCGGCTCGCCTGCTGGATTGGGGCTGCGGCCTGGGGCAGATGACCTACCTGCTGCGCCGACGCGGGTTGACCGTAACGCCCTACGACTTGGGCGCGCCCGACGCGCCCCCGCCCGACCTGCCCCTTGCGCGCGGGTTGGGGGTGATCCGCAGCCAGGAGCGCGCCCGCCTGCCCTTTGCCGACGGCGCGTTCGACGCCGCGCTCAGTTGCGGCGTGCTCGAGCACGTGGTGGAAAGCGGCGGCGACGAGCGCGCCTCGCTGGGCGAGCTGCGCCGCGTGCTGCGGCCCGGCGGGCGGCTGTTCATCTATCAGTTGCCCCAAGAACACGCCTGGCAAGAGGCGCTCATCCGCCGCTTCAAGCTGGGCTACGCCCACCCGCAGCGTTACACCCTGCCGGGTGTAACATCGCTTTTGCGCGAGACGGGCTTCACCGGGATGCGCGCCCGGCGGTTCATCCTTATCCCCAAGAACCTGACCGGTATGCCGGGCTGGATCAGACCATTCTATGACCGCTGCGCTGCGCCGCTCTTGGCGCTCGACGGCGCGCTGTGCGCCATCCCCCTGCTGAACCAGCTCGCCGGCGTGCTGGAGTTGACGGCGATACGATAGACCCCTTACTGATTACCGTATCGTTCCTCCTGGCAGAGTGTTTCATCCAGCACAGGCGTGCGCCGCTGCACGGCGCGCCCGTCATCACTCTGCAAGGGGAACGCCACATTGAGCACATCCACCACCTTTCCCATCATCATCCAGGGCGGCATGGGCGTCGCCGTCTCCCATTGGCGCCTGGCGCGAGCCGTGGCGCAAACGGGGCAATTGGGCGTGGTCTCGAGCGTGGCGCTCAGCCGTATCCTGGCCAGCCGTCTGGCCGACGGCGACCTGGGCGGGCACATGCGCCGCGCGCTCGACAGCCTGCCCCTGCCCGGCGTCGCGCGCCGCATCTTGGATCGCTACCTGGTTCCCGGCGGCAAGCCGCCCGGCGCGCCCTACCCCAATCCGCCCGCCTACACCATCCGCCCGCCCAAATTCCT
>CAZYPJ010000154.1:6631-9245 GCA_964649365.1 uncultured Anaerolineales bacterium | reverse complement strand
CGGCGGCGGGCAGCATCCTGGCGGGGGGCCTGGATTACAAGGGCGGCTCGGCCATCGTGCTGGGGGCCAACATCGGCTCGGACGTGGTGCAACAGACCCTCATCATGGGGCTGGTGGTGCTGGTGGCTGGGGGGCTGTATTTCAGGCGCTACTTTTTGTGGAAGAGCCTGCTGCCCATGATCCTGACGGCGCTGGTGTGCCTGGTGTTGGGGTTGGATCGGACGTATTCGCGGCTGGACGGCGTGATCCTGTTCTTGCTGTTCGTGGCCTACACCTACTACTTGTATTGGGATGAGCGCAAGCATTTCAACGGCGAGCAGGTGGGCAACGGCGACGAACCCAAACTCCACACGCGCAAGCAGGCCATCGCGGCCAGCTCGATAGCGTTGGGGTCTATGGCCGTCACCGTGGTGGCGGCGCAACTGGTGCTGCTGGCCACCGAGCGCGTGGTGCAGGTCAC
Organism: uncultured Anaerolineales bacterium; assembly: GCA_964649365.1. Lineage (GTDB taxonomy): Bacteria > Chloroflexota > Anaerolineae > UBA1429 > UBA1429 > CAZYPJ01. The sequence continues at coordinate 8,785 of CAZYPJ010000154.1, read as the reverse complement.
TGGCGTGGGCGGCTCGCTGATCGGCGTGATGACCCTGGGCGTGGCCTCGGCTCTGCCAGAACTGATTACGGCGCTATCGGGGGCGCGCAAGAACGCGCACGGCATCTCGCTGGGCACGTTGGTGGGCAGCAACATCACCAACCCGCTGGTGGCCATCGGCCTGGGGGCGATGGTCTCGACCTACTGGGCGCCGCGCCCGCTCATCGTGTGGGACTTGCCGTGGCAAGCGGTGGCGGGGGCGGTATTGTGGGCCTTCCTGTGGATCCGTAAGGGCAAGATCGGACGCATCGGCTCAGCCTATTTCATGGCGCTCTATGTGGTCTATATCCTTTGCCGTATGTTCTTTTTCGCGGTGGACTAGCCCCCTGGTGATGCGAAACGGCGAAAGCATAGAGCGACGTTCGATAGCGAACGTCGCTCTGTTCGTCTTGCCCCGCCGCGCCCGACGATCTATAATCCCCGCAGATCATATCCTCTGTGGAGGTGCAACATGGAGCTGTCGCTCGTCGCCATCGAAAAGCCCGAGGCGCTCAATTTCATCTTGGGGCAGACGCATTTCATCAAGAGCGTGGAGGATTTGCACGAGGCGCTCGTCACCTGCGTGCCGGGGATTCGCTTTGGCCTGGCGTTCTGCGAGGCGTCGGGAGCCTGCTTGGTGCGTTCCAGCGGCACCGATGATGCGCTGATCGAGCTGGCCCGCAAGAATGCGCTGGCCCTGGGCGCTGGGCATTCCTTCATCATCTTTTTGGGCGAGGGGTTCTACCCCATCAATGTGCTCAACGCCGTCAAAGCCACGCCCGAGGTCTGCCGCGTATATTGCGCCACGGCCAACCCCACCCAGGTCATCGTGGCGCAAAGCGAGCAGGGTCGGGGCATCCTGGGGGTCATAGACGGCTCGTCGCCGAAGGGGGCCGAGGAGAAGGACGGCATCGCCTGGCGCAAAAAGTTCCTGCGCACCATCGGCTACAAGCTGTAGAGATTCACCACGGCCGCGCGGAGAGTTCACCACAGAGACACGGAGGGCACGGAGAAAATAAAACTCGGTATTCTCCGTGCCTCCGTGGTGAGTTTTATGCTTCGTCCACTTTGATGTGCAGCTCGCGCAGTTGCTTGGCCGTAATGCTCGACGGCGACTGCATCATCAGGTCGTAGGCGCTTTGCGTTTTGGGGAAGGCCATCACTTCACGGATGTTCGGCTCGCCCGCCAGCAACATCACCAGCCGGTCAATGCCGGGGGCGATGCCGCCGTGGGGCGGCGCGCCGAATTCGAACGCCTCGAGCAGATGGCCGAACTGGGCGCGCGCTTCCTCATCCGAGATGCCAATGGCGCGGAACATGCGGTTCTGCGTCTCGCGGCGATGGATACGGATGCTGCCGCCCCCCACCTCATAGCCGTTGGCTACGATGTCGTAGGCTTTGGCGCGCACTTCGGCGGGTTTGGTCTCCAAGTAAGGCAAATCCTCGTCCATTGCGGCGGTAAAGGGATGATGCTTGGCCTGGAACCGCTGATCCTCTTCCGACCATTCCAACAATGGAAAATCGGTGATCCAGGCAAAGGCCAGGATGTCGTCGTCGAGCAGGTTCAGCCGCCGCCCAAACTCGATCCGCAACTGGCCCAGCGTTTCGGCGACTACGGCGGGCGCGTCGGCCACGATCAGGATCAAATCGCCTTCTTTGGCCTCCATCCGTGCGACGATGCTCTGGGTCTCGGCCTCGCTCAGGAATTTGGCCGCCGGCGAAGCGACTTGGCCCTCGCGCAGCGCCATCCACACCAACCCCTTGGCGCCCAGCTTTTTGGCCAACACGGTCAGCTCATCCAATTGGCGGCGGGTGTAGCTGGCGCAACCCGACGCGCAGATGGCCTTGACCTGCCCGCCCGACGCCACGGCGTTCTTGAACACACTGAACCCCGAATCCTTCACCAGGTCGGAAAGGTCAGTCAGCAGCATCTCAAAGCGGATATCGGGCTTGTCCGAGCCGTATTTGTCCATTGCCTCGGCGTAAGTGAGGCGCGGGAAGGGTTCGCGCAGGAAGCGTTTCTTGCACACGGCGGGCACGAGGGCGCGGAACAATTCCTCGGTGAGGCCCATCACATCCTCACGATCCACGAACGACATCTCCAGGTCAAGCTGGGTGAACTCGGGCTGGCGGTCG
>CAZYPJ010000154.1:0-6621 GCA_964649365.1 uncultured Anaerolineales bacterium | reverse complement strand
CCCGACGGTCCGAACGACCGCCTGCATCAGACCCTCAATGATCTCGAACACCTCGTCCTGGTCGACGAAGCTCATCTCGATGTCGATCTGCGTGAACTCGGGCTGGCGGTCGGCGCGCAGGTCCTCGTCGCGGAAGCAGCGCGCGATCTGGAAATAGCGCTCAAAGCCGGCCACCATCAGCAATTGCTTGAGCTGCTGCGGCGATTGGGGCAACGCGTAAAACTTGCCCGGATACAGCCGGCTGGGCACGACGTAATCGCGCGCGCCTTCGGGGGTGGATTTGAGCAAGATGGGCGTCTCGATCTCGATGAACCCCCGATCGCTCAGGAAATTGCGCATAAAGCGTATCACCTCGTGGCGCAGCACGATATTACGCTGCATCCGCTCGCGGCGCAGGTCGAGATAGCGGTATTTTAAGCGCAGCGCTTCGTCCACCTCGGCCTCTTCGTTGATATAGAACACGGGCGTCTGCGCCTCGTTGAGGATTTCGACTTGATCGGCGATGACTTCGATGTCGCCAGTGGCCATCTTGGGGTTATTCAAGCCCTCGGGCCGCATCCGCACCGTCCCCCATACGCGCAGCACGTACTCGCCGCGCACTTGGGCGCCGATCTTGTGCGCCTCGGCGGAGGTCTCGGGGTTAAACACGACCTGGGTGAGGCCCCAACGGTCGCGCAAATCAACAAAGATAAGATTGCCGTGATCGCGGCGACGATTGACCCAGCCCGCCAGCGTGACGCTGGCCCCTACATCCGACGCGCGCAATTGACCGCAAGTGTGTGTCTTGAGCATCGCCATCCTCCTCCCGATGGGGGCGCCGCAGTTTCTCCCCATTATATGCGCGCTGTGATGCGAGGCAAAAAGAGAGCCGGGGATCGTCGCGGTATCCTCGGCTCTTGGCGTTTAGGGCTGGCCCATACGCAGGACCAGCGGCAAGTACAGCGGGGGCGGCGCCACGGTGGGCGGCCCGGTGGGCGATGGCGTGGGCGTCACATCTGGCGTGGGCGTGTGGCTCGGCGTCGCACTGGGGGTGGCGCTGGGCGTGGTTGTGGGCCACGCAGTCGGCGATGGCCCGGCGCACTGGGCGATCGCCACGGCGCTGCACTGGCTCTGCGGCACATATCCCTCCGCTGAGACGGTGAGGCAGTTCGTAATGACCGCGCCCGCGGGCAACGATGACCACAAACGGACTTCTAGGTAGCGGACGACCTCTTGCCCCGGCGCCACCGCGCCAATCGGCCACCACACTCGGTCGGCGCCATCGTACAGCGCGCCGGGGCTGCTCTCGTCGAGCAGCGCTGCGCCGGATGTGGAGAGGGGCAACTCGCTCGCCATCACCACGTTGGTGAGCGTTTCGTCGCTTGTGTTGCGGAAAGAGAGCGTGTAACGTTGCCGCCAGCCGGCGCAAGCCGGGTCGTGCCAGGCGAGCGGCGCGCTCACCGCCAGGTCGAGCGAATCGAGATCCAGCGTTGCGGAATCGCGCGCCTCGTTGACGGCGTAGCCCTGTTCGTCCAGGGCGCCGGCCACCGCGACAGTGTTCGTCGTGACGCCGCTGCCTTCGGCGTTCACCTCGAAAACGGCCAATACGTCAAACGGCTGAGCTTCTTCGAGATTGCGGCCCAAGCCATGCGCTCCGGATACGGTGAGATCGTTCCAAGTGAGGCGGCCCGGATAGGGCGCCGCGTCTGGCTCGGGAAAGGCGCGTGCGTAGGTAAGCGCCGCAGGGTCGTACTCTTCGAGCAGGGGTACGACATCGAGCGTAGAACCAGTGGTCGAGATCGAGATCGTGTAGGTGATCCAGGTCGCGCCCGATAGATCCGTGTGGATCGCGGTCTGGCGTTTGTCCACTCCGATCACCGGCTCCAGGCCCAAGAAAGCCGTGTTGGCCACGCCGCTGGTTGCATGATACTGGGCGCCTCGCGCGTCGGCGTAGGCAGCCTGAGCGTGATTGATGACTAGGCTGGAGTAGGCCGGCATGACCGTGATGGGCAGCGCGTCGCGCGCGATGCAGCCCTCCGCGTCTTGCGCCGTCACGGTGGTGGTAAAGACGCCGGTTTGGGTATAGACGTGGGTAGCGACGCCGCTCGCAGGCGAGCCGTCGCCAAAGTCGTACAGCACCGTGTAGGGCGCGACGCCGCCCACGGCATCCTCGTTGACTGTCACCGTGATCGCTTCGCCAGCGCGCGCCACCGCCGGCGCGGCCGCAAAGGGGCGGAGCGCATAGTCAATGGCCAGGTTGTAGAGCAGACCGGGGTGGCACATCCACACCCCATAGGGGTCAATATAGGCATGGTGGCCGCCGTGATCGTTGTTCAACAGGCGCACGGCCAGCAGGTTCTCCCCGCCTTGGAGGCCCACTGTGTCGGTAAAGGTGGTGGCCCCGCCGCCGCCATACTCGCTGCCCAGGTACATATCATTGATATAGATCTCGGTCTTGTCATCGCCTGCCAATTGCAACACACCCACCGGTGAGACCGCATTCAGCGGCAGGTAAAAGCGATGTCGGAAGAAGGTATAGTTGGGCGCAGCCTGCCCGGCGGGGTCGTGCGCTACCCACTGGGCCTGCAGGTCGCTCTCGGGGTACCAATAGGACTCTAGGCCGGCAGCGACGGGCGCGATCCACGAATCGAAGGTGTACTCGCTGGGGGCGCGCGGGTTATCGCGCCAGCCTGCCTGGCCGACGGAATCGGCGCCCTGAAAGCGTAGGCGCAAGCTGGGCGCGCTGGCGCCCGGCCCGGCGAACCAGGGCGAGGCGACATCGATCAAGGTCGAGGTGATCGTCTCGCGGGCGAGCGCCGGTTGGCGCGCCAGCGAATCGGGCAAGGGTTCATCCTCTTCGTTGAGGGCCAATAGGCGTACCACCAATTCGACGTTGCCGCCCGCGTCGGGCGCCACGTCGCCGATGGGCCAGGAGACCGCCCCGCCCGCCAACGCGCCCCCCGCCGAGGCGCTGACGAAGGCCGTATTGGCGGGCAGCGTGTCGCTGAGGACCACGCCGTAGGCTGTTTCAGGCGAGGCGTTGTGATAGCTCAGCGTATAGGTAATTAGCTCGCCTACCCCGGCCGGGCCAGAGACTGCCTTCTTTAGAACCAGATACGGTCGCACGACATGGTCATTATCCACCGCGCGATTGTTCTCCAGGTCGGGATCGATTCCGTTCATCCCATCATCGGCCACAACGACGCGGTTCGAGGTCAGCGCCTCGGCGCGCGTGGTGGGTGCGACCTGGGCACGATAGGTCAGCGTGCGCGGCTCGCCCGCGGGCAAATCGCCCAAGTTCCACACTACGGCCTGATGCGCGGGGTCATACACGCCTCCATCACTGGCGCTGCCCGACACAAAGCTCAGGCCCTCGGCCAATGTGTCGGTGACGACCACGCCCGACGCGCCGCGATTGCCATCGTTGCGCACCGTGAGGGTGTACGTCACCTCTGCGCCCGACAAGACCTGGATGACCGCATCATCTTTGGCGACGCTCAGATTGGGGTAGCCCACGACTGGGGTGACGGCGCTCGATTCGTTACTGGCCGGCGTCAAGTCGCCCTCGGCGCAAGTGATTACTGCCGTATTGGTGAGCGTCAACGCGCCGGCAGGCAGAGCGTCGCTGATGATCGCCGTAAAGGTGATGGCGTGGTCCGACCGCGCCGCCAATGTGGCGCCGCTCAGCAGAGGGATGGCGGGGTAGCCGCTAGGGTCGGGCTGAGGCGCGCCGTCGCGATAGACGCTGCCCGGCTCGATGGCCACGTTCGCGGGTAGGGTATCGGTGAGCGTCACATTCGTGGCCGTTGTGCTGCCCCGGTTGCCGTAACGCAGGGTATAGTAGATGCGCCCGCCGGGCTGGGCCGGGGCCGGGTCGGGCTGCGCCACCTTGTCTATGTAGAGATCCACCCCAGCCTGGATGGGTACATCCGCCGCGCTCGAGTTGTTGGAGGGATCGGCATCCACCTCGTTCAGCGCCACGCTGACCCGGTTGTGGATGGCAGGCAATCCCGGCGGCAGCGACCCGGCCACCTGAACGCGATAGTTGAGCGCCCCTTCGACGCCGGGGGGCATGGGCGGTAGCTCCATCACCAGCACAGGCGATGTGGCCGTGACCGTGACGGCCTGGCTGGCCCCGCCAACGGTCAGTTGCGCCGAGCCGGGGATATAGGTCGTCAAGCTATCGAGTTGATCGCTAATGACCACGCCTGTGGCGATGGCGCGCCCCAGGTTCTGGCCGACGAGGGTGTAGGTGATCGTCTCGTTAGCCTGGATGGGCGACGTCGAGCCGATGGCGCTCTTGAACACTGTCAGGTTGGGGTGCGCCGTGGCCGCGCTGAAATCCGAGTTCTCGTTGTTGGTGATGTCGGCTTCGGGGCTGGCCGCCGTGGCGTGGACATAGTTTTCCAGGATGGTATCGCCGTCGGGCAGGGTCGTCGCGACGCGCGCCGTGAGGGTGAGCGTCGCCGTCTCGCCTACGGCCAACGGCTGCGCCAGCGCCCACACGTAATTGGTGAGGACGGGCGTATAGCCGGGTGTGGCGTCCACAAAGATGAGATAGGGCGCGCTGCGCAGCGTATCGGTGATCCGCACGCCCTCGGCGGCGGCGGAGCCGCGATTCTCCACCGTAATCGTATAGGTGAGCAGCTCGCCCGGGGCCACTTGGGCGGCCCCGTCGGATTTGAGCACCAGCAAATCCACCGTGCCCAGCGCCAGGTTGCGGCTGTTTGGCCCGCAAGCGGTGAGCGTGAGCGATTCGACGGCGGGAGAATAGCCCTCTTTGGCGGCGCTCAGTTGCACTTCGGCTACCGAGAAGGGGTTGGCTAGGCTATTGGTAAAGGTATAGACGCCGCCCGCGACGGTTTGCGTGGTGAACACGCGGCTCAGCGTATCGGTCATAGTGACGGTGGCGTTCACCAGGGGCACGCTCGTGCCCTTATCCGTCACCACGCCAGTGACTTGGGCGGGTTGCAGCGCCACATTGTAGGTATTGGGCACGCCTTTGGATAGATTAGCGCCGCTCTCGGAGCGGCAATACCCGGCGTAAGAGACCGTCACGGTCACCGGGCCGGCAGCGATGCCGCCGTCGGCGCTCGATGCAGTGTAGCCTCCACTTGCGTTGGTTGTCGCCGTGCGGCTGGCCGCGCGGCTATCCACGATTTGCACCGTGGCGCCGGGGATCGGCTCGCCGGTAAGGGCGTCGGTCACCGTCCCGCTAATGGTGGTCGGCGTATCCGCCGAGGTGACGGAGAGGGTGCGGATTTCGTGATTATTGGTGCTCCCGCCGGTCGAGGCGGCAAAGCCCATCTTGGCGTAGCCGGGGGCGCAACCGACATCACCGTCGGGGGAATGATCTCGGTCAACGGCTGGTTTGCGCCGAACTGCATTCGCAGCGACACGCGATAGGCGCCCCCAATCGGCTCCAGGTTTAACTCGACACGGCGATAATGGGCGCTCCCCTGGTTGGGCCGATTGGGCATGCCGGGCGCGTCAATGCTCTGGGGCAGGCTCTGCGTGCCGACAAGATAGGCATAGCCCGTCGAACCATCGCCCGGCCCACGAATAGCTACCGCGTCTTTCCGCAAACCCGGACCGCCCACGCGCCCCTCGGTGGGGTTGGAATAGTTGCCGAACTCGTCTATCCCCACGCCCAGATAACCCCGGCTGAGGCCCAAGACTCCTGAACGCTGGGCATAGCCCAACGACCCGCCATAGCCGCCCACCCGGAAGGTGGGCGTTGCCCCGTCAAAGAGAAAGAAGGTGAGGCCATCGGCCCCGCTGCCGCCCCACGAGGCGTAATCAAAAGTGACGGCTACGCCCCGGTCGGAGGGGAAAGCCACGTTGTAATAGGCATAGCCGCTCTTGTTGCCGCTGGCTGGGGTCAAGCGCAGCCAGCCATCGTCCGCCGGGTCAATCCCGCTGGCGGCGGTCAGAATCGCGCCGCCGCCCAGCACCCAATTGGGGTCAGCGGAAGCGCCACGGAAGGTCTCGGTGATGGGAAAGGGCGCATCAGCCCGAACGGCGACGGTCCCCCACGCGCCGAGCAACGTCACTAGCAGGGCGATCATCAAAACCAGGCGGGTCAGCAAGCCGATCCGAAGCATGAGCCACCTCCCAAAAGGTTGATTGAGGGCAAACCGTTTAGGGTTGCGGCAAACACGCAGCGATGAAACACTTGCGGCGACGGGTATACCGTGGAAGCGAGTGTTTCGTCCGTTCGAGCGATGTCCAAGTATAAATCTGGCGACGACGATGAGGGGGATTAGCGCAAGTATAACATGTCAGGGTATAGAGGTCAAGGCCATCCCAAGGGCGTTTGACGGCTGCTCCGTTCTGTGTCATAATCTGCGTAAAGAAAAGCCTATACGTTTCTCCGAATCGCTGCGCCTAAAAGCGTTATCTCATGGCCTGCGGTCGTCGCCGCCGAGAGGCGGCCAAGGGCAGGGCTGGAAACGGCCCCGCCTCCCGTATTCGGAAAGGAGAACGACGCTCGGCTGGCTTATAGTCGCCGACGTTCTCCTGTGTTAAGGGGGCGTCGGCGTTTTTGTTGGTACGCTCGTAGGGGCGACCCTACGTGGTCGCCCTCATCGCCCCTATCGAGCAGGATACAAAGCGAGGGATCATGCGCGATAGGGGCGATGA
>CAZYPJ010000153.1:0-9336 GCA_964649365.1 uncultured Anaerolineales bacterium | reverse complement strand
GATGGCATGTAAGAGATGGGTCTTGCCCAGCCCTACGCCGCCATAGATGAACAGCGGGTTATAAGCCAGCCCCGGGTTTTCGGCCACGGCCTGGCAGCCAGCGTGGGCCAGGCGGTTTGATTGGCCCACAATGAACGAATCAAAGGTATAGCGTGCGTTGATACGACACGACTCGGGTTCCAGCGCCAATGATCTGTTATCGGCGGGCGTCGCAGGGGACGGCTCGAACAGCTCGGCTTCACGTTCGGGCGCGTTGCTACGTCGCACGGTGAAGCTGACCACCGTGGTGCGGTTGGCGATGTCGCTCACCACGCGATGCACTGTGGGATACAGGCGGTTCTCTAGCCAATCTTTGGCGTAGGCCGAATGAACGCCCACCACCAGGGTTCCGTCTTCATACGACATCGCCTGGGTGTTCTTGACCCAGGTATCATAGGTGGGTTTGGGCAGTTGCAGCTCCAACTGTCCGAGCGCCGCCTGCCATAGTTGATGTGCGTCCATAGTCAACCCACTCCACTACAGGTTCTAGCTGGCCGCCAGCAGCAACAAGCCCGCCGGTAGGCCGGAGCCATATTTTTTGAGAGACGCGCACGCAGCGGTTGCTGATGAGCAATCGCGCACTACAAAACTATCCGGTTATCAGGCCCGTGCAGTTCCGAACCAGCCTGTTTGCAACGATGGGGCGCCGATGTTCGATTTGTGAGAGCTGAGGGTGGGCGTCCAAGCTATCATTTTTTGGGGGCGCTCGAAGCGTCTAATCACGCCAATCAAGGATTCAGGCCAGGCCAGATGCAGGAATACGTTGACCTGTGCCTGCGTTTGCTCTAGCCAAGAGGAAAGGACAACCGGCCCACGATTTGCCTCACCAATCGTACTTTCTGATTCTACCATCCTGACGGTGTTTTGGCAAGAGCGATACGGCCCTGACCTGTCCGGAAAGGATTAAATCGCCCGTGGGCTACTAGGCGTAGGGTTTAACGCGAGATGCAAAGGCTACCGGTTGTGGTTCTCAAGTGGTCGCCAAGTCAGGAAAATCAAAGAATTCTGATATTTTGCCTTTGCGCATCGCAACAGGCGGGCGCTTGCTCTGAGTATACGCCAAGTAAATGACTGAAAAGCATAATTTGCGCTAACGGGGGAGCTATGTTATACTGACTTTGATTACGGTTCGTTTTCCCTCTGCGAAAAGCGCGCATTATGAGAACGCCGGCGTTCTTCTCCCAACGAGAGAGGGCTTCCGGCGTTTTTTCTAAGCCGCTGGCGCACCTTGAGCATCGCGCGAGAGTGATTGGAAGTAAACGCCGATCGCTGCGCAATGAGCTTGATACAGCCTTGCGACTGGTAATGAATCGGTTCTGATTGGCACCATGGAATCGTAGGCCCTGGATGGAGGCGGCGCCCGTATTCGCTACAAGATCATCTACCGTTGGCGGCCTACGTGACATAAAGTGAATCCGCTGCACTCAATCCTTAAGAGGAGCATATCATGTCGTACCAAGTAAAGCACGCAAAACTGAATAGCTGGGTGAAGGAAGTGGCTGCGCTGTGCCAGCCCGACTCGATCTATTGGTGCGATGGCAGCAAGGCTGAATATGATCGCTTGATGGCCGAAATGGTAGCCAGCGGCGCTGCAACCCCCTTGAAAAAACGCCCCAATAGCTTCCTGTTCCGTTCTGACCCCAGCGACGTAGCGCGCGTCGAAAACCGCACCTATATCAGCGTCCCCAACAAAGAAGACGCCGGCCCTACCAATAACTGGATCGCGCCTGACGAACTCAAGGCCACTATGACGGGCCTGTACACTGGCTGCATGAAGGGCCGCACTCTATACGTCATTCCTTTCTCGATGGGCCCCATTGGTTCGCCCATCGCCAAGATCGGCATCGAGATCACCGATAGCCCCTATGTGGTGTGCAACATGCATATCATGACCCGTGTGGGCGTCAAGGTGATCGATGCGCTGGGCGCGGACGGCGAGTTCATCCCTTGCCTGCATTCGGTGGGCGCCCCGCTCCAGCCTGGCCAGAAGGATGTGCCTTGGCCGTGCGCGCCGATTGAGCAGAAATATATCAGCCACTTTCCCGATGAGGATCTGATCTGGTCTTACGGCTCGGGTTATGGCGGCAACGCCCTACTCGGTAAAAAATGCCTGGCGCTGCGTATCGCCTCGGCGATGGCCCGCCGCGAAGGGTGGATGGCCGAGCACATGCTGATCTTGCGGCTTACCAGCCCGGAGGGCAAGCGTTATCATCTGGCCGCTGCCTTCCCCTCGGCCTGCGGCAAGACCAACCTGGCTATGATGACCCCTACCATCGAAGGATGGAAGTGCGAATGCATCGGCGACGATATCGCCTGGATGAAGATCGGCCCCGATGGTCGCCTGTACGCCATCAACCCCGAAGCAGGCTTTTTCGGCGTGGCGCCCGGCACCTCGTACAAGTCGAACCCTTCGGCGATGGATACCATCAAGTCGAACACCATCTTTACCAACTGCGCGCTCACCGACGATGGCGACATCTGGTGGGAAGGCCACGACGCCCCCGCCCCGGCGCACGCCATTGATTGGAAGGGTAAGGATTGGGCGCCCGACCACAAGGACGCTGCCGCGCACCCCAATGCGCGTTTCACCGCTCCCGCGGCCCAGTGCCCAGTGATCTGCCCCGATTGGGAAGACCCGGCGGGCGTGCCGATTGATATCTTTGTCTTTGGCGGGCGCCGCGCGGGTGTGGTGCCACTCGTTACCGAGGCCTACGATTGGGATCACGGCGTGTACATGGGCGCTACCGCCGGCTCGGAAACGACCGCCGCCAACATCGGCGCGGTGGGCAATCTGCGTCGCGACCCCATGGCCATGACGCCCTTCTGCGGCTACAACATGGGCGACTATTTCCAGCATTGGCTCGAAATGGGCGACAAGCTGGGCAGCAAAGCCCCGCGCATCTTCTATGTAAACTGGTTCCGTAAGAACGCCGAAGGCAAGTGGCTGTGGCCCGGCTTTGGCGATAACAGCCGCCCCCTCAAGTGGATGTGCGAGCGCGTGGATGGCAAGGCCAAGGGCGTCAAGACGCCCATTGGCATCCTACCTGCCGAAGGCGAACTGGATCTCAAGGGTCTGGAAAGCTGGCCCCAAGACCGTATAGCGGAGCTGCTCAAGGTAGATGTGGAAGCCTGGAAAAACGAAATTCCCAGTGTGGAGCAGTTCTTTGCCCAATTTGGCTCTCGCCTGCCCGAGCGCCTGAAGAAGCAACTGGCCGCGCTGAAGGCGCGCCTGGGCTGACGCTCCGGCGAATACCGATTTTCATGACGACAAAACCGGGCCTCATCACGAGGCCCAGTTTTGTTTTCCAAGCCGTGACAAGGGCCTACGGATCATTGCTATCCCGCGCGTCCGGCGCTATAATGGGTCATGTGACAGCGGCGCGCATCCACCCCTTTCATCCTGATTTATGCGCCTGGTCGAAGGGGGTTGCATATGGCAGATTGGCATACGGTCTATATGCCGCTGACCGGCCGCGTGACTTTTCCTCCGCTGTGCGTCTGTTGCGGCCAACCATCCTCCGCTACCCAGACGATTGACCTGCCGCTGCGCACCAGCCAGTGGAAAGAACGCCTTCCCGCCGACCTCGCCGGCGGCGCCGCCAACCGCGAGGTTCAGGATTACGCCGAGGATAACACACTGTTGGTGGTGCAACGCGAAGAGGCGCGCCTGCGCCGCTCTGCGCTCGGGCGGGGCGGCCCCCAAACCATCGTGCGCAAGAGCATCACCCACCAGGCCAGCCTCCGCGTGCCCTATTGCGATCAACACCTGGCCTGGGTGCGCCAGCTCGCCGAGCGCGACTTGCGGCTGGCGCGCGCCTGGGTGTTCGGTTCATGCGGCGCCATGATTATCTTGCTGCTGCTCTGGCTGCTCTACCCGCGTTTCATCGTGGCGTTGCTGTTCACGCTGGCCAGCGCGCTGATGTTGGCCGCCGCCTTGGCCGTCAAGAACGAATCGGATTTCTTTGCGCGCCTGGCGGCCCCCGACGAGCGCCCCTTTGTGGCCGAAGCCAACCCCCATTACCTGAGCCTGCGCTTTGCCAACTCGGACTATGCCGACGCCTTCCTGGAAGCCAACCGCCGCGCCGGCGCCAGCCTGAACGCCCGCGCCTGTCGGCGGCGGGGCGAGGTGGATATACTGTAGCGTCTATACATCTTTGACCCGCGCATCCAGCCACCCCACCACATCCCCCAACACCGCCTCGCGCGAGGCGGGTAGGTCGTTGAACACCTCGTGGTAGGCGCCCCCGTACACGCGCAGGGTCTTGTCGGCGCTCGCCGCCCGCTCATAGAGCAGGCGCGCGCCCTGGTCGCCCACTAGGATATCGCGCTCGCCTTGCAAGATCAGCAGCGGCAATGTGATCTCGCCCAAGCGGGGGCGCAGCCGCTCCAGCGCCGTGAGGATCTCGGCCCCCAGGCGCGCCGTGCCCGGGCCGTGATAGACCAACGGGTCAGCGCGGGTAGCCGCCACCCAGGCCTGGTCGCGCGAGACGCCCTCGGTGGGAATCTTGGTCAGCCGCAAACGCGGCAGCCAGCGCGAGAGCAACATATTGAGCTTTAACATGATCGGCGGGAACCCCTCGCCGGCGTAGAGCGCCACGCCAGAGGCGATCAGCCCGGCCACGTCGTTGGGGTGATCGAGCAGATAGGTTAGCGCTACGGCGCTGCCCATGCTGTGGCCGAACAGGTAGAGCGGCAAATCTGGGTAGCGCGCCGCGACGCGGTCGCGCACGACCTTCAAATCCTCGGCGTAGAGGCCGAAGCGTTCGACATGCAGCCTCTCGCCCGCCGAATGCCCGTGCCCGCGATGGTCGAACGCGCACACGGCATAGCCTGCCCCCGCCAGCCGCGCGATGAGGTGCGGGTAGCGCCCGGAATGGTCGGCCACGCCGTGACAGAGGATCACCACCGCGCGCGGAGATCCTTCGGGCAGCCAGGAACATTCGTACAACTCCACGCCGCCCGCGCCGATGAACATGCCTTCCTGGGTGATGATAGGGGTCATGGGCGTCCCTCCGAAAATGCACGGGGCGCGACACGTCGCGCCCCAACAATCACAATGGTAGGGGCGGCCCTGTGTGGCCGCCCTGGGGCAATCACATTGGATCGCCCTTCCAGGGCCGCGGTCGAGGGCGGCCACATAGGGCGCCCCTACATGATCCCGTCAAGGGCGATCACGCAGGATCGCCCCTACCTACGATCAATGGCCGTTACAGTTTCAGGTCGGGGTTGGCTGGTCCGTAATGGCGCAGCATCACAATCGGGTCGGTGGGGCTGGGGTTAGTCACCACCACGCCCTGCTTGGCCGCCGCTTCCGTCACAAAGAATTCGTCGCTGGTGAACTGCCCAAAGCGGATCAACGTTGGCGCTTCGGCGGCCCACTGGCCCAGCGTTCCGTGGCCTTGCAGCAAGACCAGGCCATAGCAGGCTGCATCCACCAGTTTGACGCTGCGGCCTGGCAGGATGGTGGTCTCTTTGGCGCTGAAATCGGGGCTGCGATAGGCGATCCACATATCGCGATACCCCTCCGCCTCCATCTCGGCCACGGGCTTGACTGGCTTGGGCGCCATGAAGCGGTGCTGGAAGAAATCGGCGTCCAGGTTCAGCTCCCAGTCAATCAGGTCGAGGATGTAATCCAGATCGTGTTTTTTATCCTCGGGCACGTCTATGGTCAGCATATCCCACGAAAAGGGCGCGTCATCCACCAACGATTGGAACATGGCGAACACATCGCTGGCGTATTGCGGCTCGTAGGTGCACAGGCTGCCGGGCGCGTGCAGCACGCCGGCGGGCACATCCCACCCGGTGCCGGGCTGGAGCTTGTAGGCTTGCGAGAGGTTGAGGATCTTGTTATCGCCTTTGTTCCAATCGCGCAGGCACTGCTTCACCTGTTCGCGGGTGGTGCCGGGTTGCAGCCCAAAAAAGGTGAACGGGAAGCGCCCGCCGTGGTTGTTGAGCTGGGTCGGGAAGAAATAGGCCTCCGGCTTGGGTTGGCGGCCCACATTGGCGGCCTGTTCTTTTTTGTGGTGGATGTGGTGCGGCAAAGGGCCGAGGTTGTCAAAGAACTTGCTGTACATCGGCCAGCCGCCGTATTTGTCCATCAGACGCTTGCCGATGATAGCCTGGCCCGCCAGCGATACCGCGTCGCGTAACAGCAGCTTGCGGGTTTCGGCGCCGTCTTGCACGACGATATAGCTCAAGCCCTCGTCGGGCAGGGTGCCGGGGCCGTTGTCGGCGTTGACGGTGGACGAGAACCAACGCTCGTCAATGCCGCCGCGATTGGCGCCAAAGGCATAGTAATCGTCGGGATGCAGCTTGATGCGCCGCCCAGGGATGCAAAAAAAACGCGGCACCCATGTGGGGGCCAGCCGCACCACGCCCGCGCCCTGGTCGAGCGCCATCTGTGTGAGCCGTTCTGCGTTCATTGTATGATCTCTCCTTCGAGTGGGTTCACGCGCACGGGACTAGGGTAATGCAAAACGGCGCGCGGCGCAAATGAGACGCCTCACCCTGGTCATTCTCCATGATGCACTCATCATGGAGAATGACCAGGGTGAGGTAATCACACCTTACATCGCCGGCTGCTCATAGGATGGCTTGTTGGCGTAACGCTTCATCCCCAGCGCCAGGCGCACACAGCCGCCTGGAGCCAGGTGCAGCTCTAACCACTTGCCGTTGATGGCGTAGGCTTGGTTGGCGTCCAGATCAACCGCCTGCGTCAACGTGTGCTCGCCAAAGGCGCCCGCTTGCAAGATCACCTTGCGCGGCTGCAACGGGTTAGCGTTCACTACCGTCACGCTGACGCCCTCGGCGTCATAGCCATCCACCAGCGCGGCCACGTCGGGCGGCAAGCCTGGGCGACGCGCCTCGGCGTCGTAATAGCGCAGACGCACGTGCAGCAGCCCTCCATGATAGATGATCTGCGGGCCGCCGCAGGTGAGCTGGATCAGCCCCTCGGTGTGGACGGGGTTAATATCTTGCCAATGGTGGACGTCCCAAGTTTCCGGGTCGGTGTCGTCGTGGGCCATCTTGTCCATGCGGCGGCGCACTTCGGCCCACTGCGCCTCCATGATCTGGATGGGGTAATCGGGGTTAGCGCCTTCCAGGTAACGATAATAGGGTGCGATGTGAATGTCGTCGCCCTTGCCACGGCCGGGGGCTACCCTGGCCCATTGCGTCAATCGCTCGGGGAAGCGCTCCAGCCGGGCGCGATCTGCAGCGTCCTGGCTCATGAACCAGATCTGCAAGGGGTATTCAGGGCGCAGGATGCGGTAATCGCTCCAACCCGCATCCATGCGGCGGTTGGGGATGTAGAGCGCGCCATCCTTCTCATAGCCCAGGGCGATCATACGGTCGAGCTGGCCGCGCGGGATGTCGAGGTAGCTCAGGTCGCCCGTCAGCAGCACGGCGTTCATCGCCGCGATGGTGAGCGGCTGGATGATGCTCATAAAGCCGTGCGGCCAACGCCAGCCGTAATAGCCGCCCCACCACTTGCCGCCCATCGTCTCGCCGATGACGCCGTTGGGGCCGACGTTATCGGGGCAAACGCCGCCGTTCTGCGCGATGCGGTCGGCCCAGGCGCCCAGGTAATCGAGCACCCAGGCGCGATATTTGTCCTCGCCGGTGTAGAGATAGGCGGTGGTGATGAGGCTGGTCGAGGTCAGGTTGAGCGGCACATCGCAGCGCATCATGCGCTCGTTGAGCAATTTCAGTATCTCAGCATAGACAGCGTCGTCGTTCCAATCGGCGATGGGGCCGTGGACGCCGGGGATATCCTCGTAAGGCGCAGGGTAGTTTGCCAAGATAGCGCGGTGCGTAGCCCAATCCTCCCATTGGTTGGGGATGCGCGGCCCGCGCGAGCCGGTGATGGGCGAACGCATCATCTTGTGGACGGGGTCCCAGTTCTTGGCTTCGGGATCTTCATCCATGTAAAAGCGGGCAAAACGCAGCGTGCGCGAACGGTCGCGGTCACGGGTCGGGTCGGCCAGGCCGAAATAGTAGAAATAGATCGAGCTTTCGCCGTGGTGCATCCAGTCGTAATTGGCGTCGAACTCGCGATAGACCTGGCCGTAGGCGGTGAATTGCTTGGTGACGGCCTCCCACAGCCAGCGGCTGCGCTCGTGCAACTCGGCGGCGCCGCCCAAGACGTAGAACAGCGGCCAGTTGTGATAGCTCTCATAGCCATCGTCCGAGCCGTCAAAGCCGGGCCACTCTTCGCGCCAGATGAACGAGCCATCCTTGCGCGTGTAGCGCTCCTGATAGGCGGGCGCGGCCTGGTTCATCTGGTCAATGAGCGCGCGCTGCCACAGCGCCCAAACCGGCGGCGGGCACGCGGCGGTGGAACGGAGCACAGGGCGTTCGAGCATGGGGGCCTCCTCACATATTGGGTTTGGGGTATAGGGTAGACAGGATAAGGGCGAGTGTCAAGCAAGAGCGGCAACATACCAGGTGTCTGCCTTTGTTGCTATCTATTTCATTTCGCTTGACACGTCTCATCATGTTGACTACATTCGTGGCATATTTGCACACAGGAAGGGATCATGGGTGTCTATTTTCAGCCTGAAGACGATGGGTTGACGATGCGCGAATCGGGCCGTTGGGTGGCTGAGAAGCTCGACTATTTGAAGCGGTATATTGATGTATTTGAGACCTCGATGCGCAACAAATGGCCTCGGAGGTGCTATATAGACCTGTTCGCTGGTCCGGGCAAATGTAGGTGTCGCGAAACGGGCGCAATCCATCTCGGCTCGCCGCTTCTTGCCCTCTCTTCCGAGTATCCCTTTACTGACTATGTGTTTGTGGATAGCGATCCGGCCACTATTGACACCCTGAAACAGCGCTGCCAGGCGTCGCCGTATTTTGGCAGGATTCAGTTTATCGTGGGTGACGCCAATCAATCCGCCGCACAGGTTGTCCAGTATCTACAAGGTATCCCTTCGCTAAACCTGGCTTTTCTTGATCCCGAAGGTCTGGAGTTGCATTGGAATACAGTGGCTATGCTGGCGCGGATCTCACGGCTCGATCTGATCATACACTATTCCCAGATGGGGCTAAGTCGGCTTATGCCCGTAGAAATCGGCAATCCGATGGCCACAATAGTCGACAAGTTCTTTGGTGATGATCAGTGGCGTGCGATCTATCTGCGATATAGTCAGGGAGAAGAGCAATTTCTGCACCGCCAGCTTATGGACCACTATAAAAGAAAACTGTTGGGACTTGGCTATCAGAAGACACGCGACGTAGGTGACGAGCCGTTGATGCGCAATGCCAAGAATGCCCCGCCCTATCGTCTGTTGTTCG
>CAZYPJ010000152.1:0-9396 GCA_964649365.1 uncultured Anaerolineales bacterium | reverse complement strand
AGCTGGCCAAACATCAGGGCATGATTAACTCAACCTCCGCCGAGCCGGAGCGCCTAGAGAAAGTGCCATTGCTTGCCGCCCAATACAACGCCCGACTGATCGCGTTGATGATGGGCAAGAGCGGCATCCCGCTTTCGGCAGAGGAGCGCGTCTCGATTGCCATCGAGCATCTGATCCCTCGGGCGCAAGAGGTGGGCTTGCCGATGGAGAACCTCTATCTCGACCCACTGGTGCTCACCGTGGCCGGTTGCCAGGAGTATTGCCCGCATGCCATCGAGGCGGTGCGCTATATCAAACAAGGCATGGATCCTGCCATCCGCACCATCGGCGGGTTGAGCAACGTTTCGAACCATGTACCCAACGAGGGCCGTAGCCTGCTCAACCGCGTCTATCTGGTGATGCTGATGGCGGTAGGCATTGACGCCGTCATCGCCGACCCATTGGACCGCGAGCTAATGGAGGTGATTCGCATCGTGGAACAGCGCGACGATAGCACCGCCGTCGGCAAGCTATTGTTGGCGCTTTACGACGCCACCGCTGCGGCGGAAGAACTAGAGCCTTCGCAGGTGGACATGAGCGATCCCGACCAAGTAGCTATCTGGAAGACGGTGCAAGTGTTGCTCAACAAGATCATCTTTACCGAATCGTACCTGCGCGCCTGATCTCGCGCCAAAGGAAAACGGCCAGGGGGTTCATCCCTGGCCGTTTTTGCAATAATACCGATCAGCCAACAACCTCTTTGATCGCCGCAACCACTTCTTCGATCTGCCCTTGCGTCAATTCGGGATAGATCGGCAGCGACATGATGTTTTCAGCGCACGCCTCGGATATAGGGTAGCTCCCTTTCGGGATGCCCATGAAGGCGTAAGCGGGTTGCATATGCACCGGTAGAGGATAATGGATGCTGGCGCCGATTCCTTTGGAGCGCAGATGCTGTATAATAGCGTCGCGTTGCGCCATGCGCAGGGCGTACACGTGGTACACCGACCGGCAACCGGGCGCTTCGTGGGGCGTGATTGCGTCCATCTGTGAGAACAGCTTGCTGTAGCTGGCGGCGCGCTGACGCCGCGCTTCGTTCCAATCGTCTAAATGGTTGAGCTTGACCCCCAGGATCGCCGCCTGCATGGCGTCGAGCCGATAGGTGTAGCCGATCATCTCGTGGCCATAGTGGCTGGTGCGCCCGTGGTCGCGCAGCTTGCGGATGCGGTCGGCGATCTGCTCATCGTTGGTCGTTACCATGCCGCCGGCGCCCGCGCCGCCCAAGTTCTTGCTGGGGTAAAAGCTAAAGCAAGCCACATCGCCCAGGCTGCCCGCTTTATGGCCCTTGTATGTGGCTCCGACGGCCTGGCAGGCGTCTTCGATGATGCGCAGGTTGTGACGCTTGGCGATGTCGAGCAGGGCGTCCATCTCGACCGGCTGGCCGTAAAGATGCACAGGGAGGATCGCTTTGGTCTTGGGCGTGATGGCCGCCTCGACCTTGGCCGGATCAATGTTATAGGTGCGCTCGACGATGTCGGCAAAGACGGGCGTGGCCCCCACGTGCGAGACGGCCGCCGCCGTAGCGATAAAGGTAAAAGGCGTGGTGATGACCTCGTCGCCCGGGCCGATGCCGCAGGCTATCAGCGCAAGCTGTAACGCCGCTGTGCCCGAACACACGCCGACGGCATATTGGGCCTCGCAGTAGCGCGCAAACGCCTGCTCAAAACCCTCGACCTCTGGCCCTAGGATAAAGCTCGTGTTCTCCAGCACGCGCGCTACCGCCGCATCAATTTCTGGCTTGATGGTACGATACTGCGCTTTGAGATCTACCAAAGGAATAGCCATAAACGGACCCCCTTTATATGACGGCGCGCCGATGGAACAGCGCGCCTGGCTTGGTATCTGCCTGTCGCGGCAGAGTCTAGCACACATCGTTGTCCTGAGCAATTCCGCAAAAGATTGGCAACCCGCCGCCCCTGCGGTACAATGCTATTTGTAGGTTAGGGCGCTTGTATGAATCGGGCATGATAATCCCGACTCAGGCCGATGACGTTTTGTTCATCTACTCGGAATGTTGTGGCGGCGGGCCAGGCGGATCGTATGACGCTTATTCGACAGGTGCGCGAGACAATTGAGCAGCATTGTTTGCTGTTGCCCGGCGATACAGTGGTGGTGGGCGTATCGGGCGGGCCTGATTCGTTATGCCTGTTGCATGTCTTACGCCAGGTTGCGCCCGATTATGGCGTCGCGCTCCATGCGGCTCACCTCGATCACGGCATTCGCGCCCACGAATCGGAGCAGGATGCGCGTTTCGTGGCCGAGTTATGCCGAGATTGGGGCGTCCCTTGCACGGTTGAGCGCGCCGACGTGCCCGCGCTGGCCCACGAGCGGGGCTTGGCCATCGAAGAGGCGGCGCGGCAGGCGCGCTATGTCTTTCTCGCCGCCACGGCGCGGCGCGTAGGAGGGCGTTCGGTGGCGCTGGCGCATCACGCCGACGACCAGGGCGAGACGGTGTTGATGCACTTTTTGCGCGGGTCGGGTCTGGCGGGCTTGCGCGGCATGAGGCCGCTGTCGTGGGTGGATGAGTTACGTTTGGGCGAGCAGTCCTCTGGTGAACCGGGTAAGCGGCTGCGCCTGGTGCGGCCATTGCTCTATATAACGCGTCAGGAGATTCAGGACTATTGCCGCGAGCACGACATCGAGCCGCGATATGATCTGTCCAACCTCGACCGCACCTATTACCGCAACCGCCTGCGGCACGATTTGATTCCATTGCTCGAAACCTATAATCCCAATGTGCGCGAGATAGTGCGACGCACCGCCGAGGTGATCGCGGCGGATTATGATGTCTTGCGCGACCTGCTCGACCGCGCCTGGCCTACCGTGACGCGCCGGGCTTCATCCGATGCTATCGTATTCGACCTGGCGGCCCTGCGCGCCCTGCCGTTGGGTTTGCAGCGCTCCGTGTTGCGCGAGGCGGTGCATCGTCTGCGCCTGTCGTTGCGTAACATCAATTGGGCGCACATTGACGATGCCGTGATGGTGCTGAATCGCGGCGATACGGGCGATATGGCGACGTTGCCGCAGGGTCTGTTACTCACATTGGGGTATGACGAGGCGACCCTGGCCCCTGAAAGTTATGCGCCTGAGGCGGAGAATCGCCCATGCGTGCGAGAGACCTGGCCCGTGCCTGCGCCGGGAAGTGCGCCGTTGGGCGGCGGCTGGCGGCTGACGACCCAAGAACGCGAGCGGAGCGAATTGCCCGCCGGGTGGGAGCGCAACGACGATCCCTGGCTGGCTTATCTCGACGCCGATCTCGTGCGCTCTGGCCTGGCGGTGCGGCCTCGGCGCGCGGGCGACCGCTTTGTTCCATTGGGATTGGGCCACCGCCAAAAGGTGAACGAATTCATGATTAACTGCAAAATCCCGCGCCAAGAACGCGATACCGCGCCGTTGCTCGTTTGCGGCGACGAGATCGTGTGGGTGGTGGGCTATCGCCTGGACGCCCGCTACGCGATCACAGAGCGCACCCGTCGGGCGCTGGTCGTGCGCGTGGAACGGGTGGGTGTTTGCTGATATTAATTCGAGGAGCAAAATGGCCGTCATTCGTTTGAAGCCGGAACGCGAAAAATCGGTGCTCAACCGCCACCCGTGGGTGTTCAGCGGCGCCATCGCCAGAGTGCAGGGCGCGCCCCAGCCGGGCGAGATCGTCGAGGTGCGCGACCACGCCGATCAGTTTCTGGCGCGCGGCTATTACAATCCCCATTCGCAGATTGCTGTGCGGCTGCTGACCTGGGACGCCGCTGAAGAAATCACCCCCGTTTTTTGGCGGCATCGCTTACAGGCCGCGGTCGCTCGCCGCGCCGCGCTGATGCAAGACCCGGCGACGACCGCCTGCCGACTGGTGTTCGCCGAATCGGACGGGTTGCCGGGGCTGATCGTGGATCGCTATGGCGATTGGCTGGTGCTCCAGGCGCTGACGCTGGGGATCGAAGCCCACAAGGCAACGCTGATTCAGGCGCTGCTGGATTTGCTATCCCCGCGCGGCATTTATGAACGCAGCGATGTGGATGTGCGCTCGCAAGAGGGGCTTCGCCCGGCGGCGGGGAATCTTGCTGGTGAGACGCCCCCCGATCAAGTGGAGATCGCCGAGAATGGCCTACGCTTTCAGGTGGATGTGTTGCGCGGCCACAAGACGGGCTTATACCTCGACCAGCGCGAGAATCGCCGCCGCGTAGCGCAATACTGCGCCGGGACGGAGGCGCTCAACGTGTGATCGTACACAGGCGGATTCGCCGTGTACGCCTCGGCGAACGGGGCGCGCCGCGTGACGAACCTGGATAGCTCCGCCGACGCGCTGCGCGCCGCTGAATCCAATCTACGGCTGAACGACCTAGCTCGCGAATCCGACGAATCTATCGAGGGCGATGCTTTTGCCGTGCTGCGTGCGCTGCGCGACCAGGGCCGCCGCTTCGATGTGGTCATCCTCGACCCGCCCAAGTTCGCTTTTTCGCGCGCCCAGCTCAACGCGGCTACGCGCGGCTACAAGGATATCAACATGCTGGGGATGCGCCTGCTCAAGCCGGGCGGAACCTTATGTACCTTCTCTTGCTCTGGCTTGGTCAGCGAGGATTTGTTCCAGAAAGTATTGTTTGGCGCGAGCGTGGACGTGCGGCGCGAGGTACGCATTCTGGAGCGATTGGGGCAGGGGAGCGATCATCCGGTGCTGCTCACCTTCCCGGAGGCGGCCTATCTCAAGGGGTTCATTTGCCGCGTAGAGTGAGGTATAGGTCGGGCCGCTTGTGTGTTGGCGTGAAAGGTAGGAGCAACCCATGGAGCCATTTGTCAGCATCGAGATGCTGCCGGCGGATTACGGCGATGCGCTGTACATTAACTATGGTGATGAGGCTTCGCAACACCATCTGCTCATTGACGGCGGCCTGTCCAAATCGTTCAAGTCAGGCTGGAAAAAGCGCATCCGCCAGTTGGGTCGTCAGGGCGTCGCGCTCGACCTGGCGATTGTGACCCACATAGACCTCGACCACATCAACGGGGTGCAGGCGCTGATCGAAGCAAACCAGCAGGGGCGACAGCCCCCTTCGGTTATTCCAGTGCGCGAGGTGTGGTTCAACCAGTACCGCCACATCCGCCCGTTTGGCCAGGGGGCGGTTCGCGCGCCCGATACGTTGGCGGCCAACGCGCCCCGTTGGCGCTCCAAGACCGATTTTGTGGCTGAGGTTGCTCGGCGCGCGCCGCACCTGGCTACGCTGGCCGCGCGGCTAGCCCAAGCCGCCCCGCCCGACCTCACCGAGGTGGCGCCCACCGGCGTCGCCGATGGCGAGGCCCTGGCTGACCTGCTCGATGGGCATTATCCCTCAAACACGACCTTTGGCGGCCAGGCTATCGTGCGTGTGGGCGACCCGCCGCGCGTTGAATTGCCGGGCGGCGCGATAGCCTGGGTATTGGCGCCCACGCCTGACGGCTTGGCCGATCTCTATCGCCAATGGGAGAACTATTTGCGGGCGAACGATCTGGCGGCGCTGCTCAGCGTGACGGGACTCGGCCCGTTGGCGGCGGGCGACGCCCTGGTACCCGGCTTTGTGCAACAGCTCATGTTGCGCACGCCGGGAGCTTTTGATACCTTGATGAAGGGACGCGAAGAAGACCTCGATGAACCCATCCAGGCGCTCGCTCAACGCGAATTCAAAGAGGATAGCTCGGTGGCCAACGGCAGCAGCATCGCGTTGTTGTTCGAATACGCGGGCAAGCGCTTGCTGCTCACCGGCGACGCGCACTCGCACGACGTGGCTGAGGGCTTGCGGCGCTTGGGCTATAGCAGCGCCTCGCCTGTGGCGCTGGGCGCTTTCAAGTTGGCGCACCACGGCAGCCGGGCGAACACCGGCGATGATTTGCTGAATCTGGTGCAGTGCGACCGCTATCTCATCTCGACCAACGGCGACCGCTTTGGTCATCCCGACAAGGAATGCCTGGCGCGCGTCATCTGGGCCAACCGAGATCGCGGCGGCACGACGTTCTACTTTAACTATCCGAACACCGCCGCCGCCCAGGCGCTCGATGTGGCGAGCGACCGCGCTCGTTATGGGTATAGCCTGGAATGCGTCGCCGGCGCGAGTGTCATCATCTAGTGAAATGCCGTGAAAAGGAGCCGAACGCATGCAATGGATCATGTTCACCAAGCATCTGCAAGCCTATCCCATCGCGCAGGCGGCTGATGCGGTCAAGGGCCTGGGGCTGGATGGCCTCGACCTGACCGTGCGGCCCGGCGGGCATGTGGAGCCAGCCAACGCCGAGCAGGAATTGCCAGGAGTGTTTGCATTAGCCAAAAGCAAAGGGTTGACCGTCCCGCTGCTCACTACAGCTATCACCAGCGCCGACGACCCCTATGCCGAGACGCTTTTTCGCTTGGCGGCGGAGCTGGGCGCGCCCTATATCAAGCTAGGCTACTGGCGCTATCGAGGCTTTGGCCACATGGCGCAGCAGATTGCTGAGGTGCAGCGCGCTCTCGACGGCATCGAAAAGCTGGCGCGCCGCTATAACGTCGCGGCGGCGGTGCACACCCATTCTGGCGATTTCATGACAGCCAGCGGCCCGGTTGTGGCGCAGCTTCTTCAAGATCGCGACCCTCAAGCCGTCGTCGCCTACGCCGATCCTCGCCATCTATTCACCGAGGGCGGACTGGCGGGCTGGAAGATGTCGCTCGATCTGCTGGCGCCGCGCATCAAGCTCATCGCCGTCAAGGATGTGATCTGGATCCCCCAGCCCGATGCCAAGTTGGGCAAGATGCGCTGGGTGGCGCAGACCGCGCCGCTCAACGTCGGTATCGTTGCCTGGCCCGAAGTGTTCGCTTGCCTACGCCAGGCGGGGTTCGATGGCGTGATCTCGATGCATGCCGAGTATCAGGGCGCCGATTCTTGGCGCGACCTGACGACCGAGCAGGTGGTACAACAGACGCGCGCCGATCTCGAATACCTATGGGACGTAACTGGCGGCAAATAGGGGCGAGGGCAACGTAAATTAAGGAGATCCGACTAGGTTATCCTGGGATACTTGGGGGGGAGGACAACCGAGCGGGATCTCCTCAACGCCATGATTATAGCATAAAAGGCATCGCCCAGATCTTAGAGTTTTCTTATATTTCCTCTGGCGTCAAGAATGAGTTATCCACAAGTTATACACAGTTATCCACAGGATGGGGATAGTTATCCACAAGGCGGCATGACCTTGACAACGACGTTCACCGACGATTTGCCGCAATCCGCCTCTTGTGTTATACTCTTTTTTCGTGACATGAGGGAAAGGTGGTTTAGCAGCAAATGGCTGATTTGATCAAATCGTTGGCGCCGGCGGCCAATCCCAATATCCCCGAGCTACGCCCCGGCGATACCGTCAAGGTTCATGCACGCATTATCGAGGGCGACCGCGAGCGTATCCAGGTTTTTCAAGGCGTGGTGATGCGGGTTCGTCACGGCGGCGCGAGCGCCAACTTTACGGTGCGACGCATCGCCGCTCATGGCATCGGCGTCGAGCGCACCTTCCTGTTGCTTTCGCCGCGCATCGAACGCGTCGAGATCGTGCGCCGCGCCAAGGTGCGCCGCGCGCAGCTCTACTTCTTGCGCAAGGATCGCGGCAAGGCAGCGCGTCTCAAGGAAGACCGCTCGCTTGGTGATAAAGCCAGCGAGTAACGTTGTAGAGCGAGGAGCGTGCTGTGAGCCGCCAGCCAGACCTTTCCAGGGAACAAGGGTTGTGGGCGAGGGGCTATGCGCGCATCGCGGGATTGGATGAAGCCGGTCGCGGCGCATGGGCAGGGCCTGTGGTCGCGGCCGCTGTTATTTTGCCATACAATCACCCTGAAACGACAACGACCCTCTCCTCCGTGCGCGATTCCAAGCTGCTGTCGCCGCGCCAGCGCGAGGCGTGTTACGAACTGATCGTGCGCCATGCTCTGGCTTACGGAGTCGGCTGGGCGACGGCGGATGAAATAGATCGCATCGGCATTGTGCCCGCCACGCGCCTGGCGATGAGCCAGGCTATCCAGTCGTTAGCCATGTCACCCGATCATCTGCTGATTGACGCTTTGCCCCTTCCCGATATAGCCATTCCCCAATGGGCCATGCCCAAAGGGGATCGCGATTGTCTTTCGATTGCCGCCGCCTCGATCATCGCCAAGGTCAGCCGCGACCATTGGATGATCGCCCTCGACGCTCAAACGCCAGGCTATGGCCTGGCCCAGCACAAGGGCTATGGCACGCGCCAGCATTTGGCTTGTTTACGCCAAATAGGGCCTTCAGCGCAGCATCGTCGTTCGTTCGCCCCTATTCGTTCGCTGCTAGAGGGGGGCGCCGATGTTTGACCTATCCTCGCCCATCTGCGAGATTCCCCTCGTTTTCCTGGATGTGGAGACTACCGGCCTCAGACCCCAATGGGGCGACCGCGTTTGCGAGGTGGCTATGCTGCGCGTCCAGAGAGGCGAGGTGGTGGATGCGCTGCAACAGCTTGTCAATCCCCAGCGTCCGATGGATCCGCGCGCCTATGCGGTGCACGGCATCGGCGACGATCTGCTGCGCGACGCGCCCCTGTTTGCGGAAGTCGCTGGCGACGTGGCCGATCTGCTCTGCGGCGCGGTCGTCATCGGCCACAATATCCCCTTTGACCTTTCCTTTCTCGGCGCCGAGTTTGCGCGGGCGCGACGCGAGTTGCCGGTCTCGGTAGCGCTTGATACATTACGCCTAGCGCGCCGCCATTACCAGTTTGCGCGCTATGCGTTGGGGGCGGTAGCCCAGGCGTTGCAAGTCTCGGTGAACGGCCAGGGCCACCGCGCGATGGTGGATGTGCTGGCTACCCGGGGCGTGTTCGAGCGCATCGCGGATGACCTTTGGCCGCTGGGCGTGCGCACGGTGGCGCAGTTCATCGCCGCCCAGGGCGGCGATGTGAACGGCGTACCTACTATGGCGCGCGTTCCTAGCCTCGACGTGCCCGAGCTGATCCAGGAGGCGCTGCGCGAGGGTCGTTTGCTCTATATCCGTTATCTTTCCGAGCGTGGGGAACAAACCGAGCGCCTGGTGCGCCCTCTCAATGTGTTCGATTCTGGCGGCGAGCTGATCCTTTCGGCGCACTGCCAGTTACGCAATGCGTTGCGTCATTTTCGTCTCGACCGGATTGTGGATATGGAGTTGGTGGAGCTGACCAGCGCCCGTTGATCGCCGCTATTGGCCGAGTGAAAGCGAGGCCCTATGCCCGAGTTGCCCGATCTGGAGATCATCCGCGAAGTGCTGACTCGCCGCATCGTCGGCCAGCGCATCGAAGAAGCCGAGATCGTGCGTCCGTTGGTGGTGCGCCCACTCGACCCGACCGTCGCGCCGGAGGCGTTCCTCACCGGCCAGACGATTGAGGCCGTGA
>CAZYPJ010000151.1:0-9464 GCA_964649365.1 uncultured Anaerolineales bacterium | reverse complement strand
TTGCTACTGCGCTGCTTTGACCTCGTCCCAGGCCGTCGTCCAGGCTTTGCGTTGTTCGTCGCTCAAGGGCTTCATAAAGACAGTGCGCTCGAGCACGTCGGGCTGATCGAGCTGCATCAGTTTGACCATCTCGGGATCCAGGTTGGCCACCACAGCCTGGTTAGAGGCACCATAGGCGTATTGCGCTGCCATCTCGGTCATCGAATCGGGCGAGATCATGGCATCAATATAGTCTCGGGCCAGATCGGGATTCTTGGAGCTCTTGGGGATGCAAAAACCATAGACCCAGCCAATTCGCCCCTCTTTTGGGGTGATGTACTCGACCGCAACGCCTTCAGCGTTAGCCGCCACGTAGGCGTCGGGCCAGGTATTGGCGGCCAACCATACTTCTCCCGAAATAAGTTGCTGGTTGATTTCGGTATAATCGCTCCAATAGCCTAGCAAATTCGGCTTTAGCTCGATGAGCTTTTGCTTCACTTGCTGGAGCTGCTCCGGCGTCATTGCATAGGCATCGTAGCCGAGAGCGGTCGCGCCAGCCAGTATGGCGGCTTCGGCAGAATCAAAGATCGAGACATGACCCTTGTATTGTGGATCCCAAAGATCGCCCCATGAATCAGGCATCTCGGCTACTCTGTCGGTGCGGACAGTGATCGAGTCATAGCCCCACTCCCACGGAATCAGGTATTGCTTGCCTTTGTATTGGCCCAACTTGGCGAGTGGCTCCATGATCCCCGGCCAGTTGCTCATCTTGGAGGTATCAATGGGCTGGATCAGGTCATTATCGGCGTACAATTGAAGCCAGCTATAGCTAGGATGCACCACATCGGCCTCAAAGCCACTCTGGAGCTTGGCGAACGCCTCGGCGTCATCGGCAAAAAAGGTAAACTCAACCTTGACGTCGGGGTGCTTTTCAGCAAACTGCTTCCAAAAGACCTCTTGCTCATAGCCTGACCATTCGAGCACCACCAATGGGCCGGTAGCTTTTTTTCCGCAGGCTGTAAGCGTCAGCCCAAGCACCAGGCTGACGAGACAGACAAGAACACGGCAGATCGTTTTGTGTTTCACAGTAATTGCTCCTCCGATAGATTGATACATCGAAACGCCACAAAGTGGCTTGCGGCAAAGCGTTCGATAGCGATGAGAATCAACGCGACAGGTCGCCTGAGCCACAGATCATCAGATCGCGATGTACTACGGTCGCTTGGGATACGCGCAAACAGGATCGTGCGATGGCTTATCAGATACGCTTTGTGCGCCCAGTTCGCTATCCGTCGCAAGGATGGTACAAGACGACGGGCCGAGCGCGGTGTGTGAGGGACATGGCGCTGACGAGCGCCTTTGCAACCTCTCTGAGAGGCTTCGATCTCGCCCACCAGGGGTAAATGGCATTTGGTGTGACGAGTCATGACGTCGGCTAGAGGAAACGGAATAGCCCCTACCGACAGCTCGCCAAGCATCCTGACATCGGGCCAACAGCGGAGGGTATGACTTGAATAGTCACTGGCGATGACCACGATGGACTGAGCCTGGCGTGGCGGTTGTTCGTGTTTGAGCCTTTTGCGCCGCCCGGGAGGGCGGTCGCTACACTCGGTTTCTTCTAACACCTTTCACCCACAAGCTCGTGCAACAAGGCAGGAATGTTAATTCGCGTTATACTACAATCTACGATGAATGCAAATTAGAGTTCGACGTAGATGTACACGAGAGCGCGCCTCCTTCCACGCCCAATCAGCTCTTTGCGCGAGCAGCTATGATCGCCCTGACAGTGTGAGGCGGCAAATGACCTTCGTAGCGGGCCTGCCAAACAGGATCGAGATAGTCTTGGCACGTCACGCGGCCTCGGCAAAATGGGCTGCCGCAAGCACAAGACATATCCCACTCGCCGGCGATCTCGGTCATGGCGTAATCGTAGGTCACTTCCTCGCCTGGCTTGATGTCTCGGCGCGCCAACAATGTATCGGCGCCATCGAACCAGGTATTGGGATCGCACGAGTGGTTCATATAGCGATCCGCCTCGTCTGCCATGATGAAATAGTCCTCATTGTACTGGTAAGCCACAAAGTGCATTTCTTGGCGCTTTTCTTCTGACCAAGCATTCACCTCCGCCACAGGAATCAGCGTCATGCCCGGGGATGTCCGCCACACCACTTCGCCAGCACGGATAAGGCCAGTTGCTACCAGGCCTTTGCCGTGAATGCAACTATCCCAGACAACGATGGCAGGATGCAGCATACAAACACCTCTTATGTTAAGTCAGTAAAACTATCAACCTCGCTGTACGCGCCAGGGTCGAGTCATGATTTGCTTCATACCGCTTTCGTCCAATTCAATGCCCAGGCCTGGTTTATCGGGCACAGCCACGCAACCATCCTCGCCCAACACAAACGGCTCGCGGAAATAGCCGTAACCGAAATAGGTGCGCCCACCCTCACGCCAATCATTGACCTCATTGTGTTCTTGCACCAGGAAATTGGGGACGCAGGCGTCGAGTTGGATCGAAGCGGCCAGAGCAAGTGGGCTGAGCGGGCAGTGCAGCGCTAACTTGGCGTAGGCGGCTTCGCCCATCGCGGCGATCTTGTGGCACTCGGTGATGCCCCCAGCATGACAAATATCGGGTTGCAGCACCGAAAGCGCTCCTCTGGCGAGAGCATCGAAAAAGATCCATTTGCCCATCCAACGCTCGCCGACAGCAATAGCTACGTTGGTGCGCCGAGCGATCTCGGCCAAGACATCTACCCGCTCGATGGGCATCGGTTCTTCGACAAACAGAGGCCGATGCGGCGCCAGCGCCTCAATCACTTGCCCGGCAATGGCCGGATGCGGGTTGTGAATGTCCACCGCCACATCCACATCTGGCCCGGCGCCAGCGCGCACAGCGGCGAAACGCTCAGCTAGCGCATCCACACTTGACGTGGCTTCCAATCCCTCGCCGAGGCCGAAATGCGCCTTCAGGCAATGAAACCCCCACTCCTGAGTCAAAACCGCCGCCGCGTCAGCCCAGGCTTGCGGTTCATCGGGTCGCGCAGGTGAGCGCTGCCCCTCACGATAGGGTTTGCCCGGCTCGACACAGTGAGGTATATCGGGACCAACAGCCCGATACATACGCACGCGATCACGAGCGGCCCCACCTAATAGGCGGTAGATGGGCACGCCTGCTGACTTGCCGGCGATATCCCACAAGGCGATGTCTATACCACTAATGGCGCTCATGGTGACAGGACCGCCTTTGTAGCCCACGCCGCCGTTATAGAGCGCTTGCCACAGTGATTCGATGCGCGTGGGGTCTTGGCCGATGAGCAGCGGCTCCAGGCGACGCACCTCGGCGATGACGCTATCGGGATGATTTTCAAGATAAGGCTCGCCCAGACCGGTAACCCCCTCGTCAGTCCGAATGCGCAACCAGACCCAGCTTGGCGGCACTTGGATGATTTCAAGCTCGGTGATTTTCATCGGCTTTTCCCTCGCTCAATGACATAGATGGCGGCGCGCCGACCGAGGAGCGTCACCCAATGGCCCTCTACGATGTAGAGACCCAACCGGCGCAGCGTTGCCTTGATCAGGTCAACTTCGCTGCTGAGCACAACGACCCGCCCGCTAGGAACTAACACGCGTTCGGCCTCGCGAAAGAAATCGGCATAGAGGATGGGATTCTCGGCGTGGCTGCCAATCTTGACGCCGAAAGGCAGGTTTGTGGCGATCTTGGTCACGCTCTGCGCGGCCAGCGGCAGGTGACGCGCATCCCAACGGAAAAGCTGGCGCGGCTTATGGCGTGGGCCAAAGTTGTCCACCGCGGCCCGCAAAGCGTCGTTATCCAGATCGCCGCCCAGCAACATCTGGTGCCGCCCGAAAAGGGCGCGCTCGATAAGCACCGTGCCCGCGCCGCATAGAGGATCGAGGAATACATCATTGGGCTGCGGCTCGGCCAGCCAGGCCATAGATGCTGCAACTGAGGGACGCAGAGAGGCCTCGATATGCGCCGCCTTGTATTCGCGGTGGCGCATAGTCTCATCGGAAAGACGCAAACCACAGACGAAATCAAAGCCTACCAAATTGGCCCAAATCTCAATATCCCCGCCCTCGCGCACGGCGCGCCACTTACCGTGAGGGACGCGTTTGCGTAGCCCCTCGCTCACCGCTTGCTCCAAATCCATGCGCCGATACGGCTGCTTGCTCCCCGCCATGCGAGTAATCACACGAAAAGTGGATGGCGACTTTTTTTCGTGTGGCCTGAGCCAACGCAGCATCTCGACGCCCGCTTCCAATGTGCGGTTGCGCGCCATCGCTTCATAGATCTGCGTCAGCCCCTCGCGTCCCCATTCCACTATGGGCAGGCGCTCGATGACGTAAAACACATCCTCCACAGTGCGTTATCGCAGTAGGTCGGCGGGAGATTGCGCATGGTGAAACAACACCAACCCGTTCTTGTCTTGTAGCTCTTTATAACCATCGAGCAACGGCGAGGGGTTGAGCCGAGCGCGCAGCTCTGTCCAGGCGACCTTTTCCAGGCCGGGCTTGGTGTGGGCGTAATTCAGATCGTCAAGGGAGGGCATTCTGGCTCCATTGGGCATCAATACACGCGATTGTACATTCAATGAGAGGGTTGTCAATTACGCAGACGAAGCTTGTTGCCCGGTGAACGTGCTCTGACTAGAATGCGTACGACTGTTGGAATAACATCCTTCCACCTGGAGCATCACTTATGTCGAGAAAATCACTGCGTGGCGCCGCCTGCGCCGTCGTGGTCGAGCATTTGGCGCAACATCGCGATGCCGTTCCTCTACTTGCAGGATGGGCGCAACAACAATGGGGCCATCTTGCGCCTGAAATCACACTGGAGCAGCGTACAGCGTTCTTTGCCCGTCGCGTGACGCCTGGCCAAATTCCCGAGATGTTAGTAGCCGTTGCCAATGGCCGCGTGGTCGGAATGGCGAGCATTGTAACCAATGATCTCAGCAGCCGCCCCGATCTGACGCCGTGGATGGCGGCGGTCTATGTGATGCCCGAGCAGCGCGGGCGTGGCATTGGCTCGCTGCTGGTACAAGCAATCCTGGCGGAAGCACGTTGGCTGGAACTCCCTCGTCTCTATCTCATCACGCCCGACAAAATGGCGTTCTATGCGCGCCTTGGCTGGCGGGAGATGGAGAAAGTAGAGTATCGCGGCGAATTGGTGACGGTGATGTTCTGTGACCTCTAGTCAGCGGCGCTTGTCCGCCGCCGCCGATGCACCGCCTAGTGAGTCAGTCCCGATACGATAGGATACGATCCGGCGGGGGTATTTATCCGCTTGCGCCCGCTGCCAGGCATCGAGATCGGACTTCATGACAGCGCGTTCGGCGGCGTAGGCTGGATCGCGATACACATCGCGTACTTCGGGAATCGCATCGCGCAGATCGTATAGCTCATAAAGGGCATTTTCGGCGCCACGCGCCAGCCGGATCAGCTTCATGTGATCGCGACGCAGCATTGTCAGGTTAGTTTCCGGGCGCTCGCCGATGATGGCCCACGTTTCGTTGGCCCACTCTGCACGTTTACCCCACAACAACGGCGACAACGAGCGCGCCTCGATCTCGGGCTGTTGCCAGCTTTCATCGCCCGCTGCATCCAGAATCGTACCATACAAATCGAGCAAGTTGACTATTTGTTGGCGGCGTTCACCCGGGCAGGCGCAACACGGCGGCTTGACGATCAATGGGATTCGACAGCAAGAGTCATACATCTGCCCCTTGAAAAACAAGCCGTAAGCGCCGTTGTGGTCGCCGTGATCGGAACAAAAGATCACCAGGCTATCATCCCACAAGCCATCCGCCTTGAGGCGCGTAATGAATTGGCCAAGATAGTGGTCAATCATCGAGACTTGTCCATAGTAGGCAGCCAGTATGCGTCGGTAGGCAGCCAAATCGAATAGCTGTCTGAACTGCTTCGCCTGCGGGTCGCACGTCACCGCGAACACGGGGTTGTCGTCCATCGCGGCAGCGAATTGAGGCGGCAAAGCGATGTTATCGGGGTCGTACATCTCGCCCCAGGGCGAGGGCGCAGCAAAAGGCTGGTGAGGGCCAAAGTAAGAGAGAAAAAGAAAGAAGGGACGACCAACATCGCGTTCATCCAGAAAACGCATCGCCTGCGCCATCGTCCAGACAGTATCGTGATCCTGTTCACGGCGAAAGCTACTGCCCATAATGAAGCGGAACCAGTCATTGGTCTTGAAGGCGTTTTCATCCTCATCGAACAGCGTTACAGGGTCAACCGCCGAGTCGCGATAGGCGTTATCTCGCAACCAACGGATGTACTCGGAGTGACAGTCGTCATTGGCATAGACTGAATAGGGCGCATCGTGCAGTTGTCGCCATTCAAAGCCGTGGCTGGCTTCGGCGGGGCAAAAGTGCAGCTTGCCGCACAGCGCTGTCTGGTACCCCGCCGCCTGCAAGCGGTGCGTGAGCAACTCGGTATTCTCACGAAAACCCACCCAATTGTTCACCACGCCACAGCCTGGCGGATACATGCCGCTCTTGAGCGCCGCCCGCGCCGGCCCACAGACCGGAGAAGCGGTGTAGGCGCTATCGAACACTACGCCCTCGTGCGCCAAGCCATCAAGGTGGGGCGTCTGAATTAGAGGGTCGCCCATGCAGCCGAGCCGGTCATAACGATGCTGGTCGGTCATGATGAGAATGATATTGGGGCGCTTGGTCGCCATTTGACTCCTCCTCGCGCTAGACAAGCGGCGACTCCGGCCCCGCCATATCGCCTTGCTCGATCAAGGCAATCAAGCCCAACAACCCGCCCCAGTGATAGAAGCGGTCGCTGTTGGGCTTGTCGCACCCTTCGCCCGTATTGCCATTATAGTTTTCGTGTACATGCCCATGAGCACGCCATTCGCTCAGCAACAAAGCTGCCGATTTCGCCGCCAAATCGCGCTGGGCGTCGTATAGCTCAGGATAGTTACGCAATCCCAAGTACACCAGCAGATTCATCGGCGCCCAGATGCGCCCACGCCAGTAATCCTGGTCGGGATAGGCTGGGTCGTTGCGCGCGATGGAAGGTATGATCCATTCCCCCCAGAACTCAGCGGGATTGTAAAAGTGCTCGGCGATCATGCGCCTGGCCTGTTCAGAGTTGGCAACGCGGCCCAGCAACGCATAGAAATTGGTGGGCGAGAGACGGTGGCTGAACTCTCCGGTATCATAGCGGCGGTTGAGGTAGATACCTGAAGATTCGTCCCAGAGCCGCCCCAGACGAGTGCGGAATAACTCGGCGCGCTGCCGCAATTCACGGGCATCATCGTCTTTTCCCAAGATCGCAGCAATATCAGCCAGAGCGGCGCAATCCATGATGTACATGCCATTCAGCCCTACATCAGCCAGCGCCATTAGGTGACGTTCGGCGTCGTAAGGCGCGTCGTCATACATGG
Organism: uncultured Anaerolineales bacterium; assembly: GCA_964649365.1. Classification (GTDB taxonomy): domain Bacteria; phylum Chloroflexota; class Anaerolineae; order UBA1429; family UBA1429; genus CAZYPJ01. Next base: position 2,059 of record CAZYPJ010000151.1, on the reverse strand, counting down.
GCGAGTTGTCAAGGCCCGACTCGTAGGCCGCCCCTTGCAGATCGGCCACGCCGTGCAATTCAAAGTGGGCATCGGCCACTGGCTCATACGGGTCGGATCCCCAGCAAAGCAAGCCATCATCCCAGGTGCGATGAACGGGCCACCAGCGGTTCCACTCCAGCAAATCAGCATAGATCTCTTCCAAAAACCAGCGCTCGCGATAATGGCGATATAATTCGCGCACCACCAACGACCCCACCGGAGGCTGCGAACGGTCGCGGCTTTTGATGTTGTTCACGGCGCCAAAGTTGGGGATAAATCCACGCTCGGTCTTTTCTCGGGTGATTTCAATGGCATTGGCGTAGGCCAAGTCGCGGTTATCCAGCGAGGCCATATAGGCGGCAAAATAGGTGTCCCAGTCAAAGAGCACATAGCCGCCCCAGTTGATGTTCCAGATGCGGCTCACCGGCGAGACTACGCGGTCGCGCTCCGGTTCGTAGATGGTGTCCCAGGCCAAGCAGGTCTGAAAGGCGGTATAGGCGTCAGCCAAGTCGCCATAACGGCGAGCATACGCTTCGTGCTCTGCCTTACGAAGAGCCATAAACGTCGCGATCTCATTCACAGAGCGCGAACGGCCTGTTGCGAGGCCTACTGGTTCATTGGTCGGGATTGCTAGGTACGGCGTTTGCGCCGCGATATTCGGCTCATCCACACTGCTGCGGGTAGAATAGACGATCACCTCACGAGTAGCGAGCTGCGCTACGAGGTTCTCGCCGCGCCGACGCAGACTGCCTGGCCGATTCCACAGCATCCCGCTCTCGACCACTAGCAACGCGGGGCGCATCTGATTGGCGCGAGGCGTAATGAGAAGCAATAGATCGTCGCCATCGGTCGCGCTCTGGATGAACATTTCGATACCGCGCCAGGCCAACGTCAATTCGGTGTAGCGCCCATCATAAGAACGCAGGCCAGGGATAATCTGCTCATCCTCAGGGTCGCGCCGTCCGATGAGCGCCTCTTTCAGATAGCGCCGACCCGCATATTCGCGAAAACCGAGATTGAGCGCAAACCCTTCGGGCAGCAACACGTGCGAGAGCACACTGCGCGTATTCCAGGTATTCCATCCGCGCGCCAGACGATGTTTCAGCTCTTGATATTCCGACATAGGTGGCCCTCCGCAGCAGCAGCTAGCGTCGTATCGAACTGCAAAACGCAATCCACTATCACGAATGAACCCTCCCACATCATTTCGGGGAGGGTTCATCATCCAACCTAGCGTCGCGAGAAGCGAATCGTCTTGACCTCAAATGGGCTGAGATCAAACGCCACACGTCCATTGGCGAAAGGCACATCCTCCAGTGCTTTCTCTAGCATGTCGGTGCGCTTGGCCCGCGCCACGGGCAACGTCGTGGCAAGCTGGCAACGGGTGGCCATACGCTTGGATTCATAGAGCCGCACGATCACATCGCCCGAGCCATCCTCGGCGGGCTTGACCGCCTCGATGACCACATTGGGCGCATCCACGCTAAATAGCGATTGTTCGCCTGCCGCGCCCAGCGCGGTCACGACCGGGCAGTTCAACTCGTATCCCTGGCGCACCACATCGCTTTCGGCCAGGCTGCCGTTCCAGGCATAAAAAGCATAGGTGAACACTTGCTTGCCTTTATCCGCCGTCATATCGGGGGCCATCGCGGATTTCAGCAGCGTGAGGTTAATGCTGTTGCCCAACACATTCAAACCGTACTTGCAGTCGTTGAGCACCGCGAACCCACGATTCTCCTCGGCCAACGCCGACCATTTGTGGTTGGCCACTTCAAAGCGGTCGGCGTCAAAGGGGCGCGAATAGTGGTTGGGCCGGCGAATATGGCCGAACTGGATTTCGTGGATCGCCTCGTGAGCGTGGATATTCACCGGAAAGGCTACTTTGAGCAGCTTGTGGCTCTCTTGCCAGTCCACCTCGGTCTCGAAATCCACCCGACGGCTGCCGCGTCGCAGGCTGATAACTTGCGTGAGGCTCGAGGCGTGTAGTTTGCGCGTCAGGCGCAACTTGGCCACCAACGGGCCAGCGGCGAGCACCTCG
>CAZYPJ010000150.1:0-9560 GCA_964649365.1 uncultured Anaerolineales bacterium | reverse complement strand
GCTTTGGACGAAGCGGTCAAAAAGGCCGACGAGGCCCTGGCCAAGGGTCGCGAATAGGCCAATGAACCAGCAGCGAAAGGGATCGGGTACGCCCGATCCCTTTCGTTCATTTGCGGCTTGCACATTTTGCCTTACGCCGCTATCATTGGCGTCAGTAGTGTTGTTAGGTGATAGCGGTGTAGAGCAAAACGCCCAAGCCGGATGGCTCCCCAGATAGGAGCATCCAGATCATGCGGGTCAGGAGTCAAGATGCCCCCAATTCTGGAATTGCGCGGGATCACCAAATCCTTCCCCGGCGTGGTGGCCAACGACCACATTGACCTGACGCTCAACGAGGGCGAAATCCTGGCCCTGCTGGGCGAAAACGGCGCGGGTAAAACCACGCTGATGAATATCCTCTACGGTCTTTACGCCCCCGATGCAGGACAGATCGTCATTCGGGGCCGCGAAGTGCACATCACTAGCCCAATCCATGCCATTGCCCAGGGTATCGGCATGGTGCACCAGCACTTTATGCTGGTCCCGCCGCTCACCGTCACCGAAAATGTCATGCTGGGCGCCGAGTCCATTCGCGGCGGCGTCTTTCTCGACCGCCGTCGGGCTGCCGCGCGCATTCGCGAAATCTCGGCCACTTACGGCCTGGAAGTAGATCCCGATGCCCTTATCAGCACACTGCCGGTGGGCGTGCAACAGCGCGTCGAGATCATCAAAGTGCTTTATCGCAACGCCGACATCCTCATTCTCGACGAACCCACCGCCGTGCTCACGCCGCAAGAGGTCGAGGAATTGTTCAAGATCATCCGTACTCTCACCGAGCGGGGCAAGTCGGTCATTTTTATTACTCACAAGCTCAAAGAGGTTTTGTCCTTGGCCGACCGCATTACCGTGTTGCGTCGCGGTCAGGTGGTGGGCAGCGCCACCCCGCGTGAGGCCACCGAAAGCGATCTGGCTGCTATGATGGTGGGGCGCGAGGTAGAATTGACGGTACACAAAGACGTGGCTTGCCCCACTGGCCCAATTCTCGATGTGCGTGACTTGCGGGTGCTTGACCATCGCCATCATCTGGCGGTGAATGGAGTTTCGTTCCAGGTACGCTGCGGCGAGATTGTGGGCATCGCCGGCGTGCAAGGCAACGGCCAGACCGAGTTGGTGCAGGCGCTTACCGGTTTAGGGCATGTCCATTCAGGCGCGGTTGCGATCAACGGCCAGGATGTGACCGGCGCCTCGCCTCGCGCCATCACTGAGCGGGGCGTGGCGCATGTGCCCGAGGATCGCCAGCGAGATGGCTTGGTGCTGAGTTTTTCCATCGCCGATAACCTGGTGCTGAACACCTATTATCTAGCCCCCTATGCGCGCGGCGTCGCGCTCCAGGAGCAGGCCATCGCCAACAACGCGCAGAAGCTCATCTACGAGTTCGACGTGCGCACGCCGGGCATTGACGTGGCCACGTCCAAGCTCTCCGGGGGCAACCAACAAAAAGTGATCGTAGCCCGCGAGTTGAGTCGACCGATCAAACTGCTCATCGCCTCGCAGCCGACGCGTGGCTTGGATGTTGGCTCTATCGAATACATTCACAAGCGCCTGATCGAAAAGCGCGACCAGGGCGCGGGTGTGTTGTTGGTGTCTTCGGAGCTAGATGAAATCATGGAGCTGTCGGATCGCATCGCCGTGATGTACAAAGGCCGAATCGTGGCTATTGTTGAGGCCAACCAGGTGTCGCGCGAGCAGCTCGGCCTGCTGATGGCAGGCGTCGAGCCGTCGGCCATCGCCAACTCGTCGTTCGTTGCCGGAGCATAGAGAGGAGGGCACCTTTGAGCGACGCCAAGCGTACCCCGAGCATTGCCCCAAGCGAACATGTCGAACCTGGGCGGCAAACTTCTCGGCCCGACCACAGCGAGCGTGCTCGTGCATTCTATATGCCGCTTCTCGCCATCTTTACTGCCTTGATCCTCAGCGGCTTGTTGATTATTGTCACCGACCTCCAAGTGATCGCCGCCTTTACGCGCATTCCCCGTCAAGTGGCCGATCCCTTCACTGATCCCAATACCCAAGTCTCGTTGGAAGAAGCCCTGTGGCGCCATCCGGATGAGGTCATCATCGGCGACGCCGTAGATGTAGATGGCAAATCGTTGCGCGTGGTCGAGATGGTGCAAGACGCTGAGACCGAAATCGCCCTGGCTGATGCGCGCGCACGCTATCCGAAGCTAGGGCCGGGCGTCACCATTCACTTTACCTTTTTCCAAAAGCCCAAGATCGGCCTGAACGCCGCCTGGAAATCGGTGACGGTGGCTTATGGTGCATTGTTCGAGGGATCATTGGGCAACCCCCGCGAGATGTCGGCGGCGGTGGGCGCCTGGTTGCGGGGAGACGCTTCGCAATTGCCCAAAGCTTTCTATCCCTTCTCCGAAAGCCTGGTTACAGCCACGCCCTATATTCTGGTGGGATTGGCGGTGGCGCTCAGCTTTCGCGCCGGCATGTTCAACATCGGCGCCGAAGGACAATACTTTATCGGCGGTCTGACGTCGGTGTACGTGGGTTATAGTCTGGTGGGCTTGCCCTGGTACATCCATTTGCCCTTGACGCTCTTAGCGGGAATTGCGGGCGGCGGATTATGGGGCGCGATTCCAGGCCTGCTCAAGGCTGTCACAGGTGCGCACGAAGTCATTAACACTATCATGATGAACTATATCGCTTTTGCGCTCAGCGATTGGCTGCTCAATGGCCCAATGAAACGTCCAGGATTCCGCCCCATCTCGCCTGAAATCCAGCCTAGCGCTGTGCTGCCCTCTTTCTTTCCCAGCCCGATGCGTTTTCACGCCGGGTTCTTCCTGGCGTTGGCGTGCGTAGCGTTGGTCTATTGGCTGCTATTCAAGACGACCATCGGTTTCGAGCTGCGCACCGTAGGAGCCAACCCGCGCGCGGCGCGCTACGCTGGTATCAACCTGACCAAAAACCTGGTGCTGGCCATGTTCCTCAGCGGCGGTTTGGCCGGCTTGGCCGGAGCCAACGACATCACCGGCTTGATTCACTACATGCCCAACGCTTTCTCGGCAGGCTATGGTTTTGATTCTATTGCTTTGGCGTTGCTGGGGCGCAGCCATCCGGTGGGGGTATTACTCGCGGCGCTGCTATTTGGCATCCTGCGCGCCGGGGCTACGCGGATGCAGTCGGTGGCGCAGATCCCCATTGACATCATCTCGATTTTGCAAGCGATGATTATCATTTTTATCGCTGCGCCTGAGATCATTCGCGCGCTTTACCGTCTCCGCACCCGACGCGGCGCCGGTGAAGCGGTCGCCATGCCAAGTTGGAAGAGTTGAGCAAGAAAGGGTTGCTGCCATGACGGTCACGACACCCATCCTGGATCGCGCCACCATACGCCGTAGCCGCACGCTGGGTATCCTTTTCGTGCTGGTGGGCCTCGCCATCTATTGGTTGTTCGTGCGCTCCTCCGAAGCGGGCCAGACGGCAGTCTTTGGCATGAACCCTGGTCGGGCCACCGCCGCCATCAAAATTCCCGACATCGTTCTACCGGTCGTTCCCGGGCTATACGTGATGGCGGCGATATCAGTATTTGCAGGCTTTTTCCAGTTGGCGCGCGGATTCAGGCGGGCCGAAGGGGTGGCGCTAGGGATCGTGTCGCTGATGCTGGTCACAGCGTTTCTCACCTGGGCGGCGCGCAACCAGGGGTTAAACCTGATCGGCATTCTGGAAACGGCATTGCAACGCGCCACCCCCATCGCTCTGGCGGCGCTCAGCGGTGTGTTATGCGAACGGTCGGGCATCGTCAACATCGCTATCGAAGGGATGATGCTCACCGCGGCGTGCGTCTCGGCGTTGGTGGGCAGCGTGTCTCACAGCCTGTGGATTGGCTTGCTGGCGGCGGTGTTGTCCGCCGGATTGTTGGGCGCGTTGTTGGCGGTGCTCGCCATCCGCTTCAAGGTCAACCAGGTCATCAGCGGCACGGCCATTAACATCTTGGCTACCGGAGGCACTAGCTTTATCAGCGCCAAATTCATGGCCGAGTACGAATACCTCAACAATCCAGGCAAGTTTCCCAACGCGCCCCTCCCGTTGCTCTCCAAGCTTCCCGTGCTTGGGCCGATCTTGTTTGAGACCAATGTGATCGTTTATATGATGCTGGCGCTGCTGGTTATCGTGCATGTTGCGCTCTACTATACTCGCTGGGGATTGCGCACACGGGCAGTGGGCGAGCACCCTCGCGCTGCCGATACGTTGGGCGTGAACGTTTTCAAGCTGCGCTACCTTAACGTCATCCTGGGGGGAATGCTGGCGGGATTGGGCGGCGCATTCCTGGTGTTGGGGTCGGTGCCGCGCTTTGATGAGTTAATGACGGCAGCCAAGGGCTTTATCGGCCTGGCGGCGCTAATCTTTGGCAAGTGGAACCCCTTTGGCGCGTTTGGGGCCTCGCTCATTTTTGGCTTTACCGACACCTTCCAGGCCAAGATGCAGATCCTCAAAGTGCCGATCCCCTCGCAGTTCATGCGCATGGCGCCCTATCTCATTACCATGATTGTGCTGGCGGGCGTGGTGGGCCATGCCGACGCCCCCGCCGCCGAGGGCCAGCCCTACGAGAAACAATGATCGCGGCGGGCCAGGGAAACGATGTTGGATTTTGCCTCGTATTGCGCAAGAAATTGCAAGGCTAGTATAATCAGTCATCTTTGCAGGGATCGTATCATATTCGCTATCCCATGTTAGGGGGGAGTCGTTAGCATGAAGCAGTCTTGGTCACAGAAGATTACACTGTCTCGTCTCATCGCTGGCCTGGGAGTGTGCGGCCTGTTTCTGGCCAGCATCCTGTTATCGGGTTGTCAGTCTCAGGCGCAGGCGGCGTTGCCGCCCGCCACGCAGGTGGCCGCAGCGCAACCTGCGCCTGCTACGGCGCAGCCGCCGCTCAACAATCCCGCCCCGCCGCCCACGGACAAGCCCACCGTGGCGCAACCTACCCAGGTTCCGCCTACCGTGGCTCCGACGTCGGTCGCCCCGACGCAAGCTCAAGCGCTGCAATCCGCGGCGGCCAACCCTAACCGCAAAGCGGTGGAGGTCACGGTTTTTCACGTGAACGATGTGATGGGCGAAACGGACCCCTGTGGTTGAGGCGTCCCCAAGGGAGGATTGGCCCGGCGGGCCACCGTTATCAAGCAAGAGCGCGAAACGAACGCAGGTCTGATCTTAGTGCTAGATGGAGGCAGCTCGCTTACCGGATCTTGGATAGCGAACAAGAGCGATGGCCAAGTGATGGTCGAAGCGATGAATGCGATGGGTTATGATGGCCTGGCGTTGGGGCGCATGGATCTGGGCATTGGCCTCGACAAGGTTCTGGAGCTTGAAAAGCAGGCCAAGTTCCCCTTCCTTTCGGCGAACCTGGTCTCTAACGCCGACGACAAGCCGCTGTTCAAAGCCTACACTACCTTTGAGCGCAACGGCGTCAAGGTGGGCATTATTGGCCTTAGTGAGCCGGAAATACTACAGGCGCCTGGCGTGAACAACAAGGCGAAACTGGTCGACGCCGCCAAGGTCGTAAAGCAGTATGTGGACGAGTTGCGTCCCCAGGTGGATTTGCTTGTTCTACTTTCGCATCAAGGCATAGACAAAGACAAAGAATTGGTTCAGGTGGTGCCCGGCATAGACATGGTCATTGGCGGCAACACGCGCAAGCTGATGCGCGAGCCGGAGCAGGTGGGCAACACCTTGCTCATGGAGCAAGGCTATCGCGGCGAATGGTTGGGGCGCTTCCAGGTGTCATACGATACGCAAGGTGTGCCCAGCGGGGCCAAAGTGGACATCATCAGCCTCGACGACGAGTACGCTGATGATCCTGATATAGTCGAGATATTGGACAAATGGGTCAAGCTGTACCCCTCGCCTACGCCGCCGCCCACGTGGACGCCCGATCCCAACGCGCCTACGCCCACGCCGTTCCCCACGGTTGCGCCGGTCAAGCCGACGGCAGTCAAGAAATAGCGGGGTTGCATCGCATTGCGCCTACCCTCTCCCCAGGTTGTGGGGGGAGGGTGTTTTTGTTCTGGCTTTTGCGCGCCTGTGGGGTTATACTCCCCACAATAATGCCAGGAGGCAGCCTCATGATTCTCATCGTTCTTTGGGATGGCGTGCGACCCGACATGATCAGCCCCGAACGCACCCCCTACCTTGCCGAGTGCGCTGCGCGGGGGACGTTCTGCCGCGCCAGCCATGCCGCTTTTCCCACCGCCACGCGCATCAACTCGGCCTCGCTGGCCACGGGGTGCTACCCGGGCAAGCATGGCATCGTGGATAACGAGCTTTATGTTCCGAGGTTGAATGCGCGTGAGCCGATCTCGTGCGCCGACTGGCGCGCTCTGCAAGCGATGGCCGATCTGGAAGGCGGGCGGCTGCTCACTGCGCCCACCATAGGCGAGCTATTGCGTGACGCAGGCCGGCGCATGGTGTCAGGCGGTTCCGGCTCGCCGGGGACGACCTATCTGACCAATCCCACTGTTGTCAACCCCATTGTCAATTGGGCCGTATCGTGGCCGCAATCCACAGCGGATGAGATGGCCTATCGCTACAACGGGCCGTTGCCGTCCACGTCCACATCCACCGAGCGCAATCGCTACGTGCTTCGGGCGATGAGCGAGTACCTGATCCCTACCCAACGTCCTGATCTAGCGACCATTTGGCTCACCGAGCCGGATCACACGCAACATTATAACGGGTTGCGCTCGCCCGAAGCGCTGGTCACGTTGCGCGAGCTGGACGACGATCTGCGCGCCTTTGTGCGCGAGGCGGAGCGGCTGGCGGGGCCAGAGGGGTTGACCTGCTTTTTGATCTCGGATCACGGCTTTGATACCATCGCCGAGCGGCCCGACCCCGAAGCGGAACTCGTCACCGCCGGGTTCAAAGCCGCGCCCGATTCGACCGAAATCGTGAGCGTCTCGAATAGCTTTTATCTCAATAGCCCGGCGCGTGAACGACTGAGTGAGATCGTCGCTTTCCTGGGCGAGCGCCCCTGGGTGGGTGCGTTGATGGTGCGAGATGACCTGCTGGCCGAATGCCCTAACGTGCTGCCGCAAAGCGCTGTTTTCGGCAATCACCAGCGTTCCGCTGAAGTCATGGTATCGTATCGTTGGTGGGATGCGCCCAACGCCTACGGCGCGCCCGGCAGCGTCTCTTGCCCCGCGTCGATGGCCGCTACTCACGGCTCGGCCAGCCCCTACGCCACAAACAATACTTTGGTAGCCTGGGGCGCGGGGATCAAGGAAGGAGTCATGAGCGATGCCCCTTGCGGCATTGTGGATATTGCGCCCACAGTGCTATACCTGCTGGGGATCGAGCCGCCCGCTAGCATAGATGGTCGCATCCTACGTGAAATCCTGCGCGACGGCCCTGCGGCCGATAGCTTACCCATTGCGCGTACAACCATCGAAACAGCCTGCGGTTCGCGCCGCCAGATGGCCCACTATAGCGCCGTCGAAGGCTACCGCTATCTGGATCGTATCACCATCGAATAGCGCATATCACAATACGAATTCATCACGGAGGACGATATGAGCGAGAACGCCTACACTTGGACGCCTGATAAACTGGTACGGTATCCGTTGATCGCCGATCTCGACCTCTCGCCCGACGGCGAACGTATCGTCTATGCGGTGCGCGAGCCGGTGTTGACCGATGAGGAAAGCAAGTTTATCACCCATCTGTACATTGTGGCCGTATCGGGTGGTCAACCATTGCGGCTGACCTATGGTCAATCATCCAACATCACGCCTCGCTGGTCGCCCGATGGACAACATATCGCCTTTATCTCTACCCGCAACGGCGATAAGCCCAACCTCTATGTGATGAACGCCGCCGGCGGCGAGGCATGGCCTTTGACCAAGTCTGAGAAAGGCATTCAGAGCTTTTCCTGGTCGACCGATGGCGCGCGACTGGCAATCAAGATGGTCGCGCCCGATAGCGATGACAAAAAGAAAGCCAAAAAGGCCCAAGATGACACGCTTCATTGGGGCGTGGATTACGAGCGGGCGCAATTGTGGGTGCTTCCCTTTATACCAGGCGACCAGCCTATGCCGCAGCCGCGCGCTCTCACCGTTGCTGATCGGCACGTGGCTACGTTTGACTGGACGCCCGCAGGTGATGCGTTAGCTTACACCTATCAACCTACCCCTGTAGATGACGACTGGCCGCAGACTCGCCTAGCCGTCGTGACGGCGGGTGAAGGCGCATCTCAGAGCCGCGAGATCGCCCATGTGGCGGCCATGAATCCGACGATTATGATACATAGGGAGTGGATTGCCTGCATGACGGGAGATCGCCCTCCTTCATGGGTGAATGGGTTCAATATGACGCTCTATCCATTGGCTGGCGGCGAGCCGGTCAAGTTGGCCGCTACACCCGACTCTCAACCCTTTGGCGTGGGTTGGTCGCCGGATGGCGGTATGGTTTATGCCGTCGAGTTCAGCGGCGTTTCGTCGGCAATCTTGGCCTTGCCGATAGATGGCGGCGCGCCCCAGGTACTGGCCACCGGGCAAGGATTCTTTTCCCTGGTCAAGGTGAATCGTCGCGGGCGGATGGCGTTTGTGGCGCAAGACCTGGAACAACCCAACCGGTTGTGTGTGATGGACGCCGCCGTCGGCGTCGTCCGTGAGGTCGCGCAACCGGCGCTCCCCGCCGATTGGCCCGCCGACCAGCTTCCGCAAGGGCAGGTCATCCGCTGGCAAGGTGATGGTGGGCTAGAGATCGAGGGTATCCTGGCGCTGCCGCGCGACTATCAGCCCGGCCGGCGTTATCCTACGCTGGTCATCGTTCACGGTGGGCCGGCGAGTCTGTTCTCTCGCTCTTATTTGGCTGGGCCGGCGCTCTATTCGGCGGCGGCCTTTTGCGAACGAGGTTATGCGGTGCTGATGCCCAACCCACGCGGTTCGGGCGGCTACGGTGTGGCGTTCCGTCGGGCCAACAAACGCGACTGGGGTGGAGGCGACTATCGCGACATCATGGCCGGGGTGGATTGCCTCGTTGCTCAGGGCATCGCCGATCCCGAACGACTGGGGATCATGGGCTGGAGCTATGGCGGCTATATGACGAGCTGGGTCATCACCCAGACCAAGCGGTTCAAGGCGGCCTCGATTGGCGCGCCCGTGACCAACCTGATGAGCTTTTGCGGCACCAGCGACATCGCCGGGTTCCTCCCCGATTATTTCGATGCCGAGTTCTGGCAAGACCCGGAAGTGTATGCACAGCATTCGGCTATGTTCAACGTGGGCGGTGTGACTACGCCCACGCTCATCCAACACGGCGAGGCCGATATTCGCGTGCCGCTTTCGCAGGGGCGTGAGCTATACAACGCGCTCCGTCGCCAGGGCGTGACGGTCGAGATGGATATCTATCCCCGCCAGGGCCACGGGCCAACGGAGCCGCGCATCATTATGGATATCATTCGCCGCAACTTGGAATGGTTCGACCGCTGGGTGAAATAGCGTCGAGACGCCTGTCGAGGAGCGCCGATAGCGCCCCGCGACCGGGGCGTTTTTTTCATGACCCGGGTGGCCGGATATTTG
>CAZYPJ010000149.1:5304-9613 GCA_964649365.1 uncultured Anaerolineales bacterium | reverse complement strand
CCGCCCGCAAAGAGGCGGAGCGGCGACTGCTCGAATCCGAAGCGCGGTTTCGCAATCTAGTCGAAAACAGTGGCGACGCGCTGGGCTTGCTGGATGAAGATTTGCGCGTGGTGGATTACAAGGATACCGCCGACAGAATTATCGGGTTCGAAGCCAGTGAGATGCTGGGGAGACGTTTTGAGCAAGCGATTGAGCGTCTCACTGTCATGTACGATGGCCCCGCTATCCCATTGACCAAGATCATATGCGCCCAGAAGCCTACGATGTATCGTGCGGTGCGTCTAGCAAAAAGCGATACAGGCAAAACTTCGGATGTGTATTTGGACGTCCTTGCTTACCCTGTGCAGCTCGGCGGCAGGCCTCATGTGGCGTTGCTTTGCCGAGATGTCACTGAATTGCGGCGACTGGAGGCGGAACGGCAACAAACCGAATCTCTGGAGATACTAGGACGTCTCGCCCTAGACGTAGCCCATGACTTTGGCAAGTTCCTGGCGATTATCAAGGCAGAAGTCGAGCTGTTGCAGGAATACCCGCCCGATACCCCATTAGAAAATGCGGAGCTTCAGGTTATCGCCGACGCGGCGGATTCGGGCGTGGCGCTGACGCGCGAATTGATCGCCTTTGCTCGTGGCGAATCTGTGCAGTTTGAGATTCTGCACTTGAACTTGCTTGTGGAAAACACCGAGGCGATGTTGCGGCCAATGCTGAACGGCCGGGTGAAACTGCATCTGGATCTGATTGATCAACCCTTGTTCTTTTGGGGTGATGAGGCCAAGTTCCAGCGTATCATGATCAATCTCACCTCTAATGCTCTCAATGCTATGCCTACCGGGGGCATCCTCACCATCGAGACACGCCTGGTCGAATTGGACGCAACGAGCGCCAGGGCCAGAAGGCTTCAGCCCGGCCTACATGCCCGGTTGACCATCCGTGACACGGGCGTCGGGATCAGCGACGAGAACCAGCGCCACATCTTTGAACCATTCTTTACGACCCAGCGCAGCGAATTGCGCGCTGGACTTGGCTTGGCGGCGGTCTATGGCATTGTGCAGCAACATCATGGGCACATCTGTGTCGAGAGCCAACTTGGGCAGGGCACAGCTTTCCATCTCTTTCTCCCCCTCATCGAGAAAGAGATGCTGGCCGAAGCCGCAGAAGGCGGCGCCTAGCGCCCCTGAGCAGCGCGCATACTCGCTAGTTTGCGGATGTGGCTCTTTTCTTCTACGATGATGTGGTCAATGATGTCGCGGTTGGCAGCCTGGGTCAGGTCGCGCAAGGTATAGAAGAACAGCAGTGTCTGCTGCTCGAAAGCGATGGCCTGGCCCAGCATCTCGTCGAGTGTCGCGCCATCGGGGATGCCCCGGATCGGCGCGCCGGGCTGAAAGAACTCGCGATCTACCGTACTGACGATGTAATCCACAGCCTCTTCCCACGTGGTGGGGTCAATCTCGTGCACTACGATGATCGCACCCAGCCCGCTGAACACCTGCTTGTGGCGCACTTCTTCGTTGGCTAAGAACTCGAACAATGCTTTGGCCTCGGCGTTTTTGGCCAGAGCAGCGGCTTGGCGGTAAAACACCTCGCCGCGCGATTCGGTTTGCACGGCCAGATCTACGATGTCGGCTCCGGTAAGCTGGACACTCATTTTGCCTCCATTACGGACCCGGGGTTGAGAGCGGCTAACTTTTCCGCGATCCGAACAGCATTTGCAACAATGCTACCAGGCATCCTTGACCGGGCGTAGGCGAGGGCGGCTCGGGCGTCGGCGTAGGAGTGGGCGGCGTTGGCTCTACTTCTTCGTGGCGGGCGCGATAGGCGTCGGCCCGGCCCTTGCCCTGGGTGTTGGCGCTTTCGCCCAAGTCAACAGCGGTGGCCATGAGTCGCGCTTTGATTTGGGCTGGCGTTAGGTTCGGCTCGGCTTGCAAAAGCAGAGCGCAAACGCCTGCCGCGTGCGGCGTGGCCATGCTCGTGCCTGATGCGGAGGTGTAGTACTTGTCGGCGGGTTTGCCCATGCTGGTACCCGTAGCTCGCGCCGCCACGATATCTACCCCCGGAAAGACTACATCGGGCTTGGTGCGGCCATCGCTGGTTGGCCCGCGCGATGAAAAGGCTGCCATGCGGTCATTGTCGTCCGTTGCGCCGATAGTGATCACTTGTTCGGCGCAACCGGGCGATCCTACCGTATAAGCGCCCGGCCCATCGTTGCCCGCTGCTACGCAGACCACGATCCCGCGCTCCATTGCGGCCTCGCACGTCTCGCAGAGCGCATCCTTGCCGTCGCACGGCCCTGGGCCACCTAACGACAGGCTGATGATCTGGACGCCTTGCTCCACAGCCCACTCTACGCCAGCCATAACGTCGCTCATCATCCCCTCGCCGTCGGCGCGCAGCACTTTGGCAGCATAGAGGGTCGCTTTGGGCGCGACGCCACGATACTTGTTTCCGCTGGCCGCCCCCGACCCGGCGGCGACGCTGGCACAATGCGTGCCGTGGCCGTTGCCATCTTCGGGGCCTTCGTTAGTGAAATTGGCCGTCGCGGCGATGCGCCCGACAAAATCGGGGTGCTGAGTATCAATGCCGGTATCCACCACTGCGATGCGCACCCCTTCGCCGGTGAGACCCTCATCCCAAAGGCGTGGCGCTTGAATGTGCGGCACCGAGACGTCGAGATAGGCATGTACTGGCAGATCCTGGTAAATCCGCACGACGTCGGGATCGTTCTCTAGCGCTCGGATTGCCTCGGGGGTGGCGTGCATGTGAACATAAGGGCGCAACCGATAGTTGTAGCTTTCACGAGCGCCGCGCAGTGGCTCGGCATGGCGCATCACGCGCCGTGATGGCGAATAGCGCACGATGATTGGCACCTGCTCGGCGCTGCTTTCCACTTGCCGTAGGCTGCGCATCAATCCTTGGGTCAGTTTGGGTCGTTCCTCGGGCTGGGGCGTCTCGATGGGCGGCGTTGGCGTCTCCCCGCTTGACCCCAAGGCTCGCATGGGGCGATCCGGTTCGATGCCCGTCACCCACGATTGTTGCGCTAGTTCCAGCGCCAATCGCCCTTGGCAACGTACCTTGATAGCGCGCGTCATGCGAAACGGCGTCACCTGCGCGCCGCGCAAGCGCAATTCATTAGCGCGTGCGGCTACGTCGTCGCTTACGTGTATAATGAGATCCACTTCCTGATCGGGATTATTCTGCCAGGCCTGACGCATCTGGGAATCAAGCTCTGTCATGGCATTCCCTCCTCGCTACAATATGCAAAGAACATAGCTTGATGATAGCGTAGCAATGCCGTGGCGTCAAGCAACAAACGGCTTGCTTTCCTGATAATCCAGTTCTATATTACCTGGCGTGTCCATTGGCAGTAAATTTTGGGGGTTTGATGGTCATTCTGCCTGCCCATCTCACTGCCGCACAACGTGAAATCGTCGCCTTTTCCCGCGAAGGCGGCGAGCGCCTGTTTGTGCGCGGTTTGCCCGGAACAGGCAAGACGACGGCGCTCATGGCGCGGTTAGCGGCGCTCTTGCGCGAAGGGCGGCGGCCCTACGAGGTGCTAGTGTTGTTGCCACAGCGCGCCCAGGTGGATCGCTACGATCAACTGCTAGCCAGCCTCGACGCGCCCACGCGGGGCGGGGTGGATGCGCTGACCTATTACAGCTTGGCGCGGCGCTCGGTGGCGTTGTTCTGGCCCTTGGTTGCGCGCACGGCGGGCTTTGCTCACCCCGACCATGAACCGATCTTTCTCACCATCGAGACGACGCAATACTTTATGTGGCGTATTGTTGAGCCGCTGATGGCCAAAGAGGGCTATTTCAACGACCTCGCTATCCGTCGCGGCAGGCTGCTCTCACAACTCATTGACAATCTTAACAAATCAGCGTTGGTGGGCTTTGACCACACTGACCTATTGCGGCGACTCAGGGTAGCCTGGACTGGCTCCCAAGATCACATCAATCGCTATTGGCAGGCGCAAGATTGCGCCATCCGCTTTCGCGAATATTGTCTGGCGCACAACTTGCTCGACTTTTCACTGACGACCGAGGTGTTCAGCCGCCATTTGGCAAGTCACGAGGTCTATCAACGCTACTTTGCGGCGCGTTATCGCCACCTGTTGGCCGATAATCTGGAAGAGAACGTCCCTGTAGCTCACCAGTTCCTGGATTGGGCCGGGCGACAGTGCTGCTCGACGGTACTGGCTTGCGATGACGGCGGGGGCTATCGTGTGTTCCTGGGGGCCGACGCCGAAGGGGCGTATGAATTGGGGGCGCGCTGCGACCGAACGCTAGTCCTTTCCGACTTGATCGAACCAACG
>CAZYPJ010000149.1:0-5294 GCA_964649365.1 uncultured Anaerolineales bacterium | reverse complement strand
GGGGCGCGCCGGGGGGGGCCGCGGCGCCGCCGCCGACGGGGCGGCGGAAGGGGGGCCGCGCGGTGATCGAACGTTGGGCCTTTCCGACTTGTTAGAGCCGCCGGCTGATCCTTTGGCTCTGGCCGATCGCGTGCGTCGTGTATTGCGCGTAGAAAGCGCTATCCCAACTCCAGCGACCCAGGGGCGCGCCGAGCGCGCTATTGTGGATCAGGGCGGGGGGCGTTTTTGGATCAGCATGATTCATTGGGTGGTGGAGCGAATCGCCGAGCGGGTGAGCGCTGGTACGCCGCCGGAAGAGATCGCTATCGTCGCGCCCTATGTGAGCGAAGTGATGCGTTTCGCCATCGAAGAGGAATTGCACGCCAAAGGTCTGCCCCTCTTTCTCCTGCGCCCTGCCACGGCCTTTCGCGATGTCCCTGTCATTCGCGGATTGCTCACCCTGGTGCGGCTTGCTCATCCCAATTGGGAAATCGCCATTCAAGGCGAAACCCAGGCGCTGCCCATCGAGGATGTAGCGTTGGCGCTGGAAGTAGCGCTCGATGGCTTGGACCCCATCCGCGCTCGCCATCTGGCGCGCGCGGCGTTGCCCCTCGGTCAACGCTCTCTGGCCGATCTCAGCGACGCAAAGGGCGCGGCGGGTCAGTCAAATGTGCGGCTTTGGGAGTATGTTGGTTACCAAGTGCGTGAACGCTACGAGACGCTGCGTGTCTGGATCGAGACTTATTGCCAGAGCGCGCCCGAGCCGGTGGATGTGCTGCTGAGCAAGCTGTTCGGCGACTTGCTCTCACATCCCGGCTATGGGTTCCACGATGCGCTCGATAAGGCGCGCGACTATGGGCGGTTGGTCGAATCCGCGAACAAGTTCAGGGATGCGGTGGGTCAAGACCCCGCGCTCGACGGCTGCGAGGTGGCTCGCGAGTATGTGCAACTCATTCTGGGTGGAACCGCCGCCGCCGAGTATCTGCTCGATTGGCCTCGCAACCGTCGGGGCGGCGTCATCCTCGCGCCTGCTTATGCCTACCTCACCCGCGAGATGCGTTCTACCTATCAGTTCTGGATTGACCTCGGCTCCGATGGCTGGTGGAATCGGCCCAATCAGCCGCTAACCAATCCCTACGTGCTCTCGTTGCGTTGGCCGGTGGGCCAGCCCTGGCGCGATGTAGAAGAAGATCGAGCGCGACGCGAAGCGTTAG
Source organism: uncultured Anaerolineales bacterium (assembly GCA_964649365.1). Taxonomy (GTDB): domain Bacteria; phylum Chloroflexota; class Anaerolineae; order UBA1429; family UBA1429; genus CAZYPJ01. The sequence goes on along the minus strand of CAZYPJ010000149.1, from coordinate 4,101 downwards.
CTCGCGTGCTGCAAGGGTTGGCCGCTCGGTGCCGAGGCGGAATCTATCTGGCGTATAGCGAGTTAGGGCTTGACGGCGTCGAGCAGGATGGGCGCTTGCAGCGGACGATCCAGCTTGCCCTCGCTGGGCGAATGCGGCCTGAAAGACAGGCGACCGATGGCTGAAGCAATATCTCTCTATGGCTATCGCCTGCGCCCACAGCAAGAGCGCGTCTTGGCCTATCGGGGCGGACGGATGGCCGTCTCGGCGGTACCCGGCAGCGGCAAGACCCTGACCCTGGCGCTGCTCGCTGCGCGCATGATCGTCGAGGGTCGTCTGAGCGAGGAGAGCGATGTATTAGTGGTCACAGTGCAAAACTCCGCGGTGGCCAACATCACCCAGCAGATCCGTCGTATCCTTTACAGCCAACGTCTGCCGCCGGTGGGGTATCACGTCTGTACTTTACATAAACTAGCAAATGATATCTTGCGCCAACGGCACGATCTGGCAGGGGTAGAGGAATCCTATCCCATCGTGGATGAAGCCGAGTCGCAGCGCACTATGCGGGGCGCCGCCGAGGTATGGATTGCCTCGCGGCGGGCCTGGTGGGAGAGTCTGTTGCCCGAAGCCAGCGAATCGCAGCGCGCCAAGATGATAGAAGCCTGGCGCAGCGAGACAGAGCGCGTGGGGCGCGAGGTGGTCAAGCTCTGCAAACACTTGCAACTCACACCTGTCGAGGCGCAGCAGTTGCTGCCGAACCTGAAGCCTGAGCCTGGGCAAGGCGACGAGTTTCTCGATATGGGCATCGGCCTCTATGCGCTCTACGAGCGCTATTTGCAGGCGCGCAGCGGCCTCGATTTCGACGATCTGATCTGGCGCGCCCTTGGCGCTTTGGATCAGGATGCGACTTTTCTGGCGAACCTGCGCGCGCGCTGGCCGATCATCCTGGAGGACGAGGCCCAAGATAGCTCGCCCTTGCAAGAACGCATCCTCGAGAAATTATGCGGCGAACGTGGAAATTGGGTGCGGGTGGGCGATCCCAATCAGTCTATCAATAGCACTTTTACCGCCGCTGATCCTCGCTATTTCCGCCGTTTCGCCGAGCGCGCTGACGTGCAGGCGCTCTCGTTGCCCCAATCGGGGCGCTGCGCCCGCCCGATCATCCAGCTTGCCAATCAATTGGTCGCCTGGGCTTGTGACGAGCACCCGGAAGAACCGATCCGCGAGATGGCTTTTGAGCGGCAAATGATCGCGCCCACTGACGCCGGCGATACGCAGCCCAACCCACCCGATGAACTGTGTCACATACGCTTCTACGAGTCTCCTTTTCCCAAGACTGATGCGGAAGCCGGCGCTGTGGCCGGTTGGGCCGCCAGCTATCTGCGGCGCTATCCGGATCGATCGGCGGCCATTCTTTGCCCCGCTCAGTGGCAAGGCGGCAAAGTGGTCGAAGCTTTGGAGGCGATGACCCCAGCGGTTCCTTTCGATGACTTGCTACGCTCTACCCCGCAGACTCGCAACGTGGCGCGTATCCTCGCCGCCATTTGCCAGTACCTGGGCGAGCCCACCGCGCCCGGCCGCCTAGCGCAGCTCTATGGCGTGCTCTTGGAAGCCAAATTCCTGGGGAGCGAAACCGATAGCGCGCGTCTCAAGCAACAGCGCGCATTGATCCGCAGCGTGTCGCCGCACGATCTGCTCTTTCCGCGCGGGGCGCTGACGTTGCGCGATCTATTGCCTGCCAATGTGCCCCTAGAATCGAGCGACGCCGCTTTGCTGGATCGTTTTGCGGCGTTGGTGGGCCGCTGGGTGCGCGGGTTGGCGCTGCCAGTGGATCAATTGATCCTGAGCATCGCGCAGGATCTCTTTCAGCGTGAGGATGATCTGGCCATCTGCCATACCATCGCCGCCAGTTTGCGCGCCGCCAGTGACATGCACCCTAACTGGCGTCTGCCCGATTTTGCCGCCGAGTTGGGCGACATCGCCCGCAACCAACGCGCTCTCGGCGGTCTTTCGCTGGCCGACGCCGGTTATCAGGAGCAGAAGGGTCGAGTGGTGGTGACGACAATGCACAAGGCCAAGGGTCTGGAATGGGACGCTGTGTTTCTGATGTGTGTGGATAGCCTCGAATTCCCCGATTCCTGCGCTGGTGACTTTCGCGACGAACCGTACTATATGCCGACCCGCGCCCCGGCAGTGGAAGCGCGCAAGCGCCTGGAACAGCTTGCGGGCGATGAATTCGCTACGCCGGAGGGGCGCAGCGTCATCGAGCAGGCGCGCCTGGAGGTAATCGCTGAGCGCCTGCGATTACTCTACGTGGGAATCACCCGCGCGCGGCTCGACCTGGCGCTCACCTGGAGCGAGATCAATGGCCCCCGCCGCGTGCGCTTGGCGCGGGCTGCCGTGGAATTGGCTCGCTACTATGGCGTTTATCTATCAGGGGGCGACTGATGGCCGAACCGTTGATTGCTCCCGATTTCCTTTTCAGTCAGCATAGCCTGAACACTTATACGCGCTGCAAACGGCGCTTCCTGCTCAAATATGTGGATCGCCAGCCCTGGCCCATGCCCGAAGAGGAGGATCCACGCGCTTACCAGGATCATCTGGCGCGGGGGCGCGTGTTTCACCAATGGCTGGCGCGGGAACATCTGGGCCTCGATATGACCCCCATCGTAGCTGCGTGCGGCGATGAGTTGCTGCAAGGCTGGTGGGCGGCCTCGCGCGCCTTTGACCGCGAGGCGCTGCCTGCCGAGATGCGCGAAGCTGAACTGCCGGTCGTCGTGCCCTTGGGCCAATATCGCCTCTATGCGCGCTACGACTATCTGGCGCTGAGTCGCGGCGGCGAGGCTGTAATCGTGGATTGGAAAACGCTGGATACTGCGCCCCCGTTGGCAACGCTTCGCCAACGCCTGCAGACCAGGGTCTATCTCTATTGTTTGGTGCGAGCGGGGCACGTGCTCACCGGCGGGCAGCCGATAGATCCTGGCCAAGCCAGTATGCTCTACTGGTTTGCCAATACGCGCGAAAGCGTCAGTATCCCCTACTCGGCGCAGAGATATGCCCGCGATGGGCGCGACTTGCTGCGCTTGGCCGACGAGATCGCGCAGCAGCCGCGCGAGGCGTTTGTGCGCACCGACGACCTACGCCAGTGCATACGATGCAACTATCGCAGCCTGTGCCAACGCGAGAGCGAGCGCACGGCAAGCGCGGAGGATTGGCTCGATGAGGATCTCGATCTCAACCTGGAACTAGAAAGCGTTGAGGGCCTGGATTATTAGCAGAAAGCGACGCGCTGGCGTCGCTTTCTGCTATCTACTACTGCCCCTTGAACTGCCGGGCGAATTCGCGCGTCAACTGCATCGCCTGGTCGCCGTACTTTTCGCTCGGCTCGATGTAGCTGCCCTCGACCCACTCGTTAAAGCTATTGATCCAGATCCAATCGGGCGAGCTGGCGATAGCGGCGTTGTAAGTGGCGCGGTAAAACGCGCCGTCGCATCGTTCCTTCTTGTGGGGAGCGCTGGCCACGCGGATGTCGGCCTTGCAGCTCGCGCGCCGGTCATCCCACCCAGGCGAGATGGTGCCGATCCAGATCTTGGTCTTGCCGGTGGACGCTTCCCATTTGCGCGCATTAGCAGCCCAGCGCGAGGCTTTGACGTAATCATCCGGATAAGCGGCGTGCGTGATCTTGTACACATAGATGCCGTCGAATACCTGTAGATAGGAGGCGTCCAACCCTTCGGCGAGACAGAGCATGGCGTTGTTGGGGTCCACTTGCTGGCGGATTTCGCTCCAGAATTGCAGCGCGCCCTTGCCCCTTGCGTCAGGCGTGACGCGATAGACGTCGGTAAAGATAATAACCGGCTTGTTGTCCACTCTTAGGAAATTAGAGTGACCGCCGTACTGATCGCGCAGATAGCTCAGGGCCTCTACTACTTTGGCTTGGGTTGGGCCGTCGGGCCAGATATGGCGCAAAAAGATCACCGTAGAACGGAAATTAGTGCCCTGCGACCTGTCGAGTAAAGCGCGGAAATTACGATCCGGCCGCGCGCCCGGCGCTGCCCATTGTTGGGGAAAGCCGTCAATGCCGGCGTCGAGCGCCATATGGATGTGGCGCTGAATAGCATT
>CAZYPJ010000148.1:8186-9717 GCA_964649365.1 uncultured Anaerolineales bacterium | reverse complement strand
GCGTATTCCGTTTTTTCCGTGTGTTCCGTGTTCCCCGCCCGCGCGCCCTTAGCGGCGCAACGGCCCGCCCTCGCCCTTGTCCATCACCTCAATCGTCACCGCCGCGTATCGGCCCTCGGCGCTTTTGTTGGCGCGCACGCGCAACTGCCACCCCTTTTGCAGGTCGCTAAACCCGATGGTCTCCTTGGCCATGGTGATCACCGTCTCATCGGTGACCTCGAACTCGTAATGGCGCCCGGCGTCCAGCTCGCTCACGCGGATGATCGAGGGCGACCCCTCGGTCAGGGTGAGGATGCGCACGCGGAGATCCACATCGGTCTTGGGCGCCTTGGGGCCGCAGCCCGCCAGGCACGTCGCCAACAAGAGCGCAAGCAATAATAGCGTCACACGTTTGCCGTTCACGAGACTCCTTTCCTCCTTTGGGTGTGCGGGGCGCAGTTTTCCTGCCCAGCGCCCTTTGCTATGCTTATTATGCGTTGATAGGAGGAGAGCTGTCAAGTGGATGCGCCAGCGCTCGCACATCCAGCGGTATCCCCTTGCCCTCGTCGCGCACGAGCCTCATCGCGCCGGTGGGGCAGCGCCCCTCGCACACGCCGCAGCCCAGGCACTTGTCCCAATCGAGCCGCGCCGCGCCATCCGCCAGGGTTAACGCCTCAAAGGGGCACGCCGCGACGCACGCGCCGCAGCCGGCGCACAGCGCCTCGTCCACCTGCGCCGCATAGCCCGAGGGGATCATCATGCCGATGCCCAGCTTGTTCATCACCTCCACGCCGCCGCAGCAGCACTTGCAGCAGTTGCAAATGGCGTAAAAGCGGCCAGCCGAGGCGTCTTTGAACCAGCCGGTGTGGATGTGGCCGCGCTCGTGCTCGGCGCGCAACAGCTCGGCGGCCTCCTCCGTCGTCAGGCGGCGGGTGATAGCGGGGTGATGTTCGAGCATGAAATCTACAAAGGGCTGCCCGATGACCATGCACACCTGCGTGGGCTGGCAAGGGTGCTCTTTGGTGGCGCGGCAGGGGCATTCGTAGGCGGCCACGTCGGGCGGGCCGTGCAAGACGAGGTCGCGCGCGATGGGGAAGGGGATGATCTGCTCCAGGTCGCGCCGGGGGATATCCTCGCGGATCGTCACCACCGCCTGGGCCAATTCCAGCGGCAGCACTTTGCCGTGGTAGTGGTTGGCCAGCCACTTTTTTGCGCCCGGCCACAATAAATAAGCCACGCGCCGCCCCAGCCAGACGTAGAGATAGGTGAAGCGGGCGTAGAGATAGCCGTGCAGCGTGGCGAGGTTCAGCGCCCGTCGCCACCCGCTGATCTGCACCATCCGCCGGGTCGAATCGCGCAGCAGCGCCCCCCGTTCGGCCCACAACCACAATACAATCAACGCCGCAATGACAATAAACCAGACCATGAGCGCCTTTCTTTAACCAAGTCAAATCCCCTCTTTGCGCCTTGCTGGTTCGTCATCTGTGCTACAGCTCTACCAGCCCCCGCCGCAGGGCGGTGACGACGGCGTGGGTGCGGTCGTTGGCTTGCA
>CAZYPJ010000148.1:3859-8086 GCA_964649365.1 uncultured Anaerolineales bacterium | reverse complement strand
ACCAGCCCCCGCCGCAGGGCGGTGACGACGGCGTGGGTGCGGTCGTTGGCTTGCAGCTTGGCGATGATGACGCTGACGTGGTTCTTGACGGTGCCCTCCGTCAGCGAGAGGCGCTGGCCGATCTCTTTGTTCGACAGCCCCTCCACCAGCAGCTTGAGCACGTCCTCCTCGCGGGGGGTGAGCGGCTCGATGGCGGGGAGCGGCGCGGCCTGGGCGGGGGCCGGCGCCGCCTGAGCGGGCGGGCGCTCCTCGGCCAGGCGCTGGAACTCGCGCAGCACTTTGGAGGCCACTTTGGGGTCGAGCTGCGACTCGCCGCGCATGGCGCCGTGGATGGCCTCGATCAGCCGCTCCGAAGGGGTATCCTTGAGCAGATACCCATGCGCGCCGGCCTTGATCCCCTCGAACACCAGGTCATCGGCGTCGTAGGTCGTCAGGATGATGACGCGCGCGGCGGGCAGCTCGGCGCGCAACTGGCGCGTGGCGGGGATGCCGCCCAAGCCCGGCATCTTTAAATCCATCAAGATCACGTCGGGCGCGAGCTGGCGCGCCAACGCCACCGCGCGGGCGCCATCGGCGGCCTGGCCCACCACCTCGATCCCCTCGGCGTAGCGAAGGATGGTGGCCAGCCCCTGGCGGACGATCTCTTGGTCATCTACGAGCAGGACACGAATCATAAATCCCCTCTGCCCCTCTGCGCCATGACGTTCGGCTCGTCATCTTGATCTGGCGCCCCATCCGCGCCGTCGAGCGCCGTGAAGGCCGTCAACTCGCCGCCGAGGGCGTAATCGAGCAGCAGCGCATCCGCCGCCCGCGCCATCGCCCGGCGGATGGCGTCGTCGCCCACTCGGGGTCGCCCCAAATCCTGTGAATCTTGTGAATCCTGTCCCATATCGTCCGCTCCTACCTCCGCAGCGAGCACACCACCCGCGCCCCCTGGCCGGGGATGCTGGTCACTTCATACGTGGCGCCGATCAGCGCGGCGCGCTCGCGCATCCCCATCAGGCCGTAGCGATCCTCGCCGACGGCGGCGGGGTCGAACCCCACGCCGTCATCGGCGATCTCTAAATCGGTGCGGTCATCGCCAAAGGCCAAGCGCGCGCTCACCTTGTGCGCGCCGGCATGGCGTTCGATGTTGTTCAGCGCCTCCTCGGCGATGCGGTAGAGCGCGCTGGCCTCGTCGGTGGTGAGGTCGTTCTCCTCGCCGGCCACCGCTAGCTCCACCGCAACGCCCGTGCGCGTCTCTAGCCCCTGCAACAGGCCGCGCACCGCCCCCACCAAGCCCAAGGCGGCCACCGGGTCGGCGCGCAACGACTGGATGGCGCGGCGCGATTCATCCAACCCCGCGCGGGCCAGCGCCAGCGCCTCCTCGGCCACGCGCTGCGCTTGGGCGGGGTCGTGGGCTTGGACGGTGCGCAGCGCCTCCAGTTGCACGGCCAGCGCGGCCAGGGAATGGGCCAGCGTGTCGTGCAGGTCGCGCGCCAGGCGCACGCGCTCGCGGCTGACGGCCAATTGCTCGACGGTGGCGGCGTGGCGTTGCAGGCGGGCGTGGGCTTCGGCGAGGGCTGCCATCTGGCGGCGTTCGCGCCGCGCCAGGATCGAGACGACCAGCGGCACGGCATAGATCAGCGCCAGGCGCATGACCTCGCGCGCCCACAAGGCGCGCCCGCTGAGGTCGAGCTGCAAAGCCCACAGGCCCGTGCCCACGTGCAACAGCGAGGTCCACGTGCTGCCCCACAGCGCGCCCTTGCGCCCATAGGCCCAGGCCATCAGCACCAGCGGGATCAGCAGCATCAGCAGCGGCTCCGACCAGATGGTCTCTTCAAAGCCGGGCTGCACGGCAATCGAAATCGCCACCTTCGATGACGCGGGAAAGGCGTGAAAGACGAAAAAGGCCGGCGCGATGTAGAGGCTGAGGTTGAGGATGTCGAGCGCGATGGCCAGCGCCAGGTACCCCGGCCCCAGGATGCGCTCGAAGGCGGGGAGGGCGGCGATGGCCAGCACCAGCAACGTGGGGGCGAGCTGCAAAGGCAGCACCTCTAGCGCCACGATAGGGGCCTTGCCTTGCAACCCCACCCGCGCCAGCAACCCCAACGCGCCGATGGCCATGCGGCCCACCACAATGACCACGAATATGCGTCGCGCTTCGCGGATCGGCGAGAGTTCTTTCATGGGTGGAGTGTACCACAAAGGGGCAAAGGAAGAAAGGGGCCAGGGTCGGGGGGCAGGGATGAACGCGGGTATGGTTCCAGCAAATCCGCGCCCATCCGCGCCCCCGATCCCCGCCCCCTACTTTTGCTTGGCCAGCTCCTCTTCGCGCAGGGCGCGGCGGCGGACTTTGCCCACCATCGGCTTGGGCAGGTCGGCGCGGAATTCGACGGCGCGCGGGACTTTGTATTTGGCCAGGCGATCCTTGCACCAGGCGATGATCTCTTCCTCGCTGGCTGTTTCGCCCGCCTTGAGCACCACATAGACCTTGACCGTCTCGCCGCGATAGGCATGTGGGATGCCCACCGCCACCGCTTCTTTCACCTTGGGGTGCTCGTAAAGCGCTTCTTCGATTTCGCGGGGATAGATGTTGTAGCCGCCGGCGATAATCATATCCTTTTTGCGGTCCACGATGCGGAAAAAGCCGTCGTCGTCCATCACGGCGATGTCGCCGGTGTGCAGCCAACCGTCCTTGAGCACGGCGGCGGTCTCTTCGGGGCGGTTCCAATAGCCCTTCATCACCTGCGGCCCACGGATGCACAGCTCGCCCGGCTGGCCGGGGGCTACTTCGGTCTCGCCATCGTCCACATCCACCAATTTGCAATCGGTGTTGGGCCAGGGCAGGCCAATCGTCCCGATGCGGCACTCGTCGGTGAGGGGGTTGGCGTGGGTGACGGGCGAGGTCTCCGTCAGGCCATAGCCTTCCACCAGCACGCCGCCGGTGATCTCTTGGAACTTGAGCTGCACTTCTTTGGGCAGCCCGGCCCCGCCGCTGATGCAGGCGCGGATGGAGCTGAGGTCGTACTTGGCGATGTCGGGGTGGTTGTTGATGGCCACATAGAGCGTGGGCACGCCGGGAAAGAAGGTGGGCTTGTATTTGGCGATGTTGTTGAGCACGAACTTGATGTCGCGCGGGTTCGGGATCAGGATCAGGGTCGAAGCGGCATAGACGCCGTGGTTGAGGCAGGTGGTCATGCCATAGGAATGGCTGATGGGCAGCGCCGCCATGACCGTCTCGCCGGCGGTGCGCGTTTGCAGCCACACCTGGCACTGCATGGCGTTGACCAGCAGGTTCTGGTGGCTCAACTCGGCGCCTTTGGGCGCGCCGGTGGTGCCGCCGGTGTAGAGCAGGCAGGCGGTGTCGTCCATCTCGACGCGGACGGGCGCGGGCACGGCGGGGGCGGCGGCCAGAAAATCGCGGAACCAGGCCGTATCCGGCTCGTCGGCCAGGTCGAGATAGTGGCCGTCCTTCTTTTCCTTCGTCAGGGTAAAGGCCGCCTTGAGCGGCAGGGGGAAATAGTCCTTGATGTTGGCGACGATGGCGTATTCCAACTTGGTGCGGGCGCGGATTTCGCGCACCGTCTTGAAAAAGCTGCTCAGCGCCACGATGATTTTGGCGCCCGAGTCGTTGAGCTGCTGCTCCAGCTCGCGGGCCACGTAGAGCGGGTTGCAGGGCGTCACCGCGCCGCCGGCGCGCAGCGCGCCGTAATAGGCGATGACGTACTGCGGACAATTGGGCATAAAGAGCGCCACGCGGTCGCCCTTGGCCACGCCCAGCTTTTGCAGCCCGGCGGCAAAGCGATCCACCGCATCGTTGAGCGCGCCAAAGGTGATTTTGGCGCCGAAATAGATCAGCGCCGGGTGATCGGGAAAGCGGCGGGCGTTGCGCCGCAGGCAATCGCTGAGCGGCGTAGGGGGGATGTCGATTTCGGGCGGCACATGGGCCGGATAATGGGCCAACCAGGGTTTGTTCATGGCGTCTTCTCCCGTGAGATGCAGCTTGCGCTCTCACGTGTAACACCGTCGCGGGGCGGAAGATACGGGGGCATATGTGTTAACCTGCGGAGATGCCAGAGCCGCCAGCCGCTCAGCGGCCAGATCGGCGGCGGCCCATCCTCGCTTTCATGCGCCAGCGCGGCTGCGACGCGGCCCTGGCGCGCCGGGGGATCGCCCCGCTCGCGGTGGAGCTGCAAGCGGAGGTGTTGCGAGCGTTGTGGAGACGGCGTGAGTTCGTAGGCGCGG
>CAZYPJ010000148.1:0-3759 GCA_964649365.1 uncultured Anaerolineales bacterium | reverse complement strand
CTGCAAGCGGAGGTGTTGCGAGCGTTGTGGAGACGGCGTGAGTTCGTAGGCGCGGTTTCTAACCGCGTTGGTTGCCAACCGCGTTTGCCTGGATCGGGCGATGGGGACGCGGTTTGAAACCGCGGCTACTGCAAGCGGAGGTGTTGCGAGCGTTGTGGAGACGGCGTGAGTTCGTAGGCGCGGTTTCTAACCGCGTTGGTTGCCAACCGCGTTTGCCTGGATCGGGCGATGGGGACGCGGTTTGAAACCGCGGCTACGGACGCGCCCTCTTTGGCCAGCCGGGGCGCGGTTTGAAACCGCGGCTACGAACTGCCCTCTTTGGCCAGCCGCGTCGCCACGACCCCCAGCCCCACCGTCAGCCACAGCAGCGCCGCCGCGTGGGGAAAGACCAGGTTGAAGAGGTAATGGTCGAGCACGCCGCCCACCATCGCGCCGATCACCGCCAGGCCCAGGCCCAGGTGCAGCGGCTCGATCTCGCTGCCGCGCGCGGGCCGCAGCGCGCTGGCCCAGTGCGCCAAAAAGCTGCCCAGCGCCGCGAGAAAGCCCGCCAGCCCCACCAGCCCCATCTCTTCGGCGATGAGCAGATAGACGCTGGACACGCCGATGTAGGAATCAATTTCGGGCGTCCCCGCAAAGCCCACGCCGAACCAGGGGTAGCGGGCGATCAGCTTGAGAGCGTCCTTGTACTCGCCCATGCGCATCTGCGTGGCCTGGTCTTGCACCTGCACGCCCTCGATAAAGTGTTGCACATAGGCCTGCGCCGGCGGCAGCAGCAATAATAGCCCCAGCGCCAGCAGGCCGATCCACAGCAGCTTGCGATGCCGCAACACCCCCAGCAGCCCCGCCGCCGCCACGAACCCCACGAACGAGCCGCGCGAAAAGGTCAGGATCAGGCACAAGGCCATGACAATGGCCATGATGATGACGGCCCAGCGCGGCAAGATGGGCCGTTGGGCGAACACCTGCGCCGTGGTCAGCGTGGTCACAAAGATCAGCAACCCGCCCAGCACGTTGGGGTCCACCGAGGTCGAGATGGCGCGCAACGGCAGCTCGGGGTCGTCCTCCACATAGCGCAGCACGCCCGATCCGGAGGGGTAGCGCACCACGCGCAGCATCGAGAGCAAGCGGATGGCGATCCGGTCGGGCAGGGCGTAGAGCACGACGCCCACCAGCGCGGCGATGAACCCGGCCACAATCAGGGCGCGCACCATCCAGGTGAGCTGTTCGCGGGTGCGGATGGTGTTGATAATGAGGATCAAGATCGCCACGCTGAGCACGATCTCGGCGTAATGGCGCGCCACATTGGCCGTCAGCCGGGCGTGGGCCAGCCCCGAGACGAACGAGATCAGCGAGAGCGCCAGGAACACGATCACGGCCAGGGTGGGCGGGTCGGCGCGGAAATCGGGTTCGCGGTGCGTGGCCAGGCGGTTGATCCACACGAAAAAGACGCCCAGCAGGATCAGGTCGAGGAAGGTGGGGGCAAAGCCGATGTTGACGGGCAGCGCGGCAAAGGGCAACAGGCAGATGACGCCGATCAGCGCGGCGACGCCCACCAGCGGCCAGCGCAACACGCCATAGGCCAGCGCCAGGGCGATGAGCGCGGCGCTGCCATAGAGCCAGCCCGCCGCGCCGATGACGGCGCCCACCGGCGCGCCCAACGCCAACGCCAGCGCCAACAGCGTCAGCGCGCGCACCCAGGGCTTGCGGTGGAACAGCCCGCGCTCGATGGTATCGCGGTTCAAGGTGAGCACAGCAGCGGTCTCACTTTCCGATGAGGTGGGGGGATGGGAACACAAAAAGTCTCGACGCCCAAGTCGGAGGGGGGGATTCACCACGGAGACACGGAGGGTTGAACACAGAGATACAGAGACAAAGAGATACAGAGAATATAAGACACGGAATACACGGAAATAACGGAATACACGGAAAATCCTGTGTTTTATGTTCTATATTCTCTGTATCTCTGTACCTCCGTGTCTCCGTGGTGAACTCCCCGTGTCTCCGTGGTGAATCCTTTTCCTACTTGTTTTCGATGCCGCTGACCAGGATGATGCGGTCGTCGGGCTGGCGCTGGCCCTGGGAATCCACCGCCGGCAGGCGCTCCATATTGTCCAGCCGATACATCCCCACCGCCAGCGCATAGTCGCCGGGCGGGGCGTCGGCGGGGACGGCCAGGGCGTAATCGTCCACCAGCATCTCGCCGGGCAGCCAATGGGTGGTGGGCCAGCCGCCGCCCTGGGGTTCGGCGTCCTGCTGGGCGCGAAGCTGCCCGTCGGGGCCGCGCAGGTGGCCGCACCCCTGGTAGCGGGCGTGGGTGAACTGGATCGCCTGCCAATAGAGCCGCACGTAAAACTCGCCGCCCGGCGTCACGGCGTCTTGGGGCAGGTCGTACCCTAGCAGGCGGATTTGCTTGTTGAGCAGATGGCCGGCCTCATGCCGCGAGCGCGCGGGGATAAAGCGCGTCTCGGGGCGCAGGTGGTAGCTGATGGCGCGCACGTCGCCGGCGCGCAGCTCTTGCTCGCGCACGGCGTACTCGGCCAGCCAGTTCTTGAGCCGGCGGTCGAGGTCGGGCGAGGCGTCGGGGTAGAGCAGCAGCCAGATGCGCTTGTGTCGCTCGGTGATACGCTGCAACGCGCTGAGGACGTAATCGTCGCGCCCGGGCGTGGCCAGGCACTCGACGTACATCGCGCCGCCGTAATCCTTGGGCCACGACGCCGTCCAATTCACCAGCACGGCGGTGGAATCGGGGTCGCTCTGCCCCTCGATGACCTTGAGCAGACGCTTGGTCTCTTTTTGATAAAAGTCGTTGCGATAGATGCGGGCGTATTCCACGCCGTTGACCGTCACGATGTGTTCGGGCGTCTCTTCCAGCAAGGGGCCGGTGATCTCGGGCACAAACAGGCGCTGCGCCTGCCCGGCATAGAGCACGAAATAATCCGGCTCGATGACGGGCCGCTCGCCGAGGACGGTGGTGTGGCCGGTGAAAAAGGCGCCGAACTCGTTGCTGCTTTGCGCGGCCACGTGCAGGCTCGTGGCCGAGGGTTTGGCGTTGAGGTAATCGGCGGCGAGGTTCAGCCCCTCGCCCCAGCCGATCAGCAGCACCCGCTGCGCCGCGCGCCCCCCGCCCACGAGCGGGTTGTAATAGGCAAGATAGTAGGGCCGGCTGGGCAAGATCAGCGCGAGCTGCGCGACGAGGATAATGAGCGCAGCCCAGGCCAGCGCGCCAGCCGATATAGAGCCGCCAGAGTCGCCAGCCGCTAAAGCGGGCAGGCTACGATTACCAAGCCCGCCTTCGCGGGCTAAAGACGCATCATCATGTGGTTTCCCAGCCGCCGAAGGGCGGCTTTGTCTCGCGCCGCAGGCGCGCCGTAGCCTGCCCGCTTTAGCGGCTGGCGACTCTGGCGAACCTCGCCGCGCGCGCCACGCGCCCATCGCCGTCATCAGCCCCACGCCGCCCGCCGCCGCCAGCGCATCCACCCAGGGGAACACCGGCAAGAGGTAGCGGTCGAACTTTTTCTCGCTCACCGTCATGAACAGCGCATAGCCCAAGATGAACAGCGCCGCCGCCCAGCCCCCGCCCGCCGCCGGGCGATAGCGCCGCGCCGCAATGAGGCCGATCAGCCCGAGGAACACCCAGGGCGAGGCGCGAAAGGCCCAGGCCACGGGGTAGAACGCCGGCCCCGGGTCGGGGCGGATGGCGAACCAGAAAAAGTTGGATAGCTCGTGCGGGTTGAGGCCCTGGCGTTCGGCCCCGGCCAA
>CAZYPJ010000147.1:0-9745 GCA_964649365.1 uncultured Anaerolineales bacterium | reverse complement strand
GGTGGATTCGCTGATTGACAACAGCCGCCGAGGCAAAGCTATCTCGTTGCGCGGACGTCGTCAGTTGAAATCGCTGTCCGACATGCTCAAAGGCAAGCAGGGACGTTTCCGTCGTAACTTGTTGGGCAAGCGTGTGGACTATTCGGGGCGCTCAGTCATCGTGGTTGGCCCCAATCTCAAGCTGCATCAGTGCGGCTTGCCTAAGCGTATGGCTTTGGAGCTATTCCGCCCGTTCGTTATGCAAAAGCTGGTCGAATACAACCATGCGATCAACGTCAAGGGCGCCAAGCGCTTGATCGAGCGCGAAGTGCCCGAGGTGTGGGAGGTGCTGGAAGAGGTCATCAAGACCCGGCCAGTGCTGTTGAACCGTGCGCCTACGCTACACCGCCTGGGTATTCAGGCGTTTGAACCGGTGCTGGTTGAAGGCAGCGCCATCCAGATTCATCCGCTGGTCTGCTCAGCGTTCAACGCCGACTTTGACGGCGATCAAATGGCTGTCCATGTGCCCCTATCCGACGCCGCTGTACGCGAGGCGCGCGAGTTGATGCTTTCCAGTCGCAATCTTTTGCGCCCTGCTAACGGCGAGCCGGAGGTCAGCCCGTCCAAAGATGTGGTGCTTGGCTGCTACTATCTGACGATGGAACGCGAAGGTATGAAGGGCGAGGGCATGATCTTTGCCTCGTTCGAGGAAGTGGAACTTGCCTACACGATGCAGGTAGTGCACATTCACGCCAAGATCAAGGTCCAATTCCAGGCCGACAAGCGCGAAGAACCCAAATTGATTGATACCACTGTGGGACGCGTGCTGTTCAACCAGGCATTACCCGCCGAGTTGCGCTTTGTCAATGAGACGCTCGACAAGGGTGGCCTAAAGAAGCTGGTTGCCAGAGGCTACAAGAAGCTAGGGTTGGAAGGCACCGCCGACTTGGTGGATGCGATCAAGGATGTGGGCTTTAAATATGCGATGCTTTCGGGTACGACCATCGCAATTGATGATATCCATGTGCCCGTGGAAAAAGCGCGCATTTTGGAAGACGTGAATACTCGCGTGGCCGAAGTCGAGCGCCAGTATCGTCGCGGTCTGATCACCGATAATGAGCGTTACGTCAAGACCGTCGAGTTGTGGACGGAGGCGACCGAAGAAGTCACTGCCGCCGTGGCCCGCGAGTTGGATCCACATGGCCCGCTGGGCATTATGGTGAACTCGGGTTCAACCAAAGGCGGCATCCAACCCATCCGACAGTTGGCTGGTATGCGCGGCTTGATGGCTGATCCATCGGGGCGTATCATCGCGCTGCCTATCCGTTCAAATTTCCGTGAGGGGCTGTCGGCGCTAGAGTATTTTATCTCGACGCATGGCGCCCGTAAGGGTCTGGCTGATACCGCTCTGCGCACGGCGGATGCCGGCTATCTCACTCGAAGGCTGGTTGATGTAGCGCAGGACGTGATTATCCACGTCGAAGATTGCGGCACCACCCAGGGCATCATGATCAGTGCGGCTAGTGCCCGCGACGCCGGTCAGAGTTTGGCCGAACGTATTATGGGCCGGTTTACGGCGGGGCAAATTGTGCATCCTAAAACGGGCGAAGTGCTAGCTGAGGCGAATACGTATATTGATGATGATCTGGTGCAGGCCATCGAAGAAGCTGGCATCAAGCAAGTCAAAGTGCGTTCGCCGTTTACCTGCGAGTTGCGCCACGGCTTGTGCGTCCATTGCTATGGACGCGACTTGGGACGCGGCGAGTTGGCTAAGATCGGCGAGGCCGTGGGCATCATCGCTGCTCAGTCTATCGGCGAGCCGGGCACGCAGTTGACGCTGCGCACTTTCCATACCGGCGGCGTAGCCGGTACAAGCGACATCACGCAAGGGTTGCCTCGCATCCAAGAGTTGTTCGAGGCGCGCAATCCCAAAGGTCAGGCGATCATCGCCGATATGGGCGGCCTGGTCGAAGTGCGCGCCGAGGGCGATCAGCGCTGGGTCAAGATCACGGCGACCGAAGCCAAGCGCATCGAGCATCCGCTTCCGGAGGGGTATCATATCCAAGTCGGAGACGGGATGTACGCCGAGGAGGGCCAGGTTCTGGCTAGCTGCGAGGGTGAGATCGATTTGGTGGCCAAGTCGTCGGGGCGTATTGTGCTGGAAGAGGGCAAGATCGTAGTCGTACATGAGGACAAGCGCTCGCGTGAGTACGAGATCCCTGTTACAGCGCGATTGGTGGTGCTCAACGGCTTGAAAATCCGGGCTGGCGACATGATCACTGAGGGATCCAAGAACCCGCACGAAGTTCTGGCCATTATGGGCGTTGAGGCAGTGCGCGAGTACTTGCTGGCTGAAATCCAAAAGGTGTACCGCTCCCAAGGTGTGCCCATTAATGACAAGCACATCGAAGTTATCATTAGGCAGATGCTCCGCCGTGTGCGCGTCACAACGAGCGGCGACAGCGAGTTGTTGCCTGGTCAATTGATTGATCGCCTAGACTTTGAAAAGCTGAACCAGCAGATCATGGAGAATGGCGGCGAGCCTGCGGCTGCTGAACCCGTCTTGCTGGGTATTACCAAAGCGGCATTGAACACCGACAGCTTCCTTTCGGCGGCCTCTTTCCAGCATACCATCAGTGTGCTGGCAAGCGCGGCCATCGAGGGCAAAACCGATCCGTTACGCGGCCTGAAAGAAAGCGTACTCATTGGCAAGCTGATCCCGGCGGGAACGGGCTTCCGAGTCGAATCCGAGTCGAAATCTGAAGGGCGTCGCCCTGCGCGCAGCATTGAGGCAGATATTGATGGGCTGAGCGCTGATCTCTTGAACGGCCTGGACTCCAGCATCTTTGGACGACGCGACGTCTCTGATCTGGATGAATTGGATACCGCTTTCCTAGCGGTGCGGAACAAAGGGTCGCGTGATGACGTCGATCTCGATGAAGACCTCGAAGAGGATCTTGACATTGATCTGGATGACGACTTTGAATCTGATCTAGACGAAGATGACGCTTCCGACTCTGATTTTGAGGATGAGTAATGGATACTCTGTTGCTCCGACATCATCGGCGCCGCAGATATAACAAACGTTCAAGTGGAGGGCCTCAAGCCCTCCGCTTCGCTATTGTCGGTTTGGCGGCGATCCTGCTCTCTCAACTCGCTCTGGTGCTATTGGGTGTGGGCGCGGTGTTGGGCGTCTATGCTTATTACGTTCAAGACTTGCCTTCTGCCGAAGAAATCGGACGAGCCAGCGTCGAGACCTTTGAGACCACCCGTATCTATGATCGCACCGGGCAACACGTGCTCTACGAGATCATCCCCTCTGTGGGAGGGCGGCGCACCGAGGTGCCTTTGTCGCGCATCCCCGCTCACCTGCGCAATGGCACCATCGCGATGGAAGACAAGACCTTTTACACCAATCCAGTAGGCATCAACATCGAGGGCGTGGCGCGCGCAGTATGGGGCGTCATTAGCAACCAGTACGCCGGGGGCGGCAGTTCGATTCCCCAGCAGTTGATTCGCAACGTCGTTATGACGCCTGAAGAGCGCATAGAGCGCAGCTATGAGCGCAAAATCAAAGAGATGATCCTGGCCTATGAGCTGACCAGGCGCTATCCGGGCGTTGAAGGGCGCGACCAAATCCTTGAATGGTATCTCAACAACATTTTTTACGGCCACTTTGCCTATGGCGTTGAAGCAGCCGCCCAGACGTATTTCAACAAGCACGTCGAGGATCTGACTTTGGCGGAATCTGCGATGATCGTTCCGCTGGGCAACATGCCTGCTTACAATCCAATTGACAATCCCGAAGAGGCAAAGAAGCGCCAGGAAATTGTGTTGGACCAGATGTACCTGCAAGGGTACATCACCGCCGAGCAGGCGCTGGCCGCCAAGCAACAAGCGCTCGTCATCGCCCCACCCAGCTTTGACATCGTTGCGCCTCATTATGTGCTTTATGTGCGCGACCTGCTAGAAAAAAGGTACGGCAGTGACGCTGTGTATGGCGGTGGATTGCAGGTCACTACGGCAATAGACCTCGACATCCAGAACAAGGCGCAAGAGCTAGTCCAGCAACACATCGCGGCCATCAGCGAAAAACACAATGTGCACAATGCGGCTGCCGTGGTACTCGACGCCAAAACCGCCGAGATCAAGGCAATAGTGGGCAGCCTGGACTATTTCGACCGCACTATTGACGGCCAGATCAACATGGCGATCTCGCCGCGCCAACCCGGCTCTAGTTTCAAACCGTTTACTTATGCCACAGCCTTTGCGCACGGCTATACGCCCGCGACTATGGTCATGGATGTACGTACCAGTTTTCCCGATCCACCCAACGCACCCTATGTGCCTGAAAACTATTCGCGTAAATTCAAAGGTCCTATGCTTTTGCGAAGGGCGTTGGCGTGTTCCTATAATGTGCCTGCTGTGGCGATGATGAACAAAGTAGGCTCGATGAAAGTGGTCGAGACGGCCCATCTGATGGGCATCAACACGCTGAATGATGCCTACTATGGTCTCTCGCTTACGTTGGGCGGCGGCGAGGTGACGCTGCTCGATATGACATACGCTTTTAGCGTCTTTGCCAATGGCGGCATGATGGTTGGCGAACCGATACCAGGAGATCAAGTCAAAGAGGGTTATCGCAGTCTCGATCCCGTGGCGATCCTCAAGGTTACGGACGCTAAGGGCAAAGTGCTGTATGAGTATCAAGGCCCTCAGCGTCGCGAGACGATTCGCCCTGAGGTGGCCTTTCTGATTACTGATATCCTTTCAGATAACGCAGCTCGTTCGGCTGCTTTCGGGGCTGATAGCGTGCTCAAGATCAAAGAGCGCCCTGCTGCTGTCAAGACGGGCACCACCAACGATTTTCACGATGGCTGGACGGTGGGTTACACGCCGCAATATGTCGTAGGTGTTTGGACAGGCAATACCAACTATGAAGCGATGAAGAACGCCGCCGATGGCGTGCGCACAGCCGGCCCGATTTGGCACGACATCATCACCTGGCTGCACGAAGGGCTGCCCGTAGAGGGCTTTACGCGGCCAGCCAATATCGAGACGGTTATTGTGGATTCGACCTCGGGGAAGCTGCCCACAGATTATTCGCCTGCCCGTATGCAAGAGATCTTTATCAAAGGCACTGCGCCCA
Source organism: uncultured Anaerolineales bacterium (assembly GCA_964649365.1). Taxonomy (GTDB): domain Bacteria; phylum Chloroflexota; class Anaerolineae; order UBA1429; family UBA1429; genus CAZYPJ01. The sequence continues at coordinate 4,617 of CAZYPJ010000147.1, read as the reverse complement.
CCGAATACGATGATATTCATCAACCTTTCCAAATCTGTAAGGCATCGGGCAAACTGGCTACGGCCTACTGCCCACCCGAAGATATCGAACAAAAAGTGTTTGATATCTATCCTGCCGAGGCTAACGACTGGGTGCGAGAACAAAACATCCCTCAGCCCCCCACTGAGTATTGTGATATCCATGGCGCGGGAGCAATAGCGACCGATGTGGCTATTATCAGCCCCAAGTCGTATCAAGCCGTTCGTGGGATCATACCGATCATGGGCAACGCCAAGCCCGGCGGCCTGCAAAAGTATTGGGTCCAGGTTGGTCAAGGGATGACGCCGAACGACTGGGTTACCATTGGGTCAGAGCACAGCAACAGCGTGGATAACAACGTATTGGAGAACTGGGATACCCAGGGGCTAGACGGTCTCTACACCTTGCAGCTTTCGGCGGCAGCCGGAAGCGGTGTTAGTACCACGTCGGTGCAGGTAATAGTGGATAACATTTCGCCTACGCTGAGCATCATGGCGCCCTCGCCCGATCAAGAGTTCGAGTTCCCCAAAGATGAGTGGATCAATATCCAGGTAGATGCCCAGGATAATGTTTCGATGGGTAAGGTTGAGTTCTATCTCGACGAACAATTGCTTGGATTCTCCACAGTCGCGCCTTATACTTTGCGCTGGACGCCGGCTGTGACTGATACCACGATCTATGGGCCGCACAAGATTCATGTTATCGCCTACGATTCGGCGGGCAACCAGGTGCAGAGTGAGACTATCGAGGTCAAGGTCAGGCCGGAAGGGAAGAAAACACAGGCTGAAGTGGATCCTCGCGTCGGAATGATTCCGACTTGGAAGCAACCCGAAGGATAGATTGTCGTTGGAGTCAGTAGCCCAATTGGTCGAGCTTTTCATCCGAGATGCCGAAATGATGGGCAATCTCGTGGATGATCGTCTGCTGGATGAGCGGCGCTAACGAGGCGGAGCTGCCTGCGTGCAATTCGAGTGGACGTTGAAAGAGCGTGATGCGGGCGGGAGGCGCAAGAGTGTCCCCCCGACCGCGTTTTGTAAGCGGCACTCCTTCATATAGTCCCAACAACATACCTCCCCGACGTACATTGGCGGCGCGCAATTGATCGGGGCTTGGCCACGGCGCGATAGTGATCTCGACATTATCCATCTGCTCGCGCACCCACTCGGGCAACGCATTCACGGCCTCAGCGACCAGGCGCTCAAAGGTGTCGGCAGCTAGCATTTAGGCGCGCCCTCCTGTGAACTACCACTCGTTCGCGCTGTCGCTGATCTCGTCCAAATCGGGTTCTACTACCAGGGTTTGTTCATGAGTATAGGTGACCATGCCCGGGTGGGCGTCTTTGATGTGGCGCACATAGCGTCGGGCAGTGTAATCCACCTGTACGCACGGCTCGCGCCGCGCCTCAGAGTAATAGGCCGCCAACCGCGCCGCCAAGAGCAGGGTATCCTCATCTACCGGCTGCCCAGCACATTTGATAATGACGTGCGCGCCAGGCGCACCGTGGGCGTGTAGCCATAGATCGTCGGGCGCGCCGCGCCGAAAGGTTACTTCATCGTTCTGTTGACTGTTGCGGCCTACTAAAATCAATGTACCATCTTGGGCGCGCCTGCTCAGCAATGCGTTCGGAACCGTGGATTTGGGCTTTTTGTCGCGCGCGGCAATGTAACCCGCTTCGATCATCTCACGCTCTACTTGATCTAGTTCCGAGCGATTCTCGGCTAGCTCTACCTCGGCGCTCAACTGTGCGAGGTATTCCAACTCGCGCTCTCCCTGTTCGATCAGCGGCGGCACTTCATCGGCGGCGGTCTTCATTTTGTGGTATTCACGAAACAGCTTTTGCGCGTTCTCCGCCGGCGAAAGTGTAGGGTCGAGAGGAATATGCACCGGCTGGTTCGCTTCTCCTGTATTCAAACCCAATTCGGCAGGATTCACTACCAATTCGCGCTGTCTCGGGGCAATCTTCCAAGCCAATGCCAAGATGGCGTTGGCGCGCCATTGCAATGCGTCAATTTCGGCTTGGGGCGTTAGCGAACGGCGCAAGGATGCCAACCTGGTATTCTGTCGCGTTCTTTGCTCTTCGATCAAATCGCGCAAGCGGTCGCGCACCTGTTTATAGGCATCGAACGTCTGCTTGGCGTTCTCCACGCGCGTAATAGCCTCGCTGATACTGGACGCGGGTTCGCGCACCAACCAATGCGTCAGGTCATAGGGAGCATAGGCGCGGGGTTGGTCTTCTTCAAAGGCGATGCACGGCGACCAAGCATGGGTTTCAGGCAGGCGCATGAGCGCGTCGAGCGCAGCCAGCAACGCGGCGCATTGCGCGACGTCCGGCGGCTCGGACGATTCATCTTCTTCTGTAGCGCGATAGACGATCTCGCGGGCCAACAGCGGGCTAATGCCCGATATGGCATCTACCAACCGCCGCCACCATGGCCCTTCGGGCTGTGCAGCGAGCAGCTCGCGCAGATGGAGCGCCGTCAACAGGCGAGGGTTTTCTTTGGCCTGCGGCGGAGGCGGCGCATAGGGATGTTGGGGCAAGATGGTGCGATAGCGATTGATCGAAGCGGGCACGCGCTTGATCGCCTCCATAATCACGCCATCGGGCGCGAGCAAAATGATATTGCTGTAGCGGCCCATCAACTCGGCTACCAAGTCCACCGGCCCATACGCTCCTTCAAAACGCAAGCGCAGCACGCGCTCCAATGGCGGCTGCTCGATAGCGGTGAGCCGCGCCCCATCTACATATTTGGCCAGCAGTAGGTGTAGCGGTGAGGGCTTTTCCACGCCGCGACGCAACTTGTCCTCGGCGAGCAAAACGCGCGGCGAACGCGCCTCGGCGCTGAGCAACAACTGATGACGTTGGCCGGCATAGATCTCCAGGCCGATCACCAACTCGGCAATTTGCACCACGCGCTGCACGCGCCCGCCGACCAGTCGCGCCTCCAGCTCGTCGCGAATGGCGGCTATGGTAAGGGCGTCATAGTACACGGGAGGGCCTCTTCTATTATCGTTTGATCTTCATAGGCGGACAAAACGGCGGCCAATTTGCTGGCAGTATAGCTTCCACGAACGCGGACACGATCGAGTTGAAAAACGCGTTCCGACCGTTGGGTGATGCCGTTGGTGATCGTGACTGCGCCCCAGTAATTAGCCGAGTGTAGAACGCGCATGGTCTGTTCATCATACTTGCCCGATGGATAGGCGAAAAAGCGCACCGGTTTGTGTGTGCGCGCCTCGATGGCTTCTTTGGCCCCCAGAACTTGCCATACCAGGTAATCTACATCTCGGCCACGCAAGTCAGAGTGTGTATAACCGTGAGCTTCCATATTCATGCCTGCTGCATCCATCTCGATCACTTGTTCCCAAGTCACGTAATCGGCCTGACCCTCGTCAATAGGTTTAGTGATAAGAAAGAAGGTTGCCGCGAAACCGTATTGACGCAAAAGTGGAAATGCCTGGGTGTAATTATCGCGATAGCCGTCGTCGAACGTGATAACTACCGGTTTGGCAGGCAAGGGCTGGCCGATTTGCAACGCCAGAGCTAGATCATACAGCGTAATACAGGTGTAACCCGCCTCGCGCAAATAGAGCAACTGCTCCTCAAAGCGCTGCGGCGTGACGGAAAGATCGCGTCGGACCGAGTCTGCTCCCGCAGGCGGGATTGAAACGTAATGGTACATGAGAATTGGCACATTGAGAGCACGGCAAACCCCATCGGGTGTGGGAAGCGGCGCGGGCGTGAACGATAGCGTTGGTTGCTCGGTAGGGGTTTCAGTATGAGCTATGGTTGGCGTCGAAGAAGGTGTATCGGTCGGCCAGGGCGTGAGAGTGCTCGTCTCCGTAGGTGTCAGCGTTGTGCTGGCCGTGAGGCTGGGTGTAACAGGCATGGTCGGAGACAGCGTCTGCAATATCGTAGCTGCCGATGTAGGCGGAGCGGGAGCGGTATTCGATGGTTCAGCGGCCTGTGATATTAACGCCCACCGGGCCAACCACAGGCCAACGCCAAAGATAATGGCACCAAACAGGGCATAGAGTAGGTATGGCCGGATCGTCGGTTGGGCTTGCGGCCTTTGCATAGAACCGCCATCTTTCACAGGATGGTCCTGCCACAGCGCACCGTAGCCCTTGAAAATGAGCCGTGCGATTTTGGCTATTGATCACATTCTAACCAGAGGTCGTCAATCTCGCAAATGAACGCCCTTGTTTCGCGCTCAAATGCGGCGGGGCGCCGATGGCGAGAGTCCTATCTTCGCATTTTTTACGGAAAATTGACGGTTGCTTTATTGATTAGTGGGTCACTTGTGCTATAATTTCTGTAACTTTTAAGTTCATAAGGTTTCACTGATATAGGGATTGCAATAGCGGGGAGGCTTGATTGTGGAATACGAACGCCAGAGTTTAATGACAGCAAAAGAAGCCGCGCAGTACTTGCGGGTGAGTCTCTTGACGCTCAGCAAGATTGAAAAGGAGGGAGGGCTGATTCCTTTCCGAACGCCCGGTGGACACCGTCGATACAGCATAGAAATGCTCAATCAATATTTGGAACAGAGCCGGGATAATCGCCGCAGGGGCAACGGGGTCTAGTTTCAGCCTGCCGCT
>CAZYPJ010000146.1:0-9760 GCA_964649365.1 uncultured Anaerolineales bacterium | reverse complement strand
ATGCTCGGGGCATATATCCATCTCCACCTGAGAGCGGGTGCAAAAGTTACAACCCTTGGGCGGGTTAGAGTTAGAAGGAAGATCGCCCTGCAGCAGGATGCGCTGCCGCTTTTCCTCCACCATTGGGTCGGGAATCGGCACCGCCGAAAGCAATGCCTGGGTGTAGGGATGGAGCGGATTATCATAGAGCGTGCCTCGATCGGTTAGCTCTACGATCTTGCCCAGATACATCACGGCGATGCGCGTCGAAATGTGGCGCACTACCGATAAGTCGTGAGCGATGAACAAATAAGTCAGGTTGAACTGCTCCTGCAACTGCTCCAGCAGGTTGATTATTTGCGCCTGGATGGATACGTCCAGCGCCGAGATCGGCTCGTCGCACACGATAAACGCTGGCTGCACTGCCAACGCCCGCGCGATGCCGATGCGCTGCCGCTGGCCGCCCGAGAATTCGTGCGGATAGCGGTTGATGAAATAAGGGTTCAGCCCCACCGTTTCGAGCAATTCCTGCACACGAGCGCGGCGCTCGGTTTGCTGCGGCAGGATGTTGTGTACTTCGAGCGGCTCGCCCACAATGCCGCCCACCGTCATGCGCGGGTTGAGCGAGGCGTAGGGGTCCTGAAAGATCATCTGCATGTTGCGGCGCATCCGGCGCAACTGCTCGCCCTTGACCTTGGTGAGGTCTTCTTTTTCGTAATAGACCGAACCAGAGGTGGGCCGATAGAGTTGTAGGATCGCACGGCCGGTAGTGGATTTGCCGCAACCGCTTTCACCCACCAGACCCAGCGTTTCGCCGCGATAGATGTCAAAACTCACGTCGTCCACTGCTTTGACGTCGCCGATATGTCGCTGGATGACAATCCCCTGAGTGATGGGAAAGTACATTTTCAAGTTCTGAACCCGCACCAGCGCTTCATTGTTGTTTGGCGTCATCTGGCTGCCCCCTTGTTCACATCTACCCAGCAGGCGACTTCGTGCTTTTGGCCGATGTCATTCAGCGGCGGGTTCGTTTCCAGGCATTTGGCCACGCGGAACCGGCAACGATCATAGAACGGGCAGCCCGCGTTCAAGTCGATCAAATCGGGCGGTCGGCCCTCGATGGGGGTGAGCTTTTCGTGCGTTTGCGCGTCGAGTCGGGGCAGCGACCCCAACAGCCCCAGCGAATAGGGATGGCGCGGGTTACGGTAGAACTCTTTGACTTCGGCGCGCTCGACCACATAGCCAGCGTACATTACCTGCACACGATCTACCAATCCGGCCACTACCCCTAGATCGTGGGTGATCCAGATGATAGCCATGCCCAACTCGCGGCGCAGCTCTTTGACCAGATCAATGATGCCAGCCTGAATGGTCACGTCCAGCGCCGTAGTGGGTTCGTCGGCGATCAGCAACTGGGGGTTGCACGATAGCGCCATGGCGATCATGGCGCGTTGGCGCATACCGCCCGAAAACTGGTGCGGATAGTCATCAATGCGCTTGGCCGCATCGGGGATGCCCACCATCGAGAGCAACTCGATGCCGCGCTCGCGCGCTTTGTCCTTGTCCATGCCCAGGTGTAGCTCCAGCGCCTCGCCCACTTGCCGCCCGATAGTCAGCACCGGGTTGAGCGAGGTCATCGGGTCTTGAAAGATCATGGCGATTTTGTTGCCGCGCACCTGGCGGATCTCTTCCTCGCTTAGTTTGAGCAGGTCGCGCCCCTCAAACAGCACTTCGCCGTTCACAATCTTGCCCGGTGGCTGTGGGATCAGGCGCATCATCGAGAGCATACTCACGCTTTTACCGCAACCACTTTCACCCACCACGCCCAATGTCTCGCCCTCTTCCAGGGCAAAACTCACGCCGTTCACCGCGTGCACCACGCCATCCTGGGTAGCAAACTGGGTCTGTAGATTTTTGACCTCTAGTAGTGGCGCCATTCACACCTCTCTGCGCAAAGGATAATGCTAAATAATGATTGCTCGTCGTGCTATCAAACTGTAGGCGCGATATATATTGCGCCCTTATTTCTCAATGCTCACATCCAGCAGCCAGGGATAGATCGCCGCGCTCGGCTCATATCCTTTGACATCAGGCGTGGCCAGCGCATAAGTGACGCCGTGAGTCAAAGGGATCCACGGAGCTTCGCTCACAATGATGGTCTCCGCCTGGCGATAGAGCGCCGTGCGTTGCGCCGGGTCGCGTTCCACGCGGGCTTGCTCCAACAGCCGATCTACCTCGGCGTTCTTGTAGCCGGTGTGGTTCTGCGTGCTGGCGCTGTGAAAAAGAATGTCTAAAAAGTTCTGCGAATCGGGATAATCTGCAATCCAACCTACCTCGAACATCTGGTAGCGTTGCTCGTTCATATCGTTCAGATAGTCGGGCCAATCTACCTGCTCAACAGTGACGGTGATTCCCAGATTCTCTTCAATCATGCCCAAGACGGCGCGAGTAGTGGCTGGCATCTCGCCGCTGGTGCCGCTGATGGCCAGCACTACCGGCGGCATTTTGCCCTCTTGTCCATAGCGCGAACTAGCCAAAAGCTGCCTGGCTTTCTCGGGATCGTAGGACAGGCCCACAAAGGCCGGGTCGAAATCGGGCATGGCCGGCGGCAAAATCGAACGCGCGGGCGTAGCAGTGTCGTTGAGCACTAGGCCAGCCAGCTTTTCTTTGTCAATAGCTTGCGCGAACGCCTGCCGCACCGCCGGGTCATCAAAGGGCGGCAGGTTCACATTCAGCCCCAGGTATTCTACCGAAAGCTCCGACGCCTTGTGCAGGTCGGCGTTGAGCGGATTATCGGGGTCAAGCACACGCTCGATCTCGTAGGCAGAGACCTCGACGATGTCGAGTTGGTCATTTTCGTACATCGTCATAGGCGAGCCGCCGCTGAGAACGTACTCGACGCGCTCCAGCGCCGGCGCGCCGCGATAATAACGCGCGTTTCGCGTCAACACGATACGGTCTTTGCTCAGGCTTTCCAGCACGAACGGCCCGCTGCCATTCGGTTGACGTTGCCAGGAATCGCCCTCTTTTTCAATCTGCGCCCGATCCACCACGAAAGCGGTAGGATAGGTCAGCTTGGCCAGGAAATAGGCTTTGGGGGCGTCAATCTGGATACGTAGCTCGTTTTCAGAAAGCGCCTCTAGCCCAGCGATGTGGTCGGCCTGACCGGCGGCGAACTCGGCTACGCCCACGATGTCGTTCAGGTAGCTGGTCGCCACCGGCGAACCCAACTCGGGGCTGCACGCCCGTTCGATGGAATAGACAAAATCCTGCGCCGTGATCGGCCTGCCGTCGGCAAACGTGACCCCAGCCCGCAAAGTAAATGTAAACGTGCGCCCATCCTCGCCGACCTCCCACTTTTCGGCCAAGTCGGGCACGATATCGAGTTTGCTATCCAGGCTCACCAGACCGCTAAACAGATGGGCGATATACTCCGCCGAGGTGCTATCTTGCGCCATCGCCGGGTCGAGTGTGGGCGGCAGCCCGCCCGCCAAACGCAACACACCGCCGGCGCCTCTCGCCTCGGCGGGCGGCGCGCCCGACTCGGGTGTAACATCCAGGGATGGCAGATCATCCGCAACGCGGTAAGCGCGATAGGCGATATAGCCCGCTGTGGCGCAGATGGCCAACAGGGCGCACAACACGCCAGCGACGATAATCAGGATGAGCAGTGTTTTTTTGGACATAGTTTTCTGCCGTCGTAGGTTCAACCAACAACCAGAACGGCACGAATCGCCTGGTTGCGGCGCAGTCGGATAGCCTAGCCCCTCGCGAGCATTGGCTTGATGATTACGACGTGCCCTTCATGCGCGGATCCAGCGCGTCGCGCAAGCCGTCACCCAAAAAGTTGAACGCAAACATGGTGAGCGCCAACGCCAATGCCGGAAACAACACTTGGTTTGGATACGAGCGGATGGCCTTTGAGCCTTCCGAGATCATCGAACCCCAGCTTGGCGTCGGGGGGTCCACTCCCAGGCCGATAAAGCTCAAAAAGACCTCCGTCTCGATGTACGAGGGGATGGCCAGCGTCACCGACACCAGGATAGGCCCGATAATATTCGGTAGGATGTGGCGCACAATGATGCGTAGATCGCGTGCGCCGATCATGTGCGACGCTTCGATGAACTCTTTTTGCTTGATCGAGAGGATTTGGCCGCGCGCCAGGCGGGCTGTGCCCATCCAGGCTGTGATGCCGATGCCCATAAAGATGAACAACATGCCGCCGCCCTGCAAGCCGAGCAAAGAGTCAATCGCTTGGTTGATGCGGTTAAAGTTGTAGGCAGCAGTGCCAGGCTGCGCACCGCCGCTAAAGGTGGTCTTGAAGAAAGCCATCAACAGGATAATCAGCAGCATGGTGGGGAAGGCATACATGATGTCCACGATGCGCATCATGATGTCGTCCACCCGGCCCCCATAGTAGCCCGAGATGCTGCCATAGACCAGGCCGATGATCAGCGCCGTCATAGCGCCGATAAAACCGGTTGGCAATGAAATGCGGATACCATAGATCAGGCGGCTCAACAGGTCGCGGCCCAGGTAATCGGCGCCAAAGATACACTTGTCGCCGATCTTGGCGTAGGACGCCATGTCTCCAGGAAAGACTTGGGTCATCCAGTGCGGCACCAAATAGTTCTCGTTCGAATCGCCTTCGGCATAGTGATAGGGCGCCACTTGCTCGGCAAAAATGCCCAACAGGATCAGGATAAGAATGATGATAGCTCCCAGGACGGCGGCGCGGTTGCGCAATAGTCGCCGAAGAGCGTCGCTCCAAAGACTAGTTACTTTTTCAGAAGCTTTGCCCTCTTTTTCCCAGGTATTGGTCTTGAGGCGCTGAATGGCGCGCTGTTGTTCAGTCATGGGGTATTCCCCTCCCTATATATTAATACTACGAATACTGAATTCTGGGATCCAAGAAGGCATAAGTAATATCCACGATCAGATTAGCGACCACCAAGAACAAGGCATAGAGCAGCGCAGTACCCATCACCACCGGATAGTCGCGCTGGGTGATGCTAGTGACAAAGTACTTGCCCAAACCCGGAATCGCAAAGATCTGCTCAACGACCAGCGTCCCAGTCACCAGGGCAGCGAACATCGGCCCCAAAATAGTGGCGACAGGGATAAAGGCGTTCTTGAGCGCATGGCGCACCATCACTACCTTTTCGCTGAGGCCTTTAGCGCGAGCGGTGCGAATGTAGTCTTCGCGGATGACCTGCAACATGCTGGCGCGGGTGAGGCGCGCGATGATGGCCGAAGAACCAAGCCCCAAAGCTGTAGCGGGCATCACCGCTTGATCTAGATTGCCCCAACCGGCTACAGGGAACCAATGAAGCGTAAGGGCAAAGACAAAAATAAAAAGAGGGCCGAGCACAATGTTGGGCACTGAGACGCCGAATATAGCGATGCTCATGCTCAGATAATCCCAGCCAGTGTTCTGTTTGAGGGCGGCCACCACCCCCAGCGGCACGCCAATGCCTACGGCGATGATCAGCGCCGCCAGCCCTAATGTGGCTGAGACAGGCAGATGATCGGCAAATATATCATTGACAGTGCGGCAGCGCGTACGAAATGACTGCGCGAATTTGCCTTGCAAGACGCCGTGGAACTCGCCAGAGGGGTTGCGGGTGATCCCCATATAATCGGTGTATTGTTTCCACAGGGGTTGGTCGAGACCATAGTATCTATTGAGATTGGCGATAATTTCAGCGGGCAGCTTTTTTTCGCGGTCAAAAGGGCCGCCTGGCACAGCGTGCACCAAGGCAAAGGTGATGAGAGAAATGAACAGAATAACCGGAATCATCCAGAGAATACGGCGGATTATATATCTCCCCATGTTTGTGCTGCTGACCTCCTTGACGCGCTATAGAATCGAGCCTGGCGCGGGTGCGTCACCTTGCCAGGGCGCATGATGGCGCAGGGATTATACCACAGATAGCAGAATGTACATAATAGTACAGCCACGTGACCAGCAAGGGTCACGTGGCTGTATGCCTTGTTGCTAGGCTCTACTTTTCGATCTTCCACTGATCAATGTGCTCTAGGCTCATGGGCGAATAAGTTCGCTTGACATAGGGCTTGGTGCACACGACGGTGGTATAGTAGTAGATAGGGGCGATGATGGCCTCTTCTTCGCACAGGATCTTCTCGGCCTCAGCATAGAGCGCTTTGCGCTCGGCCGGATCGGACGAAGCAGCAGCCTTTTCGGTAGCTTCCATGAAGCGCTTGGCGCTGTCCGACTCGGGATCCCACTTGGTGGGGTTGGAGCTCTTCTTGGGATGGAAGACTTCCAGCACCCAGTTGTTCTGGTCGGGATAGTCGGCGCACCAGCCCAGGCGGTAGATCATGGGCGCATCCTCGTCAACAGCCTTCAGATAGACGGCCCATTCCTGGTTGGCCAGCTTGACGTCAACACCCAGGTTCTCTTTCCAGGATTGCTGAATGAACTGGGCGATTTTTTGATGGCCTTCGCTGGTGTTGAACGTCAACGTCACTTCGGGCAGCCCCTTGCCGTCGGGATAACCCGCTTCAGCAAGCACTTGTTTGGCCCTAGCAGGGTCAAAGGCCACACCCACAAAGCTCGGATCTTCCGCCACGTTGCCAAAGATGCCCGGGCAAGCGAACGACTTGGCCGGTTTCTGTTCACCCTTGGTCACCGTGTCGATCAGCTTTTGCCGGTCAATGGCCAACGAGAAGGCCAAGCGCACTTTGGGGTTATCCATGGGCGCTTTGGTGGTGTTAAAGCCATAGTAATAGGTGCAGAGCGATGGGGCGATGTACAGCTCTTTGGAGAGCACTGGATCGGACTTGACGCGATCCATGTCGTCCAGCGGCGGGTTGGCGACGTCAAGTTCGCCGTTCTCGTACATGGCGAACTCGGTGGATTCTTCCGTCACCATCACCCAGTTGATTTTGGCGATCTGGACGTTCTTGGCGTTGTAGAAATAGGGGTTCTTGACCATAATCATCTTGGCTTCATGCTCCCAAGTGTCGAGCATGTAAGCGCCGTTGGTCCAAATAGCGCCAGGTTCAGTCCATTTCTCGCCGCCGGCTTCAATGGCCTCCTTAGGCTGAGGACGGTTCACCCACATGCCGGCGATGCCCGGGAAGTAGCCGGCGGGCTGCTCCAGGGTGAACTCGACGGTGTAATCATCCACGGCCTTGACGCCGACGGAATCCAGATCTTTGTTCTCGCCCGTGTTCACGGCCTCGGCATTCTTGATAATATAGTCCACATAGGCATAGTTCGAGGCCGTTTCGGGGTTGATGGTGCGCTTGACGGCATACACGATATCATGAGCAGTGACGGGACGCTTCTTGGTCGTCTTCTTGGTGGCTGGGGCGTACTGCACCCACTGAACATCTTTGCGCATCTTGAACGTCCACACCAAACCGTCGTCCGAGACGCTCCACTCGGTAGCCAGTTCCGGCACTACTTGGGACTTGTCGTCAAAGTCGGTCAGACCGAGAAAGAACTGCTCGGTGCACGTGTTCGACGTCGTGTCCTCGGCCAACGACGGATCAATCGTCGGCGGCTCGCCGTTCAGGTTCATGTTGATCTCGGGGCCTTTGGCGCCCGAGCCGGCGCATCCACTGAGGGCCATTACCGCTACCAGGGCGATGGCCATCAGCACTGCAAAACGCTTGTTACCCAACATCTTTCCTCCTCATGTTTCGCATTGCATGGTAAAACTCTTCACGAACGAAGACGGTTCTCCGCTCCACCTCCTTTCGGCATATCTGCGCGCTCTTTACGAGGGGCCGACTACACAGACAGCATCAATAATGACCGGCGATCTATACAGCGAACCTCGCAAAGGACTCCTTCGCGCCGATATGTTTCCTGGGAATTATAGCGCAAAGTTAGGGATCGTCAAGGGCTGCTTGACAAAATACTGACAGGGTGGGTTGTGCGTTATGTACAAACTCACCCCGATGTTATTTCGCTGGGATGATAAGCACCTGTCCCACGCGCACATTGTTGGGGTTGGTAAGTCCATTGGCTTGCACCAACGCCGCCATACTCACGCCGTACTTGCGCGCAATAGTGGCCAGATTCTCGCCGCGCCTAACCGTGTGCGTGCGCACCACCGGCGCTGTGCCTACCGTGATGGTGAGTACTGTGCCTACTGAGAGCTGCGTCGTGCTCACTGAAGGATTCTGTGTGAGAATGGCGCTTACTGTGGTGCGATAGAGACGTGAGATGGATGAGAGCGTCTCGCCAGCTTTGACAGTGTGATGAACGGTGTTGATGATAGGTGTAGTGGAAGGCCCTGACCCCGCTGGGACGATGAGCGTCTGGCCCACACGGATATCGTTCGAGTTGGCGATATTGTTGCGGGCCATGATGGCTACCACCGACGATTGAAATTGTCGCGCGATGGATGACAGTGTATCGCCCGCTTTAACGGTATAGGTCACATCACCTACAGGGTAGGTGGTGGGCGTAACCGTGACGCCGGCCTGCACGGTGGGCGTCAGCGTGATGGTTAGAACAGTGGGCGTGGCCGTGGGCAGGGGGTACGCCGTAGCAGCCTCGCCTGCTGCAATCGTCACCGGCACGGGAGGGATGCCCCCTTGCATAGTGGGCAAAGGCGTGGGCGGCATGGGAAAAGTGGGCGTCGCTAAAGGCTGGGTAGGCAAGACCGTAGGGGGCGCGGACACGGTTGGCGTGGCGTCGGCGGACTGAGCGGCGAGGGTGGGCGCCTTGGTGGCGCTGGTGGTGCGCGGCGGCTTGGATCGGACGCAACCCGACAGTGCGCCAAGTGTGAGCGCAAATACCAGCGCCCATGTCAGCGCCTGCCGCGCATGACCCATTGGCCTACCGACCTCATCGTTGCGGCCCATATGCACCATTCTCCCCGCCAAGATTGGGAGCAATCTTAACACAGATCGGTCAGAGGGTCAAAGGAAAAACGCCTTGCCTCCAGGCTATCTGCCCAGCAAGGCGGCGTCGAAAAATGCGATCACGCGCCGTTCGTATTCGTCGGGATAGAGGCTGAACGCGCCAGTATGCGGGGCGTCTGGCGCCACCCACAACGTCGCCCGCTCGCCCACTGTCGCAGTAAACAGCTCGTTGAACGCCACTTCTAGCTCGTTGGCGCCGCCCGCAATCAGCAAGAAGGATGTAGAGTCGGCCGCGGCCATCGAGTCGAGCAGCGGCGCAGGCGGACGGTCGCCGCTGAGCACACGGACGGTGGCGTACATCACACGGGCCACAAAATTGCGCACCAGTGGGCGCTCCGAAGGCAGCGCCCGCAGCTCTTCTACGCAGCGCCGCGTGGCGCCGTCGGCGACAATGGCTCGGAGCGCCGGGTAGGTGGACGCTGCGCCCAGCAACACTTCGCCGCCTAGCGACGACCCCAAGCCGCCGATGATCTGCGCCTCGCCGCGCGCCTGCAAATAGGCGACGGCGGCGCCGATGTCGCTCGTCCCCCGCCAACCGAAACGATTGGTGACGCCCTCGCTCTCTCCAAAGCCGCGCAGATCGAGCGCCAACACACCGTAACCGTGGCGCGTCAGCATCTGGGCGTGGCTGCGCATCTCTTGGCGCGAGCCGCCTGCCCCATGAACCAGGATGATGGTTGCGCCGTTGATAGGGGGCGCGTACCACGCTGCCAGCGACACGCTGTCGTCGGTTTGCAGCGCGACCGTCTGAAAGCCTGCCGGCGGCCCGCCTACCGTCTGCTTGGCAGGATAGACGGCTGCAATGCCAAACCCAATAGGCATGAGGATGTACAGCCCCACGACGGCGGCCAAGATCAGCGACACGATCCAACGCGAC
>CAZYPJ010000145.1:0-9869 GCA_964649365.1 uncultured Anaerolineales bacterium | reverse complement strand
CAACCCGGGCAAAAGCGCGCTGGGCCGCCCGTCAGGGTCACTTCGATCTGCGTAGGCGTCGTTGTGGCCGTAGCCGTAGCGGTGACGGTGGGTTCCGGTGGGATCGTGGGTTCCGCGGGAATCGTCGGATCATCCAATACGATCTGACGAACCTGAGAGATCTGGCCGACGCCGTCATCGGCGCGCACCAACGCGGCGGCGGCCACCCACAACAGCATGAGCGCCGTCGCCACGATCCCTATTGTCCTTTTGTTCATCCGTACCTCCGATCTTGGAATAAGCGCGCAACCCGACTCGCGCGTCGCCGCATGACGATTTTTTCACGAAGCCAGCAGCGCAGATTGGGCGCGGCGTCGAGCCGTTGCGCGTTCTACAGGGTGAGACGTATGATGGCAGTTCTATGTTACCGCACAGAGCACAGATAACCTTCGTTGACCAAAAACCAACAATCCCGACAGACGACTGTCGGGATTGTTTTCCATTTGCCCTGCCGCTCAGTTGGCAATCAGCGGCAGGAACATGCCAGGCTTGAGGGTAGGCGAAGCCGTGCGCGTGGGGGTCGCGGTGGCTGTCTCTGTCGCGGTAGCAGTGCGCGTCGGCGTGCTAGTGCGCGTGGGGGTAGGGGTCGCCGTGGGGCAGATGCTGGGGTCAGCCACCAGGCCAAGCTCGACTTGCCCCGGCTCTTCCAACTGATCGCCCGCATAGACAAAGGTGTTGGTGATGATCGTACCGGGCGCCAGGCCGGAGTAAGAGTGCAACGTCAGCCGCGCTTCGACCGCTTCGCCCGCCTCCACCGACGGCGCTTGCCAAGTCAGCAAGTTGTTTTCAGCGTCGAATGTGCCCGAAATCGTCCCCGTGATCCCGCCGGGGGCGTACCACGTGCCCAGCGGCACCGCATCGGTGACAACGAGATTGGTCAGCGCATCGGTGGGGTGGGTGTTGGTGAGGCGGAAGGTATAATACAAGTTCCAACCCGAGCAGAAACGCGCCGGCCCGCCCGTCAAGGTCACTTCGACATGCATCCGGATGGGCGTAGCGGAGGATGTAGCCGTGGGTTCCGGCGGTATGGTGGGTTCATCCTGGGGGGCCTGGCTCGCCACATACGCCTGGTCGCCTCCGTTATCAGCGCGCACCAACGCAGCGGCAGCAGCCCACACCAACAGCAGCGCTACCACTACGATTCCGATCATTCTCCTGTTCATGCAGACCTCCTGCTTATGATACTGGCCCGATTGTACCCTGGCCGCCTTGCGGCAACATGAAATCGCCCTGACAGGCTCATGACA
Organism: uncultured Anaerolineales bacterium; assembly: GCA_964649365.1. Lineage (GTDB taxonomy): Bacteria > Chloroflexota > Anaerolineae > UBA1429 > UBA1429 > CAZYPJ01. The sequence continues at coordinate 8,583 of CAZYPJ010000145.1, read as the reverse complement.
ATTTCGTCACGCCGCTCGCGCGGCCAGAGGGGGGCTTGCATAACGCAATCCATAGCGTGTGACGCGCGAGGGTAGGTTTTCGTTACGCCCTTTCGCAAGTGGGTGGGACGGACGAGTTGCGCCGCCGATCAAACCATGCTAGACTCGCGCCAGGTCAGTGACCATTATCCAAATTGACAGGGGGCAGTACGATGAGCGAAGCTCGCGTTTTCTACCTTCTTGCCGATACCCAAGAAATGGATCCCCGGCCTATGTTCACGGCCGCTTTGCGCGCTTGCGGGGCCGACGATGCGACCCTTGTCGCCGCAACGCCCACCGTCGGCTCGCGCCAAGATATCGCCGCGGCCTACCAGGCGGCCCACGACGCCAACGCCGGCGTCGCCCATGCGCTGGTCAACAGCCAATTGCGGCAAGCGGCGTTGTTCTTTGCCCGCCATTTCAATGTACCCTCGGTTGACCTGTTGGGATCGGCCATTTTGCGGCTCGCCGACATCCTAGAGCTCAGCCCCACGACCCGGCCCGACAAGTCCCAGCCCATCGGCGAGGACTACTTCCGGCGGATCGAGGCCATCGAGTTCGCTGTGGCCCACGACGACGGCCTGCGCGCCCACGAGCTAGATCGCGCCGAAATTGTGCTCACCGGCGTCTCGCGCACCAGCAAAACGCCCCTCAGCATGTACCTGGCCTCGCACGGCTGGTTGGTGGCCAATGTGCCGCTGGTGGCCAACACCGAGCCGCCGCCCCAGCTTTTCTTGGCCGACCCGACCAGAGTGTTCGCGCTCACCATCGAGGCCGAACGACTAGCGCTGCTGCGGCGCGTGCGCCTCACCCGCCTGGGCATGAGCGCCCCCACCGATTACGCCGAGTTGGATTACATCCGCGAAGAGTTGCGCCACGCCCGCGACATCTTTCGCCGGGGAGGCTGGGGAATGATAGATGTGACCTCGAAATCCATCGAAGAATCGGCCAGCGAGATCATCCAGCTACGCCGTGAGCGAACCGGGGCAGCGCGATAGCAAGGCGCCGCCAGGGCTTGCGCTAAGGGCGATTTGAGCGTATCATCCCACCATCTGCCCAGGCAGATCATCTTTTAAAGAGGCGAGCGAAATGGACAAGATCAAGATGCTTCAAGGCATGATAGACACGGGCGTGGTCGCCATCGTGCGGCTCAATTCGTCCGACAGCTTGATGAAGGTGGCCGAGGCCATCGCGGCGGGCGGCGTGCGCTATATCGAGTTCACCATGACGACGCCGGGGGCGCTCGACATCCTGAGCAAGGTGAGCGAGCGGTTCGGCGATGATGTGCTCTTTGGCGCGGGCACTGTGCTCGACCCCGAGACGGCGCGGGCGGCGATCCTGGCCGGGGCGCGCTTTGTGGTGGCGCCCAACCTCAACCCGGCGGTGATCACATTGTGCAACCGCTACAGCGTGCCTGCCATGCCCGGGGCGCTCACCCCCACCGAGATCGTGCAGGCCTGGGAAGTAGGGGCCGATGTCGTCAAGGTGTTCCCGTGCAGCGCCTTTGGCCCCGATTATATCAAGGCTGTGCTGGCACCACTGCCGCATATCAAGCTGGCGCCGGTGGGCGGCGTGGAGCTGAACAACGTGGCCGAGTTCATCCGCGCGGGTGCGTCGTGCGTGGGTGTAGGGTCGAGCCTGGTCAATAACAAGCTCATCGCCTCTGGCGATTGGGCGGGCCTCACCGCGCGCGCCAAGGGCTTTATCGAGGGCGTGCAGGCCGGCCGGGTCAAATAGCAGGGATCGGAGATCAGAAATACCACACTTTGATCCCGTCCCAAAGGTATAACAACCATAGACACCAAGACACAGACAATAAACCTTTGTGCCTTGGTGTCTTGGTGTTTCGTTCTGTGACTCAGGTTCGTGCGCTATGCCGCCGGTTTGCGAATGTACAGAATGCCCACGGTGTTCGGGCCGCAGTGGCTCGATATGACGCACCCTGCTTGGGTAATGAGCACCTCTTCGGGGGCCGGCGAGAAGCGGCGCAACTCTGTCGCCAAATACTCGGCGTCGGCGATGCAACCGGAATGGGTGACGAACACGCGATGGAGATCCACCTCGCCCAGGTGAGCCTCGAAATCGGCCAGCAGCGCGGCCACGCCACGCCGTCGGTCGCCTCGCACTTTGGCCCCCACCCCCAACGTGCCGTCGGGCTGCACCTGAATAATGGGGTGCAGCTTGATAAGGCTCCCCACGATGCTCTGCAACGCTGTGCAACGCCCGCCTAGATAGAGGTAGCGCAGCGTATCAATGACGAACGCCGTGCGCACGCGCGGCGTCAGCGCCAACACCTCACGCTCGATCTCTTCCGCTGTACAGCCGTGATCGCGCAACTCAGCGGCGGCCAGCGCCAACAAGCCGACGCCAGTGGAGAGGTTGAGCGAATCCACCACGCGAACGTGGCCGGGGGCGAAATCGGCGGCGGCCAGGCGAGCGTTTTGCACACTGCTCGATAGCCGCGACGAGATGCCGATATACAGGCAATCCTCTGGCCGGTCAAAAACACAGGCATATTCCGCTATCGAGGGCGCCGCCGTCTTTGGCAATTCGCCCAACTCTTCCACCAGCGCATAGACCTGCTCTGGCCCGATATCTATGCCATCTCGATACACTTGCCCGCCGATGTGCACCGACAACGGGACGATCTGAATGCCGTAACGTTGGGCTAACTCTGGGCCGAGATCCGCCGTGCTATCAGTAACGATGTGAACCATACACTCCCTATCCCTCGACGAAATCAGGCGCAAGGATAATACCGATCTCTGGAATTGTCCAATGGTCATGCGCCGCCCATCTTTAGATCAATTTGCAACCAAACGTTAACCTGCCGTAAACTAGGTCTTGCTAGAATGAAAGCAGTCTAGCGGATGTGGTTGCGCCTAGCGCAGCGGAAGGGGTCTTATGAAAAGGCTGTGGATCATTGCATTAGCGATTGCGCTTTTCCTGAGCCTGACGAGTTTGGCCCTGGCGGAAGGTCCGCGCAAAGCGGGCGGGGCGGCATTCGCGGCGCAACTGAACGGCGCGGCGCCGGTGGTGACGATCACGGCCCCGGCCAACGGCGCTTTTTACACCAGCGAGAATGTCCCCGCCGCCGCCTTTACCGTGACGGACGACGACGATCCCGCGCCCACCGTCACGCAGATGGGCTACTCCACCGTCGAGGGCGTGCGGGTGTTCGTCGTCACTGCTACCGACCAGGCGGGCAACATCGGCTCGGCGCAGGTGGTTTACACAGTGGACAACACCGCTCCACTGATCAGCCTCAACCTGGGAACCTCGATGTGCTTCCAAGAGGCGCCCAACCCCAACGACCTGTTCGACGCCTTCGACAACCTCGACCCGTTGTTTCAGGTAAAGACCGAAACGACCGGCGGCCCTTGCCATTACACGCTCACCATCACCACGCAGGATGCGGCGGGCAACGTAGCCGCCCGTTCGGTAGATTATATCATTGACCCCCAAGCTCCCGTGATCCAGATCGCCGCGCCGCTGGATGGCGCCGTGTACAACCCGACGAATCTACCGGCTGGCGCGTTCGTCGTGAGCGATAATTGCGACGCCAACCCCATAGTAATCGAAACTGGCTGGTCGAGCGCCGAGGGCGCGCACATCTATACTGTCACGGCTACCGATTGCGCGGGCAACGTCCGCGCGGCCAGTGTGAGCTACACGGTGGACGCCACGCCGCCCGCCCCTGCTCACGTCATCGCCGCCGACGCGCCTGGCCTGGGCGCCGACCCCGCGCAAGCGGGCGAGCTGACGCTGCTGGGCGTGGCCGAGGATGGCGCCCGCTTGCAGATGTGGGCCAGGCGCCCCGGCGCGGTAGATTTCGCTTTCGACGGCGCGATGGTGGCCGATGATTGCGGCCATTGGCAATACACCTTCTTGTTCGGCGATGTGGCGGGTAATTATGCCTTCAAGGTGGGCAGCCGCGACCTGGCGGGCAATTGGAGCTGGTCGGACGAGTTCACCCTGGCGCTCGACCCCGCCGTGGCCATTGAGACAGTCGCGTTACAGCAGGGCGTCGAGATTGCGGGCGTGACCTATGAAGGCGCCGCCGACGCCTGGATCGGCGCCTGGCAGCCGGCCGCCAACGCCGGCGACGACACGCGCCTGAAGGTGCGCTATGGCGAGGAGCACAACGCGCTCGTCAAGTTCGACCTGGCCGAGGCGCTGCCCAACGGGGCTAACGTCGAGTTGGCCACATTGAGTCTCTACAACACCGAACGCTCCAACGCCAACCCGCTGAACATTGAGCTGTTCGGCCTCCAGGCCGCTTGGGCTGAGGATGAGGCGACTTTTACGGATGCCACAGCGGAGGCCAAGTGGGAAGTCGCCGGGGCCAATGGCGCAGCGGATCGCGACCAGGCCGCCAGCGACGCCGTCTGGACAGCGTGGGATCGTTCGTGGTACACTTTCGGGGTGACGGGGCTGGCCCGCGCGTGGGCCGCCGACCCCAGTTGCAACCAGGGCGTGGCTCTGCGCGGCGCGGCGGATGTCTCGGTAGAGTACGATTTCGCCTCGTCGGAATACCCCGACCTATGCCGCCGCCCGTTGTTGGTGGTGATCTATTCCAGCGGCGCGCCGCTAGAACTGGCGCAATAAAAGGCGAGGGCAGGGCGAATACCAATCAGACAACACCCCGTAGCAGGAGGAGAGGCGCGAGAGCCGGGTCAAAAGCCCGGCTCTCGTGTTTTGCATCCTTCTATTGGTCGTCGGTTACGACTTTACCAGGCTAACCCCCAACTCGAACGCTCGCCGCATGGTCGCGGCGTCCTTGGCGATTGCGCCGCGATCGCCGGCCACGGCCAGCAGCGGCTCGCGTAGGTTCATCCTGTACCAATGTGCTGTGCGGCGCACGATGGTCACTGCCGCGTCGGCGGTGGTCATGTCGGAATCAGCGTGCGCGCAGATCAGCGCCAACCCCTTGCCCGCCAGCTTTTCGTCCTTCTCTCGCTCGGTGAAGGAATACCAGCGATCAATGAACGTCTTGAGCTGGGCGCTCGGCCCCCAGAAATAGATCGGCGTGCCCAGGATCAGCGCGTCGGCGTTGAGCGCCTTCTCGTACAGCGGCTGCATGTCATCCTGGATGCGGCAGCGGCCCGTCTTGCGGCAACTATCGCACGCCTGGCAAGGCGAGATGGTGAGCCTGTTCAGCGCTACAAGTTCGATTTCGGCCCCGGCGCTGGCCGCGCCCCTGAGCGCCTCGGCCACCAATAGCTCGGTGTTGCCGCGAACGCGTGGGCTGCCTACAAATCCAACGACTTGCATCCTTTCGCCTCCTCCACTTTATCGGCCACCCAGCCCACGCCCAAATCTTGTAGCTTGGCGCGCGTGGGGCAGGCGGTGCGCGGGTCATACCCGTTCAGCGCGTACCATTCTTGGATCGCCTGGGCAAAACGCTCGCGGTTGAGGCCGCGCCCCGCCACTGGCCCTTCGGCCACACCGGTGAAAAAGCGCTCCGGCAACCAATCGTCCTCGGGGCCAAAGCCCTCGCGGGCGTTGAACGCCCGCGCCATGTCGTAGGCGCGCTCGCCCGCCAGCCATAGATCCATGACGGAGGTATTCCAACCGGTGGCTGCCGCGATCAGATCCATCGTCTGCTGCGGCGTCCAGGGATGGAACATGCACACGCCCGTCATGTTCATGCCCACGCGCCACATGATGGCATAGCGCACCATGCGCACCTTGTCGAGCGAGAGGTCATCCCAGGGCAACGGCTCGTGGATGCCCACCGGCTCCAGAATGGCGACGCCAGCTTTGGTCTGGTAGGCCGTGTCGTGCACCGAGTGCATGTGGTCGGCGCCGGTGGGCGAGACAGCGACGCCCAGCGCATGGCCGTACTTGGTGCGGGGGTCGTGCATGGCGACCTCTTGGCCCTTGACCTGCATAGCATACTTGGGCGCATCGCCGCCGATCTTGTCCGTCAGGCGCTTGGAGCCTTCCGCCAGCAGATTGCCGAACCCCTCGCGCGCAATGATCTTTTTGAGCGCCGCGATGACCGCTTCGCCGTTGCCAAAGCGCAGATCAATGCCGTCGGTATCGGCCTGGGTGAGCAGGCCATGCTCGTAGCATTCCATCGCGCACGAGATGGTGACGCCGGCGCCGATGGAATCCAGCCCGTTGGCGTTGCAAAGCTGGCTGGCGTAGGCCGTCACCTTGATATCGTCCACGCCGCAGCACGAACCAAACGCGCCGACGGTCTCGTATTCCGGGCCGCCGTACTTGCGCTCGACCGGATACTGGTCGTCCTTGACCTCGACCACCCATTTGCAGCGGATGGGGCAGCCGAAGCAGGTGTCGCGATCCACCGTAATGGTATCCATCTGCACTTCGGCAGAGATTTTCTCATAGCCCTCAAACACGCCGTCGCGGAAATTACGCGTAGGCAACCCGCCGACGCCGTTGTTGACGCGTATCATGCGCATCGTGCCCAGCGTCGAAAAGACTGCCGCGCCCGTTTCCATATAATGGTCGCGCATCCAATGGGCCATCTCGCGGATTTTGTCGGGGTCGGCCACGTCAGGGGCTTTGCTGCCGCGTACAGCGATGGCGCGAAAGCGCTTGGACCCCATCACTGCGCCCAGGCCGGTGCGCCCGGCGGCGCGGCAGGAATCGTGGATAACGTTGGCGAAACGCACCATCTTTTCACCCGCCGGGCCGCACTGCGACACGCGAATGCGCTTATCGCCCAGCTCTTCACGGATAGCGGCCTCAACGTCGGCAGTCTCTCGGCCCCACAGGTGCGAGGCGTCGCGCAACTCGGCCTGGCCGTCCTTGATCCACAGATAAACGGGCTTGGGCGAGACGCCATCGACGATGACGGTATCGAACCCAGCGCGCTTGAACTCGGCGGCGAAAAAGCCGCCCGCTTCTGCCGCGCCAAACCCGCCGGTGAGCGGCGACTTGCCGCCGATGATATTGCGCCCGCCGCCCGCCACCGCCTGCCCGGTGAGCGGGCCAGTGGTCCAGATCAGCTTGTTTTCCGGCCCCAGCGGGTCAATGCCCGGGGCCAGCTCGGCCAGCAGGTAATGGGCGATAAAGCCCCACCCCCCTACATAGCGCCGCTGGAAAGCCTCGTCCATCTCTTCAGTGGTGATAGCTCCCGTCGTCAGGTTCACGCGCAACACCTTGCCCCAATGTCCGTAGCTCATACGTCCTCCCCAATATCTTTGAATATCTGAACACCGCTATCTCTTAGGCGCGGTCGAACAGCTTGGTTCAAGCCGCAAACCGCACCACCTCTATCTCTGCCGCCGCCCCCACGCTGCTCAAGATTTCCTCAACGTTTCCCATCACAACATCTTCGATAAGGAACTCTTGGCAATTGCTGCATTGCTTGACCGGCAAGCCCCTTACGATCACAATCGTGCTTTCGCTCACCTTGAAAGGAAGATCAGTGACGAGCGGCTCTAGTTCTGCGCCGCACACGTGACATCTCATTTTATTGTCTCCTCTTTAGATCCGCGCTCCATTGCCCGGGGTCTGGCCGATACGCTGTCACAACGCGAACATTATCGCCTTGTGTATCTATTGCGAATAGGATGTGAAACATGACTCCTTGGGCGCAAGCCAACACAAGATAGCTCGGCAGGTACTTGTCGTCAGGATATGCCTCGATAATCTCCAAGCTATCTACGGCGTCCTGGATCATCTGGCGCGAAATGGAGCGCCCTTGAAGCCGCATATTGACGTGATAGGTCCAGAATAGCCGTCTTTGGCGAACACATCTTTTGATAAAGGCCAGCGCCTCTACGAGTGGTTCATTGCTCATCATGCCCGGCCCCTACTCCGCCGGAGACACGTACGTCCCCGCATTGCCAAACCCCACCACATCGGCGTCACCGTCGCCGTCAGCGTCGCCAACGGCGCGGGGATAGAGGTCCTGGCTGGTCCAGCCGCCTGATGATTTACCATAAGTGGCAATCCATTGCGTGGGGGCGCCGAACGCCGAACCGGTGGAGAGCGCCACCTGCACGCCGTTAGCGCCGAAACCGATCACATCGGCGCGACCATCGCCGTTCGCGTCACCCACGACTCGGGGCGTTTCGTTCTGGTTGGGCCAATCGCCAACGCTCGGCCCAAACTGCTGCACCCACAGCGCCGGGGCGCCGAACGTCGAGCCGGTCGAGAGCGCCACATAGACGCCCTTGCTGCCGCATCCTACCATGTCGGCGCGCCCATCGCCGTTCACATCGCCCACCATGCGCGGATAGGTATTCTGGCTCGTCCATCCGCCGGCCGACTTGCCGAACGTATTGATCCACAGCGCCGGGGCGCCGAACGTCGAGCCGGTCGAGAGCGCCACATAGACGCCCTTGCTGCCGCATCCTACCATGTCGGCGCGCCCATCGCCGTTCACATCGCCCACCATGCGCGGATAAACATCCTGGCTCGTCCACCCGCCGGCGCTGCGCGCATAGTTGCGTAGCCATATGGTCGGGGCGCCGAAAGAGGTCGGCCCGCTCGCCTTCCAGCGGTGATAGAACACGTTGAGCAGCGGCGCGAACTCGGCGCTGGCTTTTTGGTTGCCCGCCGCCGTCGGATGACTATCGCCGGAGG